>NZ_CP046104.1:4714322-5027675 GCF_009707425.1 Micromonospora sp. WMMC415 | reverse complement strand
CTGCTGAAGACGCTGCCCGAGGTCCGCGCGGAGTTGGCCCTGCGGGATCCGGTGCTGGCGTGTTGAGACTCGCCGTCACCGGCGCCGGGGGCTTCCTCGGCTGGCACGTGCGGGTACTGCTGCGGGCCCTTGGCTGGCCGGAGCCGGCCGTCGTCACCCGCGCCGACCTCGCCGATCCACAGGCGGTCGCGGCAAAGGTGTCCGGCGTCGACCGCGTGCTGCACCTGGCCGGGATCAACCGCGGCGACCCGGCGGAGGTCAGGGGCGGCAACCTCCGGCTCGCCACGCAGCTCGCGGCCGGGTTGCGCGCCGCCGAGGTCCCGCCGGGGTCCGTCGTGTACGCGAACTCGGTGCAGGCCGGCAACGGCACGCCGTACGGCGAGGCGAAGGCGGCCGCCGCGCGGATCCTCGCGGACACCGGCCTGCCTGTCGATGACGTGCTGCTGCCCAACCTGTACGGCGAACACGGCCGCCCGCACTACAACTCCGCGGTCGCCACGTTCTGCCGCCTGCTGGCGGATGGTGGGCAGCCGGAGGTGCACGCCGACCGGGAACTCGGCCTGGTGCACGTGACCGACGCCGCCGCCCGGCTCGCCGGCGTGCCGGCCGCCGGCTCCTGGGATCCGACGATGCCGCCCCTGCGTACGAATGTCCACGACCTCGCCGACCGGCTGGCCGGGATGGCCGCGACCTACCGGACCGGCGAGATTCCCACCCTGGCGGACCGGCACGACGTGCGCCTCTTCAACACCTACCGGTCGCACTGTTTCCCGGAGCGGTACCCACTCGTCCCGCCGCGTCGCGCCGATGCGCGCGGCGAACTGGTCGAGACGGTGAAGGTGCACGGGGGAGCGGGGCAGACGTTCTGTTCGACGACGCATCCGGGCGTGACCCGCGGCGACCACTTCCACCTCGCCAAGGTGGAGCGGTTCGTGGTGCTGCGCGGAACGGCGGAGATCAGCCTGCGCCGGGTCTGCGACACCGAGGTGGTGCGGTTCCCCGTGTCCGGCGACGCGCCCGTGTTGGTGGACATGCCCACCATGTGGGTGCACAAGCTGGTCAACACCGGCGACGACGAACTGGTCACCCTGTTCTGGACCAACGAACTGTTCGACCCGGGGCGCCCCGACACCTGGCCGGAACCGGTGGAGGCGACGATCCCGAAGCCCGTGGCGGTCGTCGCGTGAAGGTCGGCCTGGTCAGCCAGTGGTACCCGCCGGAGGGTGTGTTCATCCCCGGCAACCTGGCCCAGCAACTGGCCGCCCGCGGTCACGACGTCCGGGTGCTCACCACCTTTCCAAGCTATCCGCACGGGCGGATCTACCCGGGCTGGCGGCAGCGCTGGCGGCATGTCGAGGCGCAGGGACCCGTCGCGGTGCGGCGGGTTCCCGCGTACCCGAGCCACGACACCTCGGCGCTACGCCGGGCGGCCAGCCACGTCTCCTTCGGCGCCAGCAGCGCGCTCGCCGGGCCGAGGTGGTTGGGCGGCGTCGACGTCACCTACGTCTACCACCCGCCGCCGACCGCGATCGCCGCTGCTGCGCTGGTCCGGGCCGCCCGGCGGACGCCGATCGTCCTGCACGTGCAGGACATGTGGCCGGAGTCCGTACTGCAGTCCGGGATGGCCCCGACGGGCCTGGCCGGTCGGGCGGTGGCGAGTGGCCTGGACGCTCTCATGCGGACGACGTACCGGCTGGCGTCCGCCGTCGTGGTGATCTCACCCGCGATGGCGGACCTGGTGGTGGAGCGGGGCGCCGATCCGGACCGCGTACGCGTGGTGTGGAACTGGACCGACGACGTCCTGTTCCGGCCCGTGCCGGCCACCGACGCGGCCCGGGCGGCGCTCGGCCACCGGGGTCGGTGCACGGTGATGTTCGCCGGGAACCTCGGCCTGCTGCAGGGCGTGGACACGGCGATCCGCGCGGCGGCCGCCGTCCGGGACCAGGTGGACCTGGTCCTGGTCGGCTCGGGCGCCGGCGAGGACGAGGCGCGCCGGCTCGCCGCCGAGCTGGGCGCCGACAACGTCCGGTTCGTCGGCCGCCGCGCCCCCGAGGAGATGGCCGACCTGTACGCGGCGGCCGACTGGCAGCTGGTCTGCCTGCGGGACCTGCCGGCGTTGCGTGGCACCGTCCCGTCGAAGTTGCAGGCGGCGCTGGCGTGCGGCGCCCCGGTGATCGCCTCGCTCGGTGGGGACGCGGCCGCCCTGGTCGACTCGACCGGGTCCGGCCTCGTCTGCCCGCCGGAGGACTGGGCGGCGCTCGCGGGTCGTTTCCTGTTGGCGACCGACACACCGGCGGCCGACCGCGCCGCCATGGGGCAGCGGGCCCGACGGGCCTACCAGGAGCGGATGTGCCTGCGGGTCGGTGTCGACCAGTTCGAGGACATCTTCACCAAGGTGGCAGCGCAGAGAGGACGGTCATGACCCGCGTGATGACGGTGGTGGGCACCCGGCCGGAGATCATCCGACTCTCCCGGGTGATCGCCCGGCTGGACGAGGCGGTGGACCACGTGCTGGTCCACACGGGACAGAACTGGGACAGTTCGCTGTCCGACATCTTCTTCAAGGAACTGCGGATCCGGGAGCCGGACCGCTTCCTCCGCGTCGACACGTCGTCGCTCGGCCGGGTGCTCGGTGGCGTGCTGGTCGGCATGGAGGGTGCCATCGCCGAGCTGCGGCCGGACGCCCTGCTCGTCCTCGGTGACACGAACAGCTGCATCGGGGCGCTGATGGCCCGCCGGATGCGGGTGCCGGTCTACCACATGGAGGCCGGTAACCGCTGCTTCGACCTCAACGTGCCGGAGGAGACGAACCGCCGGCTGGTCGACCACGTCGCGGACTTCAACCTCGTCTACACCGAGCACGCGCGGCGCAACCTGCTCGCCGAGGGGCTGCACCCGCGCCGGATCCTGCACACCGGCTCGCCCATGCGTGAGGTGCTGGAACACTACCGGGCGGACATCGCCGCCTCGACGATCCTGCGCCAGCTGGATCTCACGCCGGGCCGGTACTTCCTGGTCAGCGCGCACCGCGAGGAGAACGTGGACCGCCCGGACCGGCTCGCGCGGCTGCTGGACTGCCTGCGGGCGGTCCGCGACCGCTGGGGGTACCCGGTGCTGGTCTCCACGCATCCGCGGACCCGCAAGCGGCTGGAGGCGCTGGCGCCGGACGCGACGGTGCTGGACGGGATCGCCTTCCACGAGCCGTTCGGCCTGTTCGACTACGTGCACCTGCAGACGAAGGCGTACTGCACGCTCTCCGACAGCGGCACGATCAGCGAGGAGGCGGCGATCCTCGGCTTCGCCGCGGTGACGCTGCGCGAGTCGATCGAACGTCCGGAGGCGCTGGACGCCGGCGGCATCATCATGACCGGCCTGGACCCGGAGGGCGTCGTGGAGGCGGTCCGGGTGACCGTCGACCAGGTCGGCATCCACGGGGTGCCCTGTCCGGTCGACTACCGGGTCCCGGACACCTCCCGCCGGGTCGTCGACTTCATCCTGTCGACCGTCCGCCGGCACCACGACTGGGCGGGCATCCGCCGCTGATCCGGTCGCTCCCCCCACGACCGTCCCCGCTGGCGGCGGCGAACGGCGGCCAGGGGCAGAAATGCGGAGCGGGCCGGCGACCTTCGGGTCGCCGGCCCGCTCCGTCTTGCCGGCGGTCAGCGCGAGAGCGGCACCTGCATCGTCCGGCCGGCGGGCCGGACCGGCGGGTGGCAGAGTTGGGCGAGCTGTGCCACCACCTTCTCCGGGTCGTCGTACGGGTCGAGCCCGCTCACCTCCAGCGGGTCCAGCGCCGGCACCGCGACGTGCGAGATCAGCGGGTGCAGCGGACGGGTGTCGACCTCGCCGGTGCCGAACAGGTCCTCGTGCAGCTTCTCGCCGGGGCGGAGTCCGGTGTAGACGATCGGCACGGTGCTCGCAGCCTGTTCGGCCATCTGGCGGGCCAGGTCGGCGATCCGCACCGGCTCACCCATGTCGAGCACCAGCGCCTCGCCGTCCCGGCCGATCTCGGCGGCCTGCAGCACCAGGTGCACCGCCTCCTGCACGGTCATCAGGTAGCGGGTCACCTCCGGGTGCGTGACGGTGAGCGGACGGCCGGCCTCGATCTGCTTCTGGAAGGCGGTGACCACCGAGCCGCGGCTGCTCAGCACGTTGCCGAAGCGGACGCTGAGGAAGGTGCCGGGGAAGCGGGACGCGGCGTGGGCGGTGAGCCGTTCGGTGATCCGCTTGGAGTAGCCGAGGACGCTGATCGGGTCGGCGGCCTTGTCGGTCGAGATGTTCACGAACTTGGCGACGTCCCGGCACGCGTCCAGCACGCTGAGCGTGCCCCACACGTTCGTCATGACCGCCTCGCCCGGGTGCCGCTGCAGGAGGGTGAGGTGCTTCAGGGCCGCGGCGTGGAAGATGACGTCCGGCCGCCGCTCCCGCACGATCCGCCGGATGCGCTCGTCGTCGCGGAGGTCGGCGAGGATCAGCTCCGGCCCGTCCAGCAGGGCCCGCCCGTTCAGCGACATCTGCAGGGCGTGCAGGGCCGACTCGTCGCGGTCGAGCATCATCAACTCGCCCGGGTCGGCCGTCATGACCTGCCGGCACAGCTCCGACCCGATCGAGCCGCCGGCGCCGGTGACCAGGACCCGCAGGCCGGCCAGGCTGTTGTCGGTCAGCGGCAGGTCGCCGACCACCTGGCGACGCCCGAGCAGGTCGCTGATCTGGACGTCGCGGACGTCGGTCACGGTGATCCGGTGGTCGACCAGGTCCCGGACCGGCGGCAGCACCTTGAACGCGGCGCCGGTCTGGAGGGTGGCCTCACGGATCTGCCGGATCAGCGCGGCGTCGGCGTTGGCGACGGAGAAGATCACGGTGGTGGCGCCGGTGCGCCGGACCGCCTCGGCGATGTCCTCCCGGCCGCCGAGCACGCGGACGCCGCCGATGCGCAGGTTGCGCTTGTCGGGGTCGTCGTCGAGCGCGCCGACCGGCAGGTACCGGCCGCGCGGGTCGCCCAGCATCGCCCGCAGCAGCCCCTGACCGGCGTCACCGAGCCCGAACAGCAGCACGGGTGTCGAGGAGCGGACGTCGGGCCGCATCGCCAGGTCGTGACGGTGCCGGTACGCGAACCGCGCGGAGAGCATGAACAGCAGGGCGAGCGCACCGCCCACCACGGGGGTGCTGGCCGGGACCGGCCGGTCGGGCGACGGCAGCAGACCGATCAGCAGGACGGCGGCGGTCGCGGTGGCCGTGCCGGCGAGTCCCTGCACGTCCTGGAGGCTGCCGAGCGGGTGGCGTCCCGAGTGGAGCCGGCGTACCGCGGCGACCGCCACGTACATCAGCGCGGCGATGCCGCCGACGGTGGCCGCCCGGCTGAGTTGACCGGGAGGTAGGTGGAACTCGTACCGGGTCCAGACGGCGGTGACGAAGCCGCCCACCCAGGCGGCGGTGTCGGTGGCGAGGAAACCCAGGGCGCGGCGGCGCGCCCGGCCCCGGCGGGACCTCTGGGCGGCACGTTCGTCGCTTCCGGTGTCCTGCGGCATGTCTTGCTCCCGTCTCCGACCGCTTCCACCCGAGGGGCAGAAGGACTTTTGTACTTTTTATCCTTGTTGCAGCCTATAAGTAATTGTTTGGGCGATTTGCCGCGAACGCGGTCCATTCAGCCATGGGCTGCTGCCGGGGAGGTGCCGGGATCAGCGCGCGGGAACCCCCTTGACCACGACGCCCTCCGGCACGTCCCGCACCACGCAGGCGCCGGCTCCGACGGTGCTGTCCCGTCCCACCTGGAGGCCTTGGAGCACGGCCGCCGTGGTGCCCACCAGAACGCCCTCCGCCAGCCGGCAGTCCCCGGAGACGGCGGCGAGCGGGTTGACCGACACGAAGTCGGCGAGCACGCTGTCGTGCCCCACGGTGGCGTTCTGGTTGAGGTGCACGTGCCGCCCCAGGGCGACGTTGGTGGTGACCCGGGCCCCCGGGAAGGCGACGAACCCCGGTCCGTACCGGGTGTCCGGGCCCACGGTGGCGTCCGGGTGGACGAGGCTCGCGGCCGGCGTCGCGTACGCGTCGACCCGCGCCGCCACCGCGCGGCGCACCCGCGGGTCGCCGATCCCGATGACGTGGTGGGTGTCCGGTGGCGCGTCGCGCAGCCAGGCCAGCCCACCCAGGTACGGCACGTCCAGGCGCTGGACGCGCTTCAGGTTCTCCTCGGCGGGCCGGTCGTCGAGGAATCCGGCCAGGTGCCAGCGGGGTCCGCCGGCGGCGACCACCGCCCGTGCGATGGTCAGCACCTCCCGACCGTGGCCGCCGCAGCCCACGATCACCAGTGGTGTCACGCGGGCGACACTCCCGTCCGGACGGTCAGGAACTCGTCGATCGCGCCGAGCACGGCGCCGATCTGGCGCTCGGTGAGGGCGCTGCCGCTGGGCAGCGTCAGCCCCTCGGCGAACAGGTCGTCGGCGGCGCCGGTGAGCAGGCTCTCCGATCCCGCGTACGCGGGCTGCCGGTGCATCGGCTTCCACACCGGACGCGTCTCGATGTCCCGGGCGGCGAGATGCGCGGCCAGGTCGGCGGCGCGCCAGCCGGACTGGTCGGGCCGGGCCCGGATGACGGTGAGCCAGCAGTTCGACGCGGCGTCGTCCGCGCCGACGAGTTCGACGCCCGGCACCGGGGCGAAGAGTTTCGCGTACCGGTCGCGCAACTGCCGGCGGCGGCCGATCATCCCGTCCAGCCGCACGAGCTGAGCCCGGCCCAGTGCCGCCAGCAGGTTGCTGAGCCGGTAGTTGTACCCGGTCTCGCGGTGCTCGTAGTGCGCCGCGGGTTCGCGGGCCTGGGTCGCCAGGTGCCGGGCCCGGGTCAGCAGCGACAGGTCGTCGGAGACGAGCATCCCGCCGCCGGACGTGGTCATGATCTTGTTGCCGTTGAACGACAGCGCGCCGACGCGACCGAAGGATCCCGCCGCCCGGCCGCGGTGCGTGGCTCCGAGGGCCTCGGCCGCGTCCTCCACCACGGGCACCCCGGCGTCCTCACAGGCCGGCAGGAGCGACGTGTAGTCCACGCACGCGCCGAACATGTCGACCGGGACGACCGCGGCGATCCGCTCGCCCCGGGCGCGCAGCCGCTGCAGCAGATCCGCGAGGAGCGGGACGTCGACGTTGCCGGTACGCGGGTCACAGTCGACGAAGACCGGCCGGGCGCCGGTGTACCGGACCGCGTTCGCGGTCGCCACGAATGTCAGCGTGGGGACGACCACCACGGCTCCGGGCTCGACGCCGACCCCGAGCAGGGCCAGGTGCAGCGCCGCCGTGCCGGAACTGACCGCCACCGCTCCGCGGGTGCCCACCCGGTCGGCGACGTCGCGTTCGAAGGCCTCCAGGTCGGGACCGACGGGGGCGACCCAGCCCGAGCGCAGGGCGGCGATGAGGTACGACTCCTCCAGCGGCCCGACGTCGGGCGGGGAGAGGTACACCGTGCGCGTCATCGGCGTCCGCCCTGCCGTACCGTCACCGCCGGTCCGCGCGGCACCGACGACGACGTGGCCGCCTCGGCGTACCGCGGCGCCGGACCGGCCGGGGTGCCGAGGAACTCCGGTGCGGTGGCGACGCCGGCCGCCGAGATCCCCTCGCGCCGCAGCACGGTACGGACCGTCGCGACCAGGATCGACAGGTCGAGCCGGAGGCTGTGGGTCTCGACGTACTCCACGTCGAGGTCGAACTTCTCCTCCCAGCTCAGGCCGTTGCGGCCGCGGACCTGGGCGAGGCCCGTGACGCCGGGCCGTACCTCGTGCCGGCGAGCCTGGTGGGAGGAGTAGCGGGACAGGTATTCCGGCAGCAGCGGGCGGGGGCCGACGAGGCTCATGTCGCCCCGCAGCACGTTCCAGAGCGTGGGCAACTCGTCCAGGCTGGTGGACCGTAGCCAGCGCCCCAGGGGGGTGAGCCGCTCCGCGTCCGCCACCAGTCCGCGTCGCGGGTCGAGTGGACGCATTGTCCGGAACTTGACCAGCTCGAACGGCTCGCCGTGACGGCCGGCGCGGCGCTGGCGGAACAGCACCGGGCGGCCCAGCCCCGCGGCGACGAGCAGCGCGACGACCGCCATCACCGGTGCGAGCAGCACCAGCAGGAAGGCCGCCGCGGCGACGTCGAGGGCCCGCTTGCCCCGATCCGGTCGGACCGATCGTGGCGGGCGTTCAGGCGTCACCAGACCAGGAACCGGCACCGTTGCTACCTCCCGCTGAATCGGTCAGTCGTCACAAAAGGGTTGTATCAGGCACAGACGTGAGAGAGACCCCAAACAGGCACACTCATCCCGTCGGAACAACCGCCGAGGTACGAGTGAGGACACGGGTACGACCACGAGCGGGCAGGTCAGTAGAGTCCGGACACGCTCAGGCGAGAGGAGAGACGTGCTGCACCTGAGGGTGATCGCGCCGCCGGACCGATCCGAGGCGGTGGCGGACCTGCTCGCCACGGAACCCGGCGTGACCCATCTGGCGGTGCTCGCGGGCGCGGCCCGCCAACCGTGCGGTGACCTGATCCTGTGCGACGTCGTGCGCGAGAGCGCCGACGGCGTGCTGCGCACGTTGCAGGAGTTCGGCGTCGAGGCGCAGGGCGGGATCTCCGCCGCCGACGTCGAGCTGACGATCTCCACCGCCGCGGAGCGGGCCGCCCGGGAGGCGCCGGGCAGCGGGGCGGACGCCGTCGTCTGGGACGAGATCGCCGCCAAGACGGGGGAGCAGACGGAGCTCTCCGCCACCTACCTCGTGCTGATCACCGTCGCCACGATGATCGCCGGCATCGGCGTCCTTCTCGACCAGCCGATCCTCATCGTGGGCGCGATGGTCGTCGGCCCCGAGTTCGGTCCGCTCGCCGCGCTCTGCGTCGCGCTGCTGCGCCGCAAGGGGCGGGTCGTCGTGCGGTCCGTGCAGGCCCTCGTCGTGGGGTTCCTGGCGGCGATGGCCGTCACGGTGGTCAGCACCTGGGCGTTGACCGCGGCCGACCTGGTGAGCCGCGAGATGCTCCTCGCCGAGCGCCCGCTGACCGACTTCATCTGGCGGCCCGACGCGCTCTCCTGGGTGGTGGGCCTGCTCGCCGGCGTGGCCGGCATGCTCTCGCTCACCTCGAAGAAGTCCGGCAGCCTGGTCGGGGTGCTGATCTCGGTGACCACCGTGCCGGCCGCCGCGAACGTCGCGGTCGCCACGGCGTACGGGGTGTGGCACGAGGCGGCCGGCTCCGCGCTCCAGCTGCTGATCAACCTGTGCGCGATCGTGCTCGCCGGCCTGTTCACGTTGGCGGTGCAGCAGACCTGGTGGCACCTGGCGCGGCGTCGTCGAGTCGCCGGCTGAGCAGCACCCGGAGCGGCACGGACTCCCCGTCGCGCCCGCCCACGCCGATCACCAGGGGCGCCGGGCCGGGCTGCGGGTTCGCCCCGAACAGCCGGGCACGCAGGCCGCCCGGCACCGTCAGCAGGTGGAACCGGCCGTCGACGTCGACCGCCCGCGTGCGCGCCCGGTCCACGTACCAGCCGCGCAGCCGCGTCCGGTAACGGCCGCGACCGTCGTACGACCGCGCCGTCAGGCGCTCGGCCGGCAGCCCGCGCCGCCGGGCCTCGGCGACGAACCAGGCGACCAACTCCGCCGCCTCCGCGGCCTCGGCCGCCCGCCGGCGCTCGTCGGCCGCCGCGTGCGCCGCCACCGCCCGCTGCCGCCGCTCCCGCCAGTCCAGGCCGTCCTCCGCACCCACGCCCCGACGGTACGCCCCGACGCCGTGCCCCGGCGACTGTCCAGCTCCACGGCAGGGCCACGGCCAAGGTCGACATGGACGCCAGGGTCACGCCCCTTCAGCCGTTGGCTCGGCGCGCGGGTGACCGCCGGCCTGCGCGGCTGCCGCGATCGTGCTTGACGACGGGCTGCCCCAAGATGCGCCACTCGTGCTTGAGGACCAGGTCGTGGAAGACGAGGAACACGACCGGCCGAAGGATGCGCCGATGCCCGGTGCGGACGATGAGGACCGGTTGCCCCGGCGGGTCCGTGACGCGCAGGACGACGGTCGCCTGCAAGGCCCGTGACGCGGTTCGGTTGGTACCCACGTGCCACCGTGCCGCGTTCGCGTCTCTGGGTCACGTGGGAGCCCTTCGCGCTGGCACCGTGTCAACTGGCCACGTGTCGCGCGGGACGGGTACACTGTAGATCGCCCTTGAGGGGGCACTACTTTATCTGGAACTTGCACTTCTCTACTGCGTTGCCGATTGACGGCGGTGGAGATCCGGTCAGCACAGGTGATGGAAAGGCTAGATCCGCTCCACCCTGAGATCTTGCTCAATCGGCGCAGGAACTCGGCTTCATCAGTCATACGGACTGATCGAGCTGAGCCCTGCGTGCCCTGCTCGATCAGAGTTAGGGGCAGAAATCGTGGGGCTCTCGATCATTGAGCCTGTTCTAGCCGCGGGGCCTTGGGCGCTGGTACTTCTCGCCATCGTCTACGCCGTGCCGAGGCTAATCGTCGCCGTAGTTGCGCTGTTCAAGATCCCGCCGGAGCGCCTGCCGGCCGTGCTCAAGGCACTCGGGGAGTTGTTCCGCCTCGGGTCCTGGTTCCGGCGTGCTCCATGAGCAGTCGACGGACATTTCGGTAGTCCGGTGTAGTAACAGAGGGTCACCCCGGCTTAATCTCCGTCCCCGTTGGACGACAAAGGGCGGGATCATACCTCACGGGTCCGACAGAACCGACACCCCAAGATGTTGGGGTCCACAGTCGTCAGCGGCACGAGTGGTAGGCCGCGACACGCCGAAAGGCATTCATGTATGGGCAACTTGCGTGCGGCCTCACGACCACTTACCGTTACTCCCCGAGAACGAGTGAGACCCCCGGCTCCAGACGGGCCGAAGGTCGACTCATCCGTTCACGCGGGGGTCTCAGTGCAACTTTGGCGGGCTGCGCTGTGACACTACAACGGAACGCGCCGGTCTGCTATGTCAGATCGGTAACTACGTGACGCGTGGCGGGTGGAGATCTCGGGATCGCCGTGCGCGCTGCCGGTGTCGGCAGGCGCCTCCCGAAGGAGTGCACTCCCGTGCAGTTCGAGATCCACAACGCCAACGGCGGCCAGTACTACTGGAAGATCGTCGCAAGCAACGGCCGCACCTTGGCCACGTCGGAGACCTACTGGAACAAGAGCGACGCGCGGAGCGCCGCCCAGTCGGTCAAGACATACGCGGCCTCGGCCCCGATCGTCGACAAGACGGGGGCCAGTTCGTACGGCCGCTGGTGAGTTGATCGAGCCGCCCCCCGGTGTGGGTCTCCCTCGCGCCGGGGGCGCTCTGCGTTCTGGTCGTCAGTCCTCATCTATCGGGCTGGGGCGATTCTTGGCGATCCAGGCCCGGACGGCCTTGCCATCCCAGACGCGGCCCATCTTCAAGGTGGCGATGGGGTCGGGGAATCCCTTGCGGCCCACGATGATCGTGGCGCGCTGCTTGCTGATCCCGCCGAGCAAATCGCGGATCTCATCCAGCCCAAGCAACTCCACACTCCTGACGGTATGGCCCCAGGGGGGTGCACCAGGCCATACCGGGTTAGGCAACGCATCTGGGGGTTGCCCTCATGCAACCCACCGTGATGCGATGGGCCGATGACGGATCACGGACCTGTTCTGCCTGTATGGACGTGCGCAGGGTGTGGATCACCCTGGCCCTGTCCCACACGCCGCCGTGAGCTACTGGCCGAGTACGACCGCGCTCCGGTATCCCTCTCGATCTACATGGCCTCGCATCTGGTGTCCGCCACGCAGGACATGGGCTGGACTTCCGCTGGCGCGCTCCACCACCGGTTCCTCGGGTGGCTGCCATGAGCGTGATCAAGCCCGGTGACGAGAAGTTTCACTACTCCGACAACTCGCACAAGTGGATACCGCCGGACCCCGACTTCCCTCAGGAGGTGTGGGACGAGATGGTCCGGCAGCACAAGGAGCAGCACCTCCGGCCACCGAAGCGACCCCGCATCGCGCGCCGTTCGATCTGACCACGACCCCCGATGCCCGTGGTGGGTGCCGGGGGTCGCAGGGACCCGATCCGTCCGCGACGTCAGCTCCACAGCGGCGAGAGATGCCTCCGCGTATCGGTCACGCCAGACCGGCCCGGCGCAGCGCGTCGGCCATCGCGCTGTTGGCCGGCGGCGGCGTCGCGCTGCCCCGACCCTGCCGCGGCTGTCCGCCACGGCCACCCTGGCCACCCTGGCCGCCGCGCCCGCCGGACCCGCCCTGGGCACCGCGCCCGCCGGACCCGCCCTGGCCGCGTCCGGCGCTCCGGTCTCCGCGCGGGCCGCCCTGCTCGCCCCGCGGGCCGCCGCGCTCGCGGCGACCGCCGTCCGCGCCGCGGCCGGCCTCGGCGTCGTCGTCGAGGCGCAGGGTCAGCGAGATGCGCTTGCGGGGTACGTCGACGTCGAGCACCTTCACCTTGACGACGTCGCCGGACTTGACCACCTCGTGCGGGTCCTTGACGAAGGTGCGGGACATCGCCGACACGTGCACCAGGCCGTCCTGGTGCACCCCGACGTCAACGAACGCGCCGAACGCCGCCACGTTGGTGACCACGCCCTCCAGGACCATGCCCGGCGTCAGGTCGGCGATCGTCTCGATGCCCTCGACGAAGGAGGCGGTGCGGAACTCCGGCCGGGGGTCGCGGCCCGGCTTCTCCAGCTCGCCGAGGATGTCGGTGACGGTCGGCAGGCCGAACGTGTCGTCGACGAAGTCGGTGGCCCGCAGCCCCCGCAGGATGGCACTCTTCCCGATGATCGATCGCAGGTCCTGGCCGGTGGCGGTGAGGATCCGCCGCACCACCGGGTACGCCTCCGGGTGCACACTGGACTCATCGAGCGGGTCGTCGCCGCCCGGGATGCGCAGGAAGCCCGCGCACTGCTCGAACGCCTTCGGTCCGAGTCGGGCCACCTTCTTCAGCTCGGCCCGGGTGCGGAACGGCCCGTTGGCGTCCCGGTGCAGCACGATGTTCTCCGCCAGGCCGGCGCCGATACCGGAGACCCGGGTCAGCAGCGGCGCGGAGGCGGTGTTCACGTCGACGCCGACGGCGTTGACGCAGTCCTCGACGACCGCGTCGAGCGACCGCGACAGCTTCACCTCGGACAGATCGTGCTGGTACTGCCCGACGCCGATCGACCGTGGGTCGATCTTGACCAGCTCGGCGAGCGGGTCCTGGAGGCGGCGGGCGATGGAGACCGCGCCGCGCAGGGACACGTCCAGCCCCGGCAGCTCCTGGGCGGCGTACGCGGACGCCGAGTAGACCGACGCGCCGGCCTCGGAGACGACGATCTTCGTGAGGTTGAGCTGCGGGTGACGTTTGATCACGTCACCGGCGAGCTTGTCGGTCTCCCGGCTCGCGGTGCCGTTGCCGATCGCCACGAGTTCCACCCGGTGCGCGGCGGCCAGCCTCGCCAGGGTCTCGACGGAGGCGTCCCACTGCCGGCGCGGCTCGTGCGGGTAGATGGTGTCGGTGGCGACCACCTTCCCGGTGGCGTCGACGACGGCGACCTTCACGCCGGTCCGCAGGCCCGGGTCCAGACCCATGGTCGGGCGGGCCCCGGCCGGCGCCGCCAGCAGCAGGTCGCGCAGGTTGGTGGCGAAGACGCGGACGGCCTCCTCCTCGGCGGCCTGCCACAGCCGCATCCGCAGGTCCGCGCCGAGGTGGATGAGGATCCGCGTACGCCAGGCCCAACGTACCGTGTCGGCCAGCCACCGGTCGGCCGGGCGCCCCTGGTCGCTGACCCCGAAACGACCGGCGACGGCCGCCTCGTACCGGGTCGGGCCGGTGGCCACCGCGTCGGAGTCACCCTCCGGCTCCGGATCCATCGTCAGGTCCAGCACGCCCTCCTTCTCGCCCCGGAACATGGCGAGGATGCGGTGCGAGGGCAGCTTCGGGTACGGCTCGGCGAAGTCGAAGTAGTCGGCGAACTTGGCACCGGCGGTCTCCTGGCCCTCGCGTACCCGGGACACGAGCCGGCCCCGCGACCACATCTGCTCCCGCAGCGTGCCGATGAGGTCGGCGTCCTCGGCGAACCGCTCGATCAGGATGGCGCGCGCGCCGTCCAGCGCGGCGGCGGCGTCGGCCACCCCCTTCTCCGCGTCGACGAACCCGGCGGCCGTCTCCCGCGGATCCCGCGTCGGGTCGCCGAGCAGCGCGTCGGCGAGCGGCTCCAGGCCGGCCTCGCGGGCGACCTGCGCGCGGGTCCGCCGCTTCGGCTTGTACGGCAGATAGATGTCCTCCAGCCGGGACTTCGAGTCCGCTGCCATGATCTGCGCTTCCAGAGCCTCGTCGAGCTTGCCCTGGCTGCGGATCGACTCCAGCACGGCGGCCCGCCGCTCGTCGAGCTCGCGCAGGTACCGCAGCCGCTCCTCCAGGGTGCGCAGCTGCGTGTCGTCGAGCAGGCCGGTGGCCTCCTTGCGGTAGCGGGCGATGAACGGCACGGTCGCGCCGCCGTCGAGCAGCTCCACGGCCGCGCGTACCTGGCGCTCGGCGACGCCGAGTTCCTCGGCGATCCGCTGATGAACAGTGAGGGTCACGATCTCGATCCGCCTTCGGGAGTGGTTTCCGCCGTGCATTCTGCCGCGCTAGCGTGGCGATCATGGAACCACCTGCGGAACCCCGGGCGCGGCGCCTCTTCGGCGGCAGCGCGCGAGCGCTGGGCGACCTGGCGGCCAGCCCGTTCCGGGCCGACCGGGACCGCATCGTCGGCTCGCCCTTCTTCGCCCGCCTCAACGGGGTGACCCAGGTCGTCAGCCCCGGCGGCTCCGGCCTGCTGGTGCACAACCGGCTCACCCACAGCCTCAAGGTGGCGCAGGTGGCCCGGGCGATCGCCGAACGGCTCACCGCCGACGACCGGTACCGGGACCTGCTGGAGAAGCTCGGTGGCTGCGACGCGGACGTGGTGGAGGCCGCCGCGCTCGCCCACGACCTCGGGCACCCGCCCTTCGGGCACCTCGGGGAGCGGGTGCTGGACCGGCTGGCCCGCCAGCGGCTCGGGCTCGCCGACGGGTTCGAGGGCAACGCGCAGTCGTACCGGATCGTCACCTCCACCGAGATCCGCGGCGCCGCGACGACCGGGCTGGACCTGACGGCGGCGGTCCGGGCGGCGATGCTCAAGTACCCGTGGACCCGCCTGGACCACCCGGATCCGCACCCGCGGCTGCTGGAGCCGGCGCCGCGTGGTGCCGCGGCGCCGCCGGACGACCCGGGCAGCGGGTCGACGAAGTTCGGGGCGTACCGCACCGAGGTCGACGACCTGCGCCAGGCGCGGGAGCCGTTCGCCGGGCGGATCGCGGACTGGCAGCAGACCGTCGAGGCGTCGGTGATGGACACGGCCGACGACATCGCGTACGCGATCCACGACGTGGAGGACTTCTACCGGGTGGGGGTGCTCCAGCAGGGCGCGGTCGCCGCCGAGCTGACCGCGTGGCAGCGGGAGGGCGGGAGCCTGCGGGCGATCACCGAACCGGCCCTGGCCACCGCCGCCCGCCGGCCCGGCTCGGCGATCGAGCGGCTGCGCCGCCACCTGCACCGCAAGGACGCCTGGATCACCGACGACGACGCGTTCGCCGCCGCCGTCGAGCACGTCCGCGAGGAACTGGTGGACGGGCTGCTGGCGGTGCCGTTCGACGGGTCGATCGAAGCCGAGCAGTACGTGGCCCGCTTCTCCGCCCGCTGGACGACGCGCCTGGTCGACGCCATCCGGGTGGTGGAGGCGCCGTCGGTGCGGTCCGGGCACGTGCTGCTCGCCCCGGCACAGTGGCACGAGGTGCAGGTGCTCAAGTTCGTGCACCACCGGTTCGTGCTGGCCCGGCCCGACCTGGCACTGCACCAGCGCGGCCAGGCACGGCTGCTCGCCACCCTGGTCGAGGCGCTGCTCGACTGGCTGCTCGACCCGGAGGAGGAGTCACGGCTGCCGCGCCGCCTGCACGACTTGGTCGAGCTGGCCGAGGCGGAGCTGCACCCACGGACGGCGGACCGGCTCGCCAAGGCGCGCGGCCGGGCGATCATCGACTTCGTCGCGCAGCTCACCGACGGCCAGGCGGTGGCGATGCTGGACTCGCTCTCCGGCCGCTCCGGCGCCCTCTGGACCGACGCCTTCGTCCTGTGAGGTGCAAGGAAGGGCCCCTTCTTAACGCCTCCGGTAGAGGAAGGGCCCCTTCTTAACGCCTGCGGTAGCGGAAGGGCCCCCTGTTAACACCCCGCGTCAGGCGACCGCCTGCCACCAACCGTCGACCGGCGGCGGGTCGTCGACGACCACGCGCTCGCCCGGCCGGGGCACCGCCAGCCGTACGTCCCGGGCCTTCGTCTCGGCCCAGAGCCGGTCCACCGGCTCCGACCAGTCGTGCAGCGCCAGGTTGAACGTCGCCCAGTGCACCGGGATCAGCAGCCCGCCCCGCAGGTCCAGGTGGGCGGTGACCGCCTCCTCCGGGAACATGTGGATGCTCGGCCAGGCACGGTCGTACGCGCCGATCTGCATCAGCGTCACGTCGAACGGCCCGTACGCTGCTCCGATCGCCGCGTACCCGTCGAAGTAGCCGGAGTCGCCGGTGTAGAAGAGGCTGCGGTGCGCGCCGGCGACCACCCACGAACTCCAGAGCGTGCCGTCGCGGCGCAGCCCCCGACCGGAGAAGTGCTGGGCGGGGGCGGCGGTCAGGGTCAGGCTCCCGATCCGGTGGCTGTCCGACCAGTCCAGTTCGACGACGCGGTCGGCCGGCACACCCCACCGGTCGAGGTGGGCGCCGACGCCGAGCGGCACCACGAACGGCGCGTCCTGACGTGCGGTCAGCTCGCGCACGGTGGCGAGGTCGAGGTGGTCGTAGTGGTCGTGGGAGATCAGGATCGCGTCGAGCGGGGGCAGTTCGTCGAGGCGCACCGGGGGCTGGTGCAGCCGCCGTGGCCCGACCAGGGTGGACGGGGAGCAGCGGTCGCTCCACACCGGATCGAGCAGCACCCGCCGCCCCTCGATCTCGATCAGGGCGGACGCGTGGCCGTACCAGACGACGTTGAGCTCCCGGGTGGTGTCACCGGCGGGCGGGTCGGCGGGCCGCAGCAGCGGCACGGCTGCCGTCGGGTGGCGCTTCTGCTTGCCGAAGATCAGCTCCCGGACCAGGTTGCGGTCCGGGGCGCCGGCCATCGAGCGGCTGCTCGCCGGGTTGCGGAAGGCGCCCTCACGGTATTGGGGTGAGCGCACCGCCCGTTCGGCCCGGGCGCCGGTCAGCCGGCCGCCGAGCGCCATCGGGATGTCCCGCGCGACCCAGGCGAGGCCGGCCAGAGCGGCAAGCCCGACCGCTCCGCTCACCCGCCGCCCGAGCGACCGGTCCCGAACCCCGTGCTGTGCTGGTGCCGCCATCGCCGTCCCTCCGCCGTGTTCCGACGTACACGGTAGCCCGGGGTGTTAAGAGGGGACCCCTGCTCTACCTCAGGCGTTAAGAAGGGGCCCTTCCTTACCCCGCGGCATCAGGGCAGGTGGCGGGTGAGGGCGCGGGTTATCCGCCCCAGGTCGGGAAACCAGCCGCCGCGGAGGCGCTCGCTTCCCGGGGCGGGGGTGAACACCACGCCGTCGTGCGGTTCCACCGGCCGGTCGGTCAGCGCCGCCACCCGCATCAGGGGCCCGACCAGGGCGTCGTAAACGCCGGGCAGCACGGTGAAGCCGAAGCGCATGACGGTGTTGGCCCGGCCCACCGACACCTCCCGCCGGGGGCGGTCGGCGCAGTCGACCATGGCCCGGGCGACCCGTTCCGGAGTGGTGACCGGCAGCGGCGGGCGTCCGAGTCGGCCCAGGTAGTTGGCCGCCCGCTGGTAGACCGGGGTGTCCACGCTGCCCGGGGTGACGATGCAGACGTGCACGCCCGGCGTCTCCCGGGTCTCCTGCTGGAGGACCCGGGCGAGTCCCTGCAGGCCCCACTTGCTCGCCACGTAGCCGCTCAGGTAGGGAGCGGTGATGTGACCGAGCACCGATCCGGTGAGGATCAGCGTCCCGCCGCCGGCCTCCCGGAAGTGCCGCAGCGCCACCCGGGCCACCGTGGCCGCGGCGATCAGGTCGGTGCGGATCGTCTGCTCGAAGACACGTTCCGGCGTCTCCTCGAAGCGCCCGTACGACATCACCGCCGCCGTGTGCGCCCACACGTCGATCCCGCCGAACTCGGCGACGGCCGCCTCGGCGAGCGCCGCCGGGGCGTCCGGCTCGGCGACGTCGGTCGCCACCGTCAGCGCCCGGGCTCCGGCGGCGGCGCACTCGGCGCGTACCTCCTCGAGGGCCTGCGCGGAGCGGGCCGCGAGGACCAGACGGTCCCCGCGGCCGGCGAACTCCCGGGCGGCCGCGCGGCCGATTCCGCTGGTCGCGCCCGTGACGACCACCGTACGGCTCACGGCGCGAGCACGACCTTGACGCAGCCGTCCTCCTTCTTCTGGAACATCTCGTACGCGCGCGGCGCGTCCGCCAGCGGCAGCCGGTGGGTCCGCAGGTCCTCGACGCCGAGCGGGTCGTCGTCGCCGGAGAGCAGCGGGATGATCTCGTCGGTCCACCGGCGGACGTGGCACTGCCCCATCCGCAGTTGGACGCCCCGGTCGAACATCTCCATCAGCGGCAGCGGGTCGACCTCACCGCCGTACACCCCGGAGATCGAGACGGTGCCGCCGCGCCGGACGGCCTTCAGCGCGGCCTTGAGCACGACCAGCCGGTCCACGCCGAACTTGTCGATCATCGGTTGGGCCAGCTTGTCCGGCAGCAGGCCGGCGGCGGTCTGGGCGATCCTGCCCAGCGGTGCGCCGTGCGCCTCCATGCCCACCGCGTCGATCACCGCGTCCGGCCCGCGCCCGTCGACGAGCTCGATCAGCGCCCCCGGCACGTCGTCGAGTTCGCTGACGTCGAGCACCTCGACGCCGTGCCGGCGGGCCATTTCGAGGCGCTCGGGTACCAGGTCGAGGCCGATCACCCGACCCGCGCCGAGGTGCCGGCCGATCCGGGCGCAGAACTGGCCCACCGGGCCGAGCCCGAAGACCGCGAGGGTCCCGCCGGGCGGGGTGTCCGCGTACTTCACGGCCTGCCAGGCGGTGGGGAGGATGTCGGAGAGGTAGAGCCACCGCTCGTCGGGGCCGCTCTCCGGGACCTTGACCGGGCCGAACTGGGCGTGCGGCACGCGCAGGTACTCCGCCTGCCCGCCGGGCACGGAGCCGTAGAGCGTGGTGTAGCCGAACAGCGCCGCGCCCTTGCCCTCGGCCGTCACCTGGGTGGTCTCGCACTGCGCGTAGAGCTGGCGTTCGCACATCCAGCAGGAGCCGCAGGAGATGTTGAACGGCACGACCACCCGGTCTCCGGGCTGGAGCCGGGTCACACCGGGGCCGACCTCCTCGACGACGCCCATCGGCTCGTGACCGAGGACGTCGCCCGGCTTCAGGTACGGCCCGAGCACCTCGTAGAGGTGCAGGTCCGAGCCGCAGATCGCGGTCGAGGTGATCCGGACGATCGCGTCGGTCGGCTCCTCGATCCGGGGGTCGGGCACCTCCTCGACCCGTACGTCGCGTTTGCCCTGCCAGGTCAGTGCCTTCATGTCCGGATGTCCCCTCTCGGCGTCCTCCGAGAGGTGCTACCCGTGCAGCGTCCCTTGAACCGGCCGCGGCCACACCCGACCGCTCTCCGCGCAGATACCGCGAAAGAGTGGCCGCCCGACCTCGGGCAGCCACTCTTTCGCGCGGTACGGAGGGGGACGCCGCCGGCGGCGTTCGCCTCAGGAGCCGGGGGTGTTGTCGCCCCGCTTGGCGGTTGCCGCGAGGTAGTCGCGGTTCAGCCGGCCGATGGTGTTCAGCGGGATGCCCTTCGGGCAGACCACGGTGCATTCACCGGCGTTGGTGCAGCCGCCGAAGCCGGCCTCGTCGTGCGCGTCCACCATGCCGATCACCCGCGTGTAGCGCTCCGGCTGGCCCTGCGGCAGCAGCGAGAGCTGGGTGACCTTGGCGGCGGTGAAGAGCATGCCGGAGCCGTTCGGACAGGCCGCCACGCAGGCGCCGCAGCCGATGCAGGCGGCCGACTCGAAGGCGGCGTCCGCGTTGGCCTTGGCGACCGGGACCGAGTGCGCCTCCGGGGCGCTGCCGGTCGGGGCGGTGATGAAGCCACCCGCCGCGATGATCTTGTCGAACGCGTTGCGGTCGACCACCAGGTCCTTGATGACCGGGAAGGCCCGGGCCCGCCACGGTTCGATGTCGATCGTGTCGCCGTCCTTGAACTGCCGCATGTGCAGCTGGCAGGCGGTGGTGCCGCGCTGCGGGCCGTGCGCGTTGCCGTTGATCATCAGGCCGCACATGCCGCAGATGCCCTCGCGGCAGTCGTGGTCGAACGCCACCGGCTCCTCGCCGGCGAGGATCAGCCGCTCGTTGAGCACGTCGAGCATCTCCAGGAACGACATGTCCGGGGACACGTCGTCGACCTGGTAGGTCACCATCCGACCCTTGTCCTCAGGGCCCTTCTGGCGCCAGATGCGCAGGGTCAGGTTCACTTGTAGCTCCGCTGCGTGGGGTGGACGTATTCGAACTTCAGGTCTTCCTTGTGCAGTACGGGCTGCTCGGCGCCGTACTCCCAGGCCGCCACGTACGCGAACCGCTCGTCGTCGCGCTGGGCCTCGCCGTCGGGGGTCTGGTGCTCGGCCCGGAAGTGACCGCCGCAGGACTCCTCGCGGTGCAGGGCGTCGATGCACATCAGCTCGGCCAGCTCGAAGAAGTCGGCCACCCGGCCGGCCTTCTCCAGCGACTGGTTGAGCCCGTCGGCGTCACCGATGATCCGCACCCGCTGCCAGAACTGCTCGCGCAGCGCCCGGATCTCGTCGATCGCCTTGCGCAGGCCGGCCTCGGAGCGCTCCATGCCGCAGTGTTCCCACATGATCTGGCCCAGCTCGCGGTGGAACGAGTCGACCGTGCGGTCGCCGTTCACCGCCAGCAGCCGCTGGATGCGGTCCTCGACGTCGCGCCGCGCCTCGACCGCCGCCGGGTGGCTCGCCTCGACCTTCTCGAACGGCCCCGCCGCCAGGTAGTTGGCGATGGTGTTCGGGAGGACGAAGTAGCCGTCGGCGAGGCCCTGCATGAGCGCGGACGCGCCGAGCCGGTTCGCGCCGTGGTCGGAGAAGTTCGCCTCGCCGATCACGAACAGGCCGGGGATGCTCGACTGGAGGTCGTAGTCGACCCACAGGCCGCCCATCGTGTAGTGCACGGCGGGGTAGATCCGCATCGGGACCTCGTACGGGTCCTCGCCGGTGATCCGCTCGTACATCTCGAAGAGGTTGCCGTACTTCGCCTCGATCGCCTTGCGGCCGAGCCGCGCGATCGCGTCCGCGAAGTCCAGGTACACGCCGAGGCCGCCCGGGCCGACGCCGCGGCCCTCGTCGCAGACGTTCTTCGCGGCTCGGGAGGCGATGTCCCGGGGCACCAGGTTGCCGAAGGAGGGGTAGATCCGCTCCAGGTAGTAGTCCCGCTCGTCCTCCGGGATCTCCCGAGGGTCGCGGTTGTCGCCCTTGGCCTTCGGCACCCACACCCGGCCGTCGTTGCGCAGCGACTCGCTCATCAGGGTCAGCTTCGACTGGTGGTCGCCGGAGACCGGGATGCAGGTCGGGTGGATCTGCGTGTAGCAGGGGTTGGCGAAGTAGGCGCCCTTGCGGTGCGCCCGCCAGGTGGCCGTGACGTTGCAGCCCTTGGCGTTGGTGGAGAGGTAGAAGACGTTGCCGTACCCGCCGGAGGCGAGCACGACCGCGTCGGCGAACTCCGTGGTGATCTCGCCGGTGACCAGGTCCCGCACGACGATGCCCCGGGCCCGGCCGTCGACGATGATCAGCTCCAGCATCTCGTGCCGGGCGTTCATCTCCACGTTGCCGAGGCCGATCTGCCGCTCCAGCGCCTGGTACGCGCCGAGCAGCAGCTGCTGGCCCGTCTGGCCCCGGGCGTAGAAGGTGCGCTGCACCTGGGCGCCGCCGAAGGAGCGGGTGTCGAGCAGGCCGCCGTACTCGCGGGCGAACGGGACGCCCTGGGCGACGCACTGGTCGATGATGTTGACCGAGACCTCGGCCAGCCGGTGCACGTTCGACTCGCGGGAGCGGAAGTCGCCGCCCTTGACGGTGTCGTAAAAGAGCCGGTGCACCGAGTCGCCGTCGTTGCGGTAGTTCTTGGCGGCGTTGATGCCGCCCTGTGCGGCGATCGAGTGCGCGCGGCGCGGGCTGTCCTGGTAGCAGTACGACCTGACCCGGTAGCCCTGCTCGGCCAGGGTGGCCGCGGCCGAGCCGCCGGCCAGGCCGGTGCCGACCACGATCACCGTCATCTTCCGGCGGTTGGCCGGGTTGACCAGCTTCGCCTCGAAGCGGCGGCGTTCCCAGCGGGTCTCGATCGGGCCCTCGGGAGCCTTGGCGTCGGCGATCGGGTCGCCCTGGGTGTAGAGATCCATGGTCAGGACACCAATCCGGTGAGTACGGCGAACGGGACCACGAGGAAGCCGGCGCAGAGCGTGACGGCGAAGACCAGGGCGGCAGTACGCGCCCGCTGCTCACCCTTCGGTGTCTGCTGCCCCAGGCTGCGGAACGCGCTGAACGCCCCGTGCCGCAGGTGGAAGCCCAGCGCGACGATCGCCAGGGTGTAGAAGAGCGTGACGTACCAGCGCTCCGGCGCGAAGTCGGCGACGACGTTGGCGTACGGCTTGGTCGGGTCGCCGACCGGGTTCAGGTGACCGGTGGTCAGGTCGAGCAGGTGGTAGATCACGAAGAGCAGGATGATCACCCCGCCCCAGCGCATGGTGCGGGCCGCGTAGCTGCCCTGGACCTTCGGGCGGTGCGCGTACCGGACGGGGCGAGCGGCGCGGGAGCGCCGGGCCAGCGCGGTGGCGGCGGCGATGTGCGCCACGACGGCGACGGTCAGCACGCCGCGCTGGATCCAGAGGAACCAGACGCCCGGCAGCAGCGGCTTGCCGATGTCGCGCAGCCAGTGCGCGTAGTGGTCGAACGAGGTCTCCCCCGTGAACACCTTCAGGTTGCCGAGCATGTGCAAGATCAGGAACAGCACCAGGAGGATGCCCGTCACCGCCATGACGGCCTTGAGGCCGACGTTGGAACGGATGGGCGACCGCGTTCTCGTGACTACCACACGACCGACGCTAAGAGCCGATTGATCAGGCGTCCAATGCATCGAACCCGCAGTTTTGATAGCCGTAAGCTATGAAGATGCAGCTCCATCAGCTCCGGTACTTCGTCGCGGTCGCAGAACTACGACATTTCACCCAGGCGGCCGACATGGTCGGCATCACGCAACCCTCACTGAGTAAGCAAATTCACGCTCTGGAGGCCGACCTGGGGGCGCCGCTCTTCGAACGGGTAAGGGGCAAGATCGGGCTCACCACGGCGGGGGAGGTGCTGCTGCCGCTGGCCAAACGGATCCTCGCCGACGTGGACACGGCGACCCGCGAGGTGCAGGAGCTGGTGGGCCTGCGGCGCGGTCGCGTCCGCCTCGGCACCACCCCCAGCCTGGCCACCTCGCTGGCCCCGCCGGTGCTGCGCCGCTTCCGTGACGCCCACCCCACCGTCGACCTGCGCGTCGAGGAGGGCGGCTCGCAGGACCTGGTGCGCGACCTGCTGCGGGGCGACCTCGACCTCGCGCTGATCATCGCGCCCGCCGCGGGCGCCGATCCGGGGCTGCGCACCGACGCGATCCTGACCGAGAGCCTGGTCGTCGCCAGCGTCGACCCGCTGCCCGGCGCCTCGCCCGCCGGCGAGGTCCGCGTCACCGACCTGCGCGACCAGCCGCTGGTGATGTTCCGTGAGGGCTACGACCTGCGCGATGCCACCCTCCAGGCCTGCCGGGACGCCGGCTTCGAGCCCCGGGTCTCGGTCGACGGCGGCGAGTTGGACGCTGTGCTGAGCTTCGTCGAGGCGGGGCTCGGCGCCGCCCTCGTGCCCGGCAGCGTCGTCGCCCGCCGGCCCGGCGTCCACGTCACCCGCCTCGCCCCGCCCGGCGTCCGCCGCACGATCGCCGTGGCCCGCCGCCGCGACGTGGTCCCCACCCACGCCGGCCGCGAACTCCGCCGGATCCTGCTCGACTACGTCCAGCGCGCGGTCGCCGGCCGCGAACTGCCCCCCGGCGTGGAGCCGCTCTAGCCCTGGCCGCCCCCGGCGGCTGCGTCACGACCGGGGCTAACGACGCCAACCATGGTCGTACCGCCCGCCGAGCGTGACGACGAACCGCTCCACAGCGGACTCGTCGTACCCGCTCAGGGTTTCAAGACAACCCCATGCGGTCATCGCGATTCCGTCCGAGAGCTTCTCGGACGGCGCGAGGACCACCTTGTCGGCATGTCGTTTGGCGACCCGTTCCAGGTCGGCGATCGTGGACTCCGGCGTGGTCTCGGCGTACAGGATGATGACGTGCCCGTGCTCCATGGCGTGCACGGCGAGGCCCTCGGGCACGGCGACCGTGTACCGCCCGGGGGCGAGACTGAAGGCGAAATGTGGGCCGGAGGTGGGCGGCTGTGAGTTGTAGCGCACCTGCTCCATCTCGGACTGGGAGACATGCGGGCTGTCCATGATCGGAAACGTCGTGCCCGCAGGACACGAATGGAGGGCGTCTCCGGGCGGTGATCCGGCCACCGTCCCGACCAGCGTCCGCCAAGGGCCGACCAGCAGCGCGGCCAGCGTCGCGCAGAGCGTCAGTCCGAGGCCGCACCGCCAGAGCCACCGCCTACCCCGCTCGCTCACCGCAACCTCCCGGCACGCCGCAGTCGACGTTCCCGCACCGCGAGCGCGGGGGGACCACCGAACATCACGATCAGGTAGGCGACGACGGCCACGGATTCCCAGAACACGAGGTCCGTCAGAGTAAAAGTCAGGAGGTTGTGGACGACCCACGTTCCCATGGCGAGAAGAAAGCGCAGCTGAAATGTCAGCAGCAACCAGAACACCGCGATCATTCCTGCCAGATACACCAGGCCAAACCAGCGCGCGACCGAACGGTCGTGCGGACTGATGTTCTCGAGTTCCGTTTGCTCCCGTGCGTCGAGTCCCCACAACCGCGCCTTGTTTACCAGCCAGGTCGCTCGATAGAGGTTGTGGCAACGAAGCGCATTTGCCAGCACCGCGTACATGTCGCTGCGTAGGAATATTCCGCCGCACTGCCAAGCGATGCCCAGGATCTCGAAGAGCACCACGGCGCCGAGGAAACGGTCGAAGACGGCCGGAAGATTCCAGAGATCCTCGCGGTGCCCGAGGCGGGCGACGAGCGCCAATGCCAACACCGTGACATCGAATGCCATGCCGGCGAGGAACGGGCCGTAACGCCGACGCCGGGAGGTCGCCACCAACTGCGTCAAATCGGTCTCGAAGACGAGATAGGCGGCTCGGTAACTGACCCGGAACGTGGCCGGGATCCCGATCGCCCGGCCAGCCAGCCAGTGCCACGCCTCATGCGCCGCCGCGAGGGCGAACCCGACCGGAATGAAGACCAGTACCGACAGCACCGGATCGGTGAGGAACCAGGCGTGTTCGAAGGTTGGCCGGAGGTCGGGTCGGGCGCCGAGAAGAACCCCGACGAGCAGCGCCGCGCTCAGGTAGCCGCCCCACGCCACCGGACCGAACAGGCGCCGGGCGACCTCTGGGCGCACGCCCTCGATCCAACGGATCTGGCGGCTCCGGCGGCCGCCCGTGGGACGCTCTACGGGCGCATCGTCCGGTGGCGACGGCTGTCCGGGCGGATCGAGGAGGCCGGCCTGAGCGAGACCGGAGAGGAAGTCCACGCCGTCGACGGGCGCTCCGGCGGCGGTGCTCGCCCTCGCCGTCGCGTCGTCGAGGGAGCAGCCGGCCTGGAGGGCCTGGACGAAGACAGCGCCCGGTTTCGGCACCGCCACGTACCTGCGTAGGTCGGGTCGTCCCAGCACCCATTCCGCGCCGTCCTCGGCGACGACCAGGAGCGACGCCCCCTCAGCCTGGGCGGGGTCGATCGAGGAATGCACTGGGATTGACCCTTCCGGTAATGCCAGTCCTGAGACGGCCACCGTGCGGGGTCACTCCGAGAAAGTGTTGCGATAGCCCGGCCCGGCTGGCGCCGATGTGATATCGGCGCCAGCCGTCCCCCGCAGGGCGGATTGGTGATACGGCGCGTACGTCAGATTGCGCGGTATCTCGTGGTTTCACGTGCTGAACTCAGCACTCCGCGCCACAGCGGATCGTCAGACGGACGTCCTCGATGGGACGAATCTCAATCTTCATTTGTGTCACCCCCGTTCTGTGTCTGGCGGCTCGGTTCCGGAATCCGAATGCGACCCCGTCCCCAAGCATCGTCGACCGTCACGATCCCAAATGCTGTTGCCGGCTGTCAAGATTGCTGCCGTCCTGCGATCGCCGATTTTTCACCCCCCCCCCGGACCGAAGGCCCGAGTGCGCTCGCGACGCGGTGGCGCGCCTACCGCCCCTCGGCGTCGTCCATGGCGCGGTAGATGCGCTGCTCGCTGACCGGGTACGGGGTGCCGAGCGCCTGGGCGAAGACGTTCACCCGCAGCTCCTCGATCATCCAGCGGATCTGCCGGACGGCCGTCGACTGCCGCTTCGTCGGCGGCAGCGCGGCGAGCAGGTCGGCGTACTCCTTCTGCACGGTCGTGATCCGGTCCTGCTGCTGCTTGTCGCGGGCCGGGTTGCCGGGCAGCCGGTCCAGCCGGCGCTCGACCGCCGTCAGGTAGCGCAGCAGGTCGGGCAGGCGTGCGTACCCGGTCTCGGTGACGAAGCCGGCGTGCACCAGCCCGGTCAGCTGCGCCCGGATGTCGGCCAGCGCGGCCACCACGGCGAGGTTCCGGGTCGCGCCCAGGCGCTGCTCGATCGCGTACGCGGCGGCGAGCACCTTCCGGACCCGGTCCATGACGTCCACGACGCTGTCCACCAGTCCCGCGCGCACGGTCTCGCGCAGCGCCGCGAACCCCTCGGCGTCCCAGGCGGGCCCGCCCGCGTCGGCGATCAGCTTGTCGATCGCCGCGCCGGCCGCGTCCTCGATCAGCGCCTGCACCCCGCCGTGCGGGTTGCGGCTCAGCGCCAGCTTCGCCTCGTTGGACAGGCGCCCCTGAAGGATCTTCGCCGGCGAGGGCACGGTCAGGCGGAGCAGCCGGCGGGTGCCCGCCCAGTGCGCCGCCTCCTGCTCGGCGGGGGAGTCGAACACCTTCACCCCGACCGTCGCGCCCTCGTCCACCAGCGCCGGGTACGCGGTGACCGCGTACCCGGCCCGTACCTGCTCGATCGTGCGGGGGAGGGTGCCGATGCTCCACTCCGTCAGCCCGGTCCGCGCCACGTCCGGCGCGGCGGCCGCCACCACCTGGCGTACCTCCGCCTTGAGCTGGCGTTGCAGGGCCGGCAGGTCCTTGCCCTCGGCGACCGGCGCGTCGTCGTCGCCGAGCACGCGGAAGGTGACCCGCAGGTGCGGCGGCAGCTTCGCGACGTCCCAGGCGTCCCGGGGCACGGTCACCCCGGTCATCCGACGCAACTGCCGGGTCAGCGCGTCCAGCAGCGGCTCCTCGCCGGCCGGCAGCTGCGCGAGGGCGGCGCGGGCGTAGTCCGGCACCGGGACGAAGTTGCGCCGGATCGCCTTGGGCAGCGAGCGGATCAGCGCGACGACGAGGTCCTCGCGTAGGCCGGGGACCTGCCAGTCGAAGCTCTCCGCCGGCACCTGGTTGAGCAGCGGCAGCGGGATGTCCACGGTCACGCCGTCGGTCGGGGTGCCCGGGTCGAACGTGTACGTGAGCGGCAGGCTCACCCCGTCGGCCCGCCACTCGTCCGGGTAGTCGGCCTCGTCGACCCCGCCCCGACCGGCGTTGACCAGCAGCTCGCGGGTGAAGGTGAGCAGGTCCGGCCGCTGCCGGCGCTCCTTCTTCCACCACGCGTCGAAGTGCCGCCCGGAGACCACGTCGGCCGGGATCCGCTCGTCGTAGAACTGGAAGATCGTCTCGTCGTCGACCAGGATGTCCCGCCGCCGGGCCCGGTTCTCCAGCTCCTCGATCTCCGCGAGCAGCTTCTGGTTGTCCCGCCAGAACTGGTGGTGGGTCTGCCAGTCGCCCTCCACCAGCGCGTGCCGGATGAACAGCTCCCGGCTCAGCGCCGGGTCGATCCGGCCGAAGGTGACCTTGCGGGAGGTGACGATCGGAATCCCGTACAGGGTCACCCTCTCGTAGGCCATCACCGCGGCCTGCTTCTTCTCCCAGTGCGGCTCGCTGTAGCTGCGCTTCACCAGGTGCTGGGCGAGCGGCTCGACCCACTCCGGCTCGATCCGCCCGTTCACCCGGCCCCAGAGCCGGGTGGTCTCCACCAGTTCGGCGGCCATCACCCAGCGCGGCGGCTTCTTGAACAGCGCCGACCCGGGGAACAGGGCGAACTTCGCCCCCCGCGCCCCCAGGTACTCGTGCTTCTGCGGGTCCTTCAGGCCGACGTGCGACAGCAGCCCGGCCAGCAGGGACTGGTGCACCTTCGGCGTGTCGATCTCCTCCGGCAGGTCCGCGCCGGCCCGGCGCCGCCCGCCGCCGTCGGGCGCGGCCTCCGCCGGCCCGCGCCGGCCCTGCTCCTTCTCCGGGGTACGCAGCACCTGCCGCAGCTGGCTCACGATGTCCTGCCACTCGCGGACCCGCAGGTAGTTCAGGTACTCCGCCTTGCACATCCGCCGGAACGCGCTCGACGACAGGTCGCGCTGCTGCTCGCGCAGGTACCGCCACAGGTTCAGGTACGCGACGAAGTCCGACTCCTTGTCCGCGAACCGCGCGTGGGCCTGGTCGGCCTGGGCCTGCTTCTCGACCGGGCGCTCACGCGGGTCCTGGATCGACAGCGCCGCCGCGATCACGACCACCTCGGTGGCGCACCCGTTGCGCTCGCCCTCGAGCACCATCCGGGCCAACCGGGGGTCCACCGGCAGCTGGGCCAGCCGCCGGCCGAGCGCGGTGAGCCGCTTCGCCGGGTCGGTCTCGGCCGGGTCCAGGGCGCCCAGCTCGTGCAGCAGGTTCACACCATCGGTGATGTTGCGCCGGTCCGGCGGGTCGATGAACGGGAACGCGGCGATGTCGCCGAGCCCGATCGCCGTCATCTGGAGGATGACCGACGCCAGGTTGGTCCGCAGGATCTCCGGGTCGGTGAACTCGGGGCGGGACAGGAAGTCCTGCTCGTCGTAGAGCCGGACGCAGATGCCGTCCGATGTCCGCCCGCAGCGCCCCTTGCGCTGGTTGGCCGACGCCTGGGAGACCGGCTCGATGGGCAGCCGCTGCACCTTCAGCCGGTGCGAGTAGCGGGAGATACGGGCGGTGCCCGGGTCCACCACGTACTTGATGCCCGGCACCGTCAGCGAGGTCTCCGCGACGTTGGTGGCGAGCACGACCCGGCGCCCGGTGTGCGGGGCGAAGACGCGGTGCTGCTCGGCGGTGCTCAGGCGCGCGTACAGGGGGAGGATCTCGGTGCCCAGCAGCGACCGCTTCTTCTGCACCAGCCTGCCGAGCGCTTCCGCGGTGTCCCGGATCTCCCGCTCGCCGGAGAGGAAGACCAGGATGTCGCCGGGCCCCTCGGCGGCGAGTTCCTCGACCGCGTCGCCGATGGCCTGGATCTGGTCGCGGACGTTCTCCTCGTCCGCCTCGTCCTCGTCCTCCGCCTCGGTCACCTCGACCAGCGGCCGGTACCGCACCTCCACCGGGTAGGTCCGGCCGGACACCTCGACGACCGGGGCGGGGTTGCCCTCGGCGTCGGCGAAGTGCCGGGCGAACCGGTCGGTCTCGATGGTCGCCGAGGTGATGATCACCTTGAGGTCGGGGCGCCGGGGAAGGAGCTGCTTCAGGTAGCCGAGGATGAAGTCGATGTTGAGGCTGCGCTCGTGCGCCTCGTCGACGATGATCGTGTCGTACTGCCGCAGCATCCGGTCGGTCTGCAGCTCGGCGAGCAGAATGCCGTCGGTCATCAGCTTGACCAGGCTGTGCTCGCTGACCTGGTCGGTGAAGCGCACCTTGTAGCCGACCACGTCGCCCAGCTCGGTGCCCAGCTCCTCGGCGATCCGGTCGGCCACCGTCCGCGCGGCGAGCCGGCGCGGCTGGGTGTGCCCGATCAGCCCGTGGATCCCGCGCCCCAGCTCCAGGCAGATCTTGGGCAGTTGGGTCGTCTTGCCGGACCCGGTCTCGCCCGCGACGATCACCACCTGGTGGTCACGGATCGCCGCCGCGATGTCGTCCCGGCGCTCGCTGACCGGCAGCGCCGGCGGGTAGGTGATCGCCGGTACGGCCGCCCGCCGGCCCGCCAGCCGCGCCTCGGCCCGCGCCACGTCCTCGGCGATCTCGGCCAGCGCCGACTCCCGCCGCTGCGGGTCCCGCAGCTTCCGGACACCCTCCAGGCGCCGCTGGAGGCGGCGCTGGTCACGGAACATCAGGGGGCTCAGGCGGCGGTGCAGCTCGCGTACGGAGTCGGGCGCGGCGGAGGCGGCTTCTCTCTGCATGTCGCCGCCAAGGATAGGCAGGCCGGACGCGCAGCGCCCCGGGGTTATCGGCGTGCAGGCCCTAGAGTGGACCGCCGACGTCGACCACCGGGGGCGGGGAGCATGACGATGCGGGACACCGACCGGGCGCTGGTGCAGGCGGCCACGGCGGTCGCGAAGCTGCGCTGCCGCAGCGACCGGCACACCGTGGCGGCGGCCGCGCGGACAACCGACGGGCGGATCTTCAGCGGGGTGAACCTCCGCCACGCCACCGGCGACGTGTGCGCCGAGGTCGTCGCGGTCGGCGCCGCCGCCACCCAGGGCGTCACCGAGCTGGAGACGATCGTCGTCGTGGGGGACCGGGGGCGGGAGGTGCTGCCGCCGTGCGGGCGCTGTCGCCGGCTGCTGCACGACCACCACCCCGCACTGCGGGTCATCGTCGGCGCGGCGGACGCCCTGCGCTGCGTGCCGCTCGCCGAGCTGGCCGCCGGGTCGGCCGCCCCGCCGGACCAGCAGCCGGACGCGACGCCCCGGCACGCCGGCTGACCCGCGCCGGCAGGTCGCCGGTCAGCCGTCGACGGCGCCGGAGCCGCGCGTGCGGGTGCCACCGGCCGTCCCGTCCGGGTGCGCCGTCGAGGCGCAGCGGTAGCCCGGCTCGCGCAACGGCCGTCAGTCGCCGGCCGCGGCCTCCAGCATCGAACGGGGCACCGGCACGCTCTCGAAGCGGAGGATCCCCTCGGGCACCATCCAGCTCATCACCTGGACGGCCAGCCGTCCGGCGCGGACCGCCGGGTCGTTCGCGTACAGCTCGCGCGCCTCGTCCGGCGAGATCGAGAGCACCACGAAGCCGCGCAGCCGCTCGTCGTCGGCGTCGACGAACGGACCGGCGGCGAGCACGAGACCCTGCTCCACCAGCCCGGCCTGATGTGCCAGGTGGGCGTCCTGGAGGCGGTCGAGCGCCTCCTGGGGCAGCTCCGGCGCGTCCGACGGGCGGACCAGGAGGACGACCGTGTGCTGGTCGAATCGCATCTTCCCAGGGTAGGGCCGCGCCGGTCGTGGAGCGCCGCTTCCCCGCGTCGGATCGGATCGACCGCCGCTGGTTAGGTCTCCCTAACCTCGTGAGCTAAGGTAAGGCGCACCTAAGCGCCCTGTTCAGGAGACCCGTGACCACCCTCGCCACCCGGCCCGCCCCGGCCGGTTCCCCCACCCGCGGGCGCGTCGGCCGCCGGTTGGCGATCACCGCCGCGGCGGCGATCGTGTTGGTCCTGGCGGTGCTGGCGAGCTTCGCCCTGGGGAGCCGCCCGCTCAGCGTCGACCAGGTGTGGCACGCACTGGTCGCCCCGGACGCCGGGGAGGCCACCACGATCGTCCGGGACCTCCGGATGCCGCGCACGGCGCTCGGCCTCGCCGTCGGGGCGGCGCTCGCCGTGGCCGGGGTGCTGCTCCAGGCGCTGACCCGCAACCCCCTGGCCGAGCCTCGGATCCTCGGCATCAGCGCCGGCGCCTCGTTCGGCGTCGTGCTCGCCATCTCCGTGTTCGGGGTGTCCACCCTCGCCGGGTACGTCTGGTTCGGCATCACCGGCGCGCTCGGCGCCGGTGTGCTGGTCTTCGCCGTCGCCGCACGCGCCCGCGAGGGCGCCAGCCCGGTCACCCTCGCGCTGGTCGGCGCGGCCCTCGACGCGAGCCTGGCCTCGATCGTGTACGCGCTGCTCAGCATCGACGCGCGCACCTTCGAGGACTACCGGTTCTGGGTCGTCGGCGGGCTCACCGGTCGGGACCTGTCCGTCGCGGCGCAGGTGCTTCCGTTCGTCCTCGCCGGCCTGGTGCTGGCCGCCCTGGTCGCCCGGGGCCTGGACGCCCTCGCCCTCGGTGACGACGTGGCGCGGGGGCTCGGGCACCGGATCGAACTGGTGCGCCTGGGCGGCGGCGCGGCCGCCGTGCTGCTGACCGGTGCAGCGGTCGCCGCCGCCGGGCCGATCGCGTTCGTCGGCCTCGCCGTCCCGCACCTGGCCCGGGCCCTGGTCGGCGCGGACCACCGCTGGACGCTCGCGCTCTCGGCCCTCCTCGGGCCGGCGTTGCTGCTCGGCGCCGACGTGGTCGGCCGGCTCGTCGACCCGCCGGGCGAGGTCCCGGCCGGCATCGTCACCGCGCTGATCGGCGCGCCGCTGCTGGCGATCATGGTCCGTCGCGCCAAGGTGGTGACGGCGTGAGCGCCACCGCGCTGCCCGGGCGGTCACTCCTGAAGGCCGGGCCGGTCAGCGTGCAGATCCGCCGCCGGGCGGTGCTCGTCGCCGCCGTGCTCGTCGTGCTGCTGCTCGCCGCCGCCGTGGTCAGCCTCTCCGTCGGCACCCCGTTCGTCGCCGCTCCGGACGTGCTCAGGGCGATCTCCGGCGCCGGCACCCCGTACGACCTGGTGGTCCTCGACCTGCGGCTGCCCCGGCTGGTGCTCGCGGCCGTGGCCGGCGCGGCGTTCGGGGTGGCCGGCACGCTGATCCAGAGCGTGGCCCGCAACCCGCTGGCGAGCCCGGACGTCATCGGCATCACCCAGGGCGCCGGCCTCGCGGCCACGGTGGCCCTGACCAGCGGCGCCGCCGCCGTCCTGGTGGCGCCGAGCGCCCTGGTCGGCGGGCTGGTCGCCGCCGGCCTGCTGCTGGTGCTCGGCGCCCGGCACGGGCTGGCCGCCCAGCGCTTCGTGCTCGCCGGCGTGGCGGTGGCGTTCGCGCTGCGGGCGCTCACCGAGGTGGTCCTGCTCACCGCCGACCCGATCGACGGGCTGCGGGCGCAGATCTGGCTGATCGGCACCCTCGCCGGCAAGGGCTGGACGGAGACGGTGTGGATCACCGCCACGCTGGTCGCGCTCCTGCCGGTGCTGGCCTGGGCCGGGTGGGCGCTCAACAGCAGCGCCCTGGACGACGACACCGCCCGCGGCATCGGGCTGCGGCCGGTGGCCCGGCGGCTCGGGCTGGCCGGCACCGGCGTGCTGGTCGCCGCGATGGTCACCGCCCAGGTCGGCGCCGTCGACTTCGTCGCGCTGGTCGCCCCGCAACTGGCCCGCCGCCTGGTCCGCGCCGAGCGCCCGCCGCTGGTGTGCGCCGCGCTGCTGGGCGCGCTGCTGCTGGTGCTCGCCGACCTGGTCGGCCGGCGGCTGTTCGCGCCCACCCAGTTGCCGGCCGGGGTGCTGACCGCCGCCATCGGCGGCCCGTACCTCATGTTCCTGCTGCTGCGCGGCCGCCGGAGGTCGTCGTGAACGTGCCGGCTGTCACTGCTGTCACGAATGCCGGAAAGTCGCTCGCCGCCCCTCGGAAGGAGGTCTGATGCTCTCCACCCGCGACCTGGTCGCCGGCTACGACGAGCGGACCGTGCTGGACGGGCTCGACCTCGACCTGCCCCGCGACGCCTTCACCGTGATCGTCGGACCGAACGCCTGCGGCAAGTCGACGCTGCTCCGCACGATGGCCCGCCTGCTCACGCCGCGCCGAGGAACGGTACTGCTCGACGGGGCCGCCATCCGGGACCTGCCGACCCGCGAGGTCGCGCGCCGGCTCGGGGTCCTGCCGCAGAGCCCGCTGGTGCCCGAGGGGGTGACGGTCGCCGACCTGGTGGGCCGGGGCCGGCAGCCGTACCAGCGGTGGTGGCGGCAGTGGTCCGCGGAGGACCGGGAGGCGGTGGACCGGGCGATGGCCCTCGCCGACATCGCCGGTCTGGCCGACCGGCCGGTCGACACCCTCTCCGGCGGGCAGCGCCAGCGGGTCTGGATCGCGATGACGCTCGCCCAGGACACCGAGGCGCTGCTGCTCGACGAGCCGACCACCTTCCTCGACCTCGCGCACCAGGTCGAGGTGCTGGACCTGCTGCACCGGCTACGCGCCGAGGGGGGCCGGACGGTCGTCGCCGTGCTGCACGACCTCAACCAGGCCGCCCGGTACGCCGACCACCTGATCGCCATGCGCTCGGGCGCCGTCGTCGCGGCCGGACCGCCCCGGGACATCCTCACCGCCGACCTGGTCCGCGACGTCTTCGGCCTCGACTGCGTCGTCGTGCCCTGCCCGGTGACCGGCGCCCCGCTGGTGGTGCCGGGCCTCAGCAACCCGTCCCTGGCGCCGCTGCCCGGCACCACCGACCTGGCTCCCGGCACCGGCTCGGCTGACGGCACCGGCGTGGCTTTCGGTTCCGGCGCCGACTCGGCCACCGGTAGCAGCCAGGACGCCGGCGCCGCCCCGTCCGCCGGCGCCGAGCCGGCCTCCGGCACGGCACCTGAACCGATCACCACGGCTCGTGCCGGTGACCGGTCGACCTCCGCCGACCCCACCGCGGCGGGCGCCGCCCCGGCAGCCCGCCCCTCCGCCGACGACGCGGCCACCTCGCGCGTCGGCTCGTACCCCTCGAAAGGACACTGATGCGTCGTCTCGCCGCCGCCCTCACCGCGGCGCTCGCCCTCGGCGTCGGTCTCACCGCCTGCGGTGAGAGCGACCCGGTCGCCGGCACCGCCACCGCGGAGACCCGGGAGATCACCCACGCGATGGGCACCACCAAGGTGCCCGCCGAGCCCAAGCGTGTCGTCGTGCTCGACACCGACAAGATCGACACTGCCCTGTCGCTCGGCGTCACGCCGGTCGGGGCCGCCACCGCCGGTCAGGCGAAGAGCTGGCCGACCTACTTCGGCGAGGAGAAGCTCGCCGGCATCAAGGAGGTCGGGGTGCTCACCGAGCCCGACCTGGAGGCGATCACCGCCCTGAAGCCGGACCTGATCCTCGGCAGCAAGTTCCGCCAGGAGAAGTTCTACGACGAGCTGGCCGCGATCGCGCCGACCGTCTTCACCGAGAAGGTCGGCATCACCTGGAAGGAGAACTTCCTCCTCGACGGCAAGGCGCTCGGCAAGGAGCAGCAGGCTCGTGACCTGCTCACGACGTACGAGACCCGGGCCAAGGAGTTCGGCGCCAAGCTCGGCGACGCCGCCACCCGCAAGGTCTCCATCGTCCGCTTCATGCCGACCGAGATCCGGGTGTACGGGCCGGACTCGTTCTCCGGCATCGTCATCGGCGACACCGGCCTCGGTCGTCCGGAGCGGCAGCAGCTCACCGGCAAGGAGGACCGGCGGATGGACCGGGTGAGCCCGGAGCGGATCGGGGAGGTCGACGGTGACGTCATCTTCGTGACCGCGTACGGCGAGAAGGCCGCCGCGGAGCAGGCCAAGGTGACCGGCGGCGCCCTCTGGAAGGGCCTGTCCGCGGTCAAGGCCGGCAAGGCGCACGTCGTCTCCGACGAGATCTGGATGACCGGCATCGGCGTCGGTGCCGCCAACAAGATCATCGACGACCTGGCGAAGTACCTGGCTGCCTGACCGGCCGCCCGCCGCCTCAAGATCCGCGCAACGTCACCGGAGATGCTGCCTCGTGTACGACCGAGGCAGCATCTTCCCCGAAGTTGCGCGGATCTTGCCCGGTCGGGTCAGGCGGCGGTGGTCCAGAGGGACTGGAAGGCGGCGGCTTCGCCGGCCAGCCAGCGTTCGATCTCGTCCGGCTTCGCCGTCGGCGGCATGTGGTGCGCCGTTCCACGGCGGACGTCGACCAGGACCGGCTCGGCGTGCGGCAGCACCGCGTCCATGTGGCGGGCCATCAGGTGCAGCGTGGCGAGCACGGCGTCGTCGCTGGGCGGGGCCTCGTCGAAGTGCAGGCGGACCGCCTCGGCGCGACCGTCGGAGTGCCGTACGCCGAAGTGCGGGTTGATCTTGACGGGTAGGTCGCCCAGGAGGGCGAGCGCGTCCCGGGTCTGCGCCAGGTCGACGGACCTCGGCTCACCCAGGGAGTGCAGCCAGGCGGTCGCTCCCGGCACGAGTGCCTGGTAGAGGGGGCGCCACCGGGGCTTGACGGACTCGGCCACCTGTTCGAGATGGGTGCCCCCGGTGTGGAAGGCGATGTCGGCCTTGAGTGCCTTGACGAACTGGCCGTGCGGGTTGAAACCGGACCGGCTCGCCCGCTGCTTGCGCAGGCCACCGACGAAGGTGGCCTTGGTCGGGCCGGTGCGGTCGACGTACCTGGTGAAGCCGAGGAGCGTGGCGTAGGGGGTGAGCGGGGTGGCGGAGGTGGGCGCGGTCACGAGCATCCTCCCAGGTCAGCAGCTCGATTAGTACATACATTCTAATCGACGGGAGTGACATCGCCCAGGGAACGAAAAGGGCCGCCCGGACATCCCGGGCGGCCCGCGTACGCGAAATCTAGAGCTGTCCCACCGCGGTGATCCGGACGACCGCGGCGCCCGCCTCGTCGGAGGCCGCGAGGTCCACCTCGGCGCTGATGCCCCAGTCGTGGTCACCCTCGGGGTCGTCGAGGATCTGCCGCACCGTCCACGTCGAGCGGCCCTGCTCGATCATCAGCAGCGCCGGCCCGCGCGCGTCCGGCCCGACCCCGATCGAGTCGTACGCCTCGAAGTACGGCTCCAGCGCGTCCGCCCACGCGTCGGCGTCCCAGCCGTCCCCGGCGTCGAGCTCCCCGAGGAGATCCCACCGGCGCAGGGCGGCCAGCTCCACCCGGCGGAACAGGGCGTTGCGCACCAGCACCCGGAACGCCCGCAGGTTGCGGGTCACCGCCGCCGGCCGGTCGTCCAGCGCCGCGGCGACCTCCTCGACGTCGGACGGGTTGCGCAGCCGCTCCCACTCGTCGATGAGGCTGGAGTCGACCTGGCGGACCAGCTCGCCCAGCCACTCGATGAGGTCACCCAACTCCTCGGTCCGGGCGTCCTCGGGAACGGTCTGCCGCAGCGCCTTGTACGCGTCGGCGAGGTACCGCAGCACCAGGCCCTCGGAGCGGGACAGCCCGTAGAACTGGACGTACTCGGTGAAGGTCATCGCCCGCTCGTACATGTCCCGGACGACGGACTTGGGGGAGAGCTGGTGGTCGGCGACCCAGGGATGGCCCTGCCGGTACATCTCGTACGCGCCCTCCAGCAGTTCGGCGAGCGGCTTGGGCCAGGTCACCTCGTCGAGCAGTTCGAGGCGGGCCTCGTACTCGATGCCCTCGGCCTTCATCGCGGCGACCGCCTCGCCGCGGGCCTTGAACTGCTGCGCGGAGAGCACCTGGCGGGGGTCGTCGAGGATCGACTCGATCACGCTGACGACGTCCAACGCGTAGGACGGGGACTCACGGTCGAGCAGCTCGACGGCCGCGAGGGCGAGCGGCGACAGGGGCTGGTTGAGCGCGAAGTCGAGCTGGAGGTCGACGGTGAGCCGGACCCGCCGCCCGGCCTCGTCCGGCTCGGGCAGTTCCTCGACCACGCCACCGGCGCGCAGGGCCCGGTAGATGGCGATGGCCCGGCGGATGTGCCGCCGCTGGGCGGCCCGGTCCTCGTGGTTGTCGGTGAGCAGGTGCCGCATCGCCGCGAACGCGTCGCCGGGCCGGCCGATGACGTTGAGCAGCATCGAGTGGCTGACCTGGAAGCTGGAGGTCAGCGGCTCGGGCTCGGCCTCGACCAGGCGCTGGAACGTCGGTTCGCCCCAGCCGATCGAGCCCTCCGGCGGCTTCTTCTTGACCACCTTGCGGCGCTTCTTCGGGTCGTCGCCCGCCTTGGCGAGGGCCTTCTCGTTCTCGATGACGTGCTCGGGCGCCTGGACGACCACCCGGCCGAGGGTGTCGAAGCCGGCCCGCCCGGCGCGACCGGCGATCTGGTGGAACTCGCGGGCCTTGAGCAGTCGGGTCCGTACCCCGTCGTACTTCGACAGGCCGGTGAACAGCACGGTGCGGATCGGCACGTTGATGCCGACACCGAGGGTGTCCGTCCCGCAGATGACCTTGAGCAGGCCGGCCTGGGCGAGCGTCTCGACGAGGCGGCGGTACTTGGGCAGCATGCCCGCGTGGTGCACCCCGATGCCGTGCCGCACCAGCCGGGACAGGGTCCTGCCGAAGCCGGAGGTGAACCGGAAGTTCCCGATCGCCGCCGCGATCATGTCCTTCTCGGCGCGGGTGCAGACGTTTACGCTCATCAGCGCCTGCGCGCGTTCCAACGCGGCGGCCTGGGTGAAGTGCACGACGTACACCGGGGCCTGCTTGGTCTCCAGCAGCTCCTCCAGGGTCTCGTGCAGCGGCGTCATCGCGTACGAGAAGAGGAGCGGGACCGGCCGCTCGGCCGAGCGGACGACGGCGGTCGGCCGGCCGGTGCGCCGGGTCAGGTCGTCGACGAATCGGGTGGTGTCGCCGAGCGTCGCGGACATCAGCACGAACTGCGCCTGCGGCAGCTCGATCAGCGGCACCTGCCACGCCCAGCCGCGGTCCGGCTCGCTGTAGAAGTGGAACTCGTCCATGATCACCTGGCCGACGTCGGCGCGGGTGCCCTCGCGCAGCGCCAGGTTGGCCAGGATCTCCGCCGTGCAGCAGATCACCGGGGCGTCCGGGTTGACGCTGGCGTCGCCGGTGAGCATGCCGACGTTGTCGGCGCCGAACACCTCGCAGAGGGCGAAGAACTTCTCCGACACCAGGGCCTTGATCGGGGCGGTGTAGAAGGTCGTCCGGTCGTCGGCCAGGGCGGCGAAGTGCGCCGCGATCGCGACCAGGCTCTTCCCGGAGCCGGTCGGCGTGTTCATGATCACGTTAGCGCCGGAGACGATCTCGATGACCGCCTCCTCCTGGTGGGGGTAGAGGTCGAGGCCGCGCTCCTTCGCCCAGCCGGCGAACGCGTCGTAGAGGGTGTCGGGGTCGGCGCTGGCCGGCAGCGCGGCGGTGAGTGTCATGGCGCGTCCATGGTGCCTGGATCATGGCGTCGCGCGCCAACCGGGGCCAGCCGAGTGTTAACAGGGGGCCCTTCCACCTCGCCAGGCGTTAAGAAGGGGCCCTTCCTTTCACCGGCGGCGGTAGATCAGGTCGGCGATGGGGCGGCCGGCGGTCAGGGCGCGGCGTTCGAACTTCGTCACCGGCCGGTGCGCGGGGCGCGGGGCGAACCCGTCGTGGGTGTTCGCCAGCCCCGGGTCGGCGTCCAGCGTCTCCCGCATCGCCTCGGCGTACTCGGCCCAGTCCGTCGCGCAGTGCAGCGTCCCGCCGGCGACGAGCCGGGAGCGGAGCAGCGCCACGTGGGCCGGCTGGATGATCCGCCGCTTGTGGTGCCGCGACTTCGGCCACGGGTCCGGGAAGAAGACGTGCACCGCGTCCAGCGACGCGTCGGGCAGGCCGCTGACCAGGTCCAACGCATCGCCCCGGGCCACCCGGACGTTGCCCAGCCCGTGCCGTTCCACCAGGTCGAGGAGGTTGGCGATTCCGGGCGTGTGCACCTCGACCGCCAGATAGTCTCGATCCGGGTCGGCGGCGGCCATCGCCGCGGTGGTGTCGCCCATCCCGGAACCGATCTCCAGCACCAGCGGGGCCCGCCGGGGGAACAGGTGGGCCGGGTCCACCGGAGTGCCGGGCACGTCCGGGACGGCCAGGCCGTGGACCGGCCAGAGCCGCTCCAGCGCCGCGGTCTGGCGGGCGGTCATCCGGCCGCGACGCGGGTGGAAGGTGCGGACGCTCCGCGCGGCGGCGGTGGCGGGAAAGTCGGTGGCGGTCACAGCGATCCGAGCGTACGCGAGGACCGCGCCGCACCGGATGTGATGTACGACGGGGGATGAGAGGATCCACCCGTACGGCAGACCGGGCGTCTGTGGTGCCCGGCCGCTGCGCCGGGAGGGGGTTGTGGTGACGGTGACCCGCGGTGGCCTCGCGCTCTCGATCGCGGCTGCGATCGTCGGGCCGCTGCTCGCCGCGGCCGCTGCCCCGCTGTTCGCCGTTACGCCCGCCACGGCCGCCCCGCCGCGGGCCGCCGGCCTCGCCCGTGGTGCGCTGCCCGACGGCCGTCCGCTCACCGCCGCGCCGGCCGCCCGTCCGGTGGGGGCCGTTGCGGTCGCCGCGCCCGCGCCCTCGGGTGCGCCGCAGCCCCAGCCGCCGACCGTCTTCGTCGAGGTGAGCCCGAGCACCGTCCAGCCCGGCTTCCTGGTCGGCATCCGGGCGAGCTGCCGGGACAACTCGATACCGGCGGTGGTGTGGTCCGACGCGTTCGGGCGGGTCCAGGTGCAGCCGCAGCACGGGTTGCTGACGGCGACGCCGATGGTGCGGGAACGCACGCTGCCGGGAAACTACCGGGTCAAGCTGGAGTGCCGGGACGGCGAGAGCGCGTCGACGATGCTCCAGGTCGTGAGGTCGGTCCGGCCCAGTCGCGGCCCGGCCACCGGGTTCGGCGGCGCGGCCGGTGACGCGGCGGGCGGGCTGCTGCTGCCGGGTGGGGTCGCCCTGACGGTGACCGGCCTGGTCGTGTGGTTGGTGTCCACCCGTCGGCCGCGTGGCGCCGCCCGACGCTGACCACGACCATGGCATCCTCCTCCGCCTCCCGGCCGGCCGCCCGTACGGGCCGCCGGTCGCCGTGGTCGGTTCCGCTGGCCGTCGTGCTGGTGCTCGTCGGGGTCTTCGCGACCGGCGCCGGGCTCGGGCGCACCGTGGGGCCGCTGGACTGGGCCACCACGGCCAACGCCGACCGGCCGGCCCGTGGCGAGCGGGGTGGCCTGGGTGCGAGCCGCCCCGTCCGCCTGGCCGTACCCGCCATCGAGGTCTCGGCCCCGGTCGAGCCGGTGGGCCAGGCCCGGGACGGCTCGATCGCCGTACCGCCGTTGGAACGCGCCGAGGAGACCGGCTGGTACGACCGCGGCCCGACCCCGGGGGAGCCGGGCTGGGCGGTCATCGTCGGCCACGTGGACACCAAACGCGGCCCGTCGGTCTTCCACGACCTGCACAAGCTGCGCGCCGGGGACACGATCGAGGTGACCCGCGCCGACGACTCGGTGGTGCTGTTCCGGGTGGACTCGGTGGAGCACTTTCCGAAGGACCAGCTCCCCGCCGAACGGGTCTACAACGACGAGGGGACGCCCGGCCTGCGCCTGATCACCTGCGGCGGCGACTGGGTCGGTGGCCGCACCGGCTACGCCGACAACGTCATCGCCTTCGCCACCCTGGTCTCCTCCCGCACCCCGTGACCCGCCCGGTGGCCCGCCTGGTGACCTGCCCGGTGACCTGCCCGGTGACCTGCCCGGTGACCTGTCCGGTGACCCGCCCGGTTGATCATGAGGTTGACGGATGAGAATCGGGCAAAACCACCCGCTAACCTCATGATCAACGTGGCGGCGGGGTGGGAGCTGGGTCAGGCCCGGGGTGGGACGGACTGGACCACCTCGAACTCCAGCAGGGTGGCGCCGGAGGCGACCGGCTTGCGGGGCTGCTCACCCGGGGGCGTGGCGTGGGCGGCGCGGGAGGGGCCGGCGGCCCAGGCCTGGTACGCCTCCTCGCTCTCCCAGCGCGTGTAGACGAAGTACCGGTTCTCGCCGGCCACCGGGCGCAGCAGCTCGAAGCCGAGGAAGCCCGGGGAGTTCTCCACCGCACCGGCCCGGGCGGCGAAACGCTTCTCCAGCTCCTCGCCGGCTCCCGGCGGGACGTCGATTGCGTTGATCTTCACGACTGCCATGGCTCCCACCCTAGGGCCTGTCCTGCCGATCATCAGCCGGCCTGCGGCGGATCCAGGCGACGCCCGGCGGCGTTGAAAGATTCGTCCGGATACAACACCGGTATCCGGACGAATCTCCGCCTTGCCGGATCGCCGCCTGGACCTCGCCTCGGCTCGACATGACCGGCAGGACAGGCCCTGGTCACGGCGTGCGGCCGGGCCGCCTTGGACGTCGGCGCGGGTGCCGGTCGCCCGGGCGGGCCGCAGTGCGGAACCCGACGTTCGACGACGCGCGCGTGCCGTTCGGCCGGACGGGTCAGAACGACTCGACGGCCGGGACCAGGTCGGCGTCGACGACGATCGGGGCGTGGTCGGAGGGGCCCTTGCCCTTGCGGGCCTCCCGGTCCACATACGCCGAGCGGACCGCGCGCGCGAACGGCGCCGAGGCGTACACCAGGTCGATCCGCATGCCCTTGTTCTGGTGGAACATCCCGGCCCGGTAGTCCCAGTACGTGAACGGGTGGGGGCCCTTCATCGGGGTCGGCACCACGTCCGAGAGGCCCAGGTCCCGCAGGGCCGCCAGGGCGGCCCGCTCGGCCGGCGTGACGTGGGTGGAGTGGGTGAACAGCGCCGGGTCCCACACGTCCGCGTCGGTGGGGGCGACGTTGTAGTCACCGCAGACCGCCACCGGCAGCGCCCCGGTCAGCTCGACCTCGAGCGCGTCCCGCAGGGCCGCGAGCCAGGCCAGCTTGTACGCGTAATGCGGGTCCTCCGGCGTGCGGCCGTTGGGGACGTACACCGACCAGACCCGCAGCCCGTCGCAGGTGGCGGAGAGGGCACGGGCCTCCGGGTCGGGGAAGCCGGGCTCGCCGGGGAACCCGACGGTCACGTCGGCCAGGCCGACCCGGGACAGGATGGCGACACCGTTCCACCGGCCGTCGCTGTGGCTGGCCGCCGTGTAGCCCAGGTCGCCGACCTCGGCCACCGGGAACGCCCCGTCCGGGCACTTCGTCTCCTGAAGGCAGACGACGTCGGGCTTCGTGCCGGCCAGCCAGTCGAGCAGGCGGGGCAGGCGGGCCTTCACGGAGTTGACGTTCCACGTCGCCAGGCGCATGCCTCCAGCCTGCCTGATCCGCCGCCGGCCCGCCGCCCGGCCGGGCGCGTGTCGCGGGGCCGGGGCGCGTGAGCGGCCGGGCGGCGGGCCGGGGCGTGTGAGCGGCCGGGCGGCGGGCCGGCGGCGGTGGGCGTTAAGAAGGGGCCCTTCCTATACGCCAGGCGTTAAGAAGGGGCCCTTCCTTGCACTTCAGCTGCCGGGGCCGTCGTTGGGGCGGGACTGCTCGGCCAGGAAGCGTTCCAGTTCGGCGCCGAGCTCGTCGGCGGTCGGCAGGGAGCCGGGCTCGGGGGCGAGCAGGTTCTTCTCGCCGCGACCGCGGGCGAACGCGTCGTACTGCTCCTCGAGGGCCCGGACCAGCGCGGCGGCGTCCTCGGTCTGGGCGACCTGCCGGTCGATCTCGACCCGGACCACCTCGGCGGCGGCCCGCAGGCCGTCGCGGGGCAGGAGCAGCCCGGTGCTGCGGGAGACCGAGGCGAGGAGCACCTCGGCGGCCGCCGGGTACTCGGTCTGGGCCACGTAGTGCGGCACGTGCGCGGCGAAGCCGAGCGCGTCGCGGCCCTGCTCGCCGAGCCGGTACTCCAGCAGGTGGCCCACGCTGCCCGGCACCTGCACCCGTTGGAGCCACGGCTCGTAGCCGGCGATGAGGTTGCGCCGGGTGGCGTGCGCGGTGACACCGGTGGGGCGGGTGTGGGGGACCGCCATCGGAATGGCGTTCAGGCCGACCGTCAGCCGGACGTCCAGCCGCGCGGCGAGCCCGGCCACGGCGGCCACGAACCGCTCCCACTGCAGGTCCGGCTCGGGGCCGGTGAGCAGCAGGAACGGGGTCTCGTCGTCGTCGTGGAGCAGGTGCAGCTCCAGCGCCGGCGCGTCGTACGACTCCCAGTGGTCCTCGACGAAGGTCATCACCGGCCGGCGTGAGCGGTAGTCGAAGAGCTGGTCCAGGTCGAACCGGGCGATCGGCCGCGCGTCGAGCGACGTGAGCAGTTGCTCGCGGGCGAGCCGGGTGGCGTTGCCGGCGTCGACGAAGCCGGACAGCGCCTGGATCAGGACCGGCTGACCGAGGTCGGGCAGATCGTCGGCGAGTTCGTAGAGCTCGTGTGGGTCGAGCACCGGTGCGGACCTCCCTGGGACGTGCGTACGGGTGGCCGCTCGCGGACGGCACCCGGTTGGGGGAACGTACCCGCCATCGTGATGCATTCCTCCGTACCCCTCCCGGGTTGCCGCCTGGCGGCCGTCCACGGCCCGGATGGCGACCGGATGGCGGACGCGGGTATCCGCCGAACGGACGACGGTGGTGATCATTGCCGGTCCGGACGGTACGCTCCCGCCACAGTGGACGGTTCCCGGTGTGGCAACCGGGGTACAGACGTTGTCGCTGCGCGGTACACATGGATGCAGGCAGCACGACGAGGAGGACGAGATGTCTCTCATGCAGCGGATCAGCACGTTCCTGCGCTCGCCCAAGGGGCAGCAGTTGATCGACCGTGGCCGCCGGGAGCTGGCCAAGCCGTCCACGCAGCAGAAGCTGAAGGGCCTCGCCGCCAAGCTCCAGCACCGCCGCTGACCCCCGACGTCCCACCTCAGGCAACCCCTCGGGAGACCCTCGTGACCGATGCCGTGCCCACCGACGGCCAGCCCGTCGCCCTCCCGCCGCAGCCGCCCGCGGCCCCGACCCCGCCGCCCGTGGCGGCGTCGGTGCCGCCCGCCGTTCCGGAGGCTCCGCCCGCCGGGCTCTGGGACCGGATGCGGGCGGACCCGCAGTACGCCCCGGAGCACCTCGCCCTGGAGGCGGTACGCCGGCTCGGCCCGGAGGCGGCGCAGTGGGCGGAGCGGGCCCGGGCCGAGCAGCCCGGGGTGTCCGCCGAGGTGCTGGCCGAGCAGGCGGTCCGCAAGTTCGTCAACCACGCACGGCTCTCCGGCGCGGTCTCCGGTGCGGCCGGGCTGCCCGGTGCGGTGATCGACGTGGGCGTGCTGGCCTGGACGCAGGCCCGGATGGTGCTGCACGTCGCCGCCGCGTACGGCGTGGACGCCGCCCACCCCGACCGGGCCACCGACCTGCTGGTGCTGCAGAAGGTGCACAAGGTGGCCCAGAGTGCCCGCCTGGCGCTCGGCGTGGCCGCCGGCCGGGAACGCGCCGGGGCGCTGTTCGGGTCCGGCGGGCAGGCCCCGCTCGGCCGCGTGATGCTGCGGCTCGGCGTCCGGCTGGCCCAGATGGCCGGGGTACGGGCGGCGAAGCGGATGTTCGCGAAGGTGGTGCCGGGCGCGGCCATCATCCTCGGCACCTGGGCCAACTCCTCCGCCACGAAGGACCTCGCGGCGCGGTCGCGCGCCCTGTACCGGCAGCACGGCGGCGGTGGGCTGCCGGAACAGCGTCAGGGGTGAGCCCGGCCGCCCTCAGGTCGCCCGCCCCCACGCCCGCCAGGTGACCTCGGCCAGCTTGTCCTGCCCGGCGGCGTTGGGGTGGAACCAGTCCAGCGGGTTCACCAGGTCGAGGTTGAACCGCACCCGGTGGGCGGCCCCGCCGTCGTACCGGCAGCGGGAGCCGTACGCCTTGCAGGCGGCGGCGAGCTGCGCGTTGTAGTCGGCGATCCGCTCCCGCACGGCGGCCCGCCGGGCGCGGTCCAGTGGGTCGGTCGAGGTGGGGTTCGCCAGCAGCGCGGGGCAGATCCCCCGGCGCCAGGCCCGTACGGCCCGCTCGTCGGTGTGCCCGACCTCCCACAGCCGGTACAGGTCGGGGAGGCTCACCACCAGCACCCGCGCCTTGGGCCGCTCGCTGCGCAGCACCCGCAGCCCTCGGTCGATGTCGGCGCGGAAGCGCTTCACCGGGGTCATCGCCTCCACACCGCCCCGGCAGACGTCGTTCGCGCCGATGAGCACGGTCACCCGGTCCGGCTTGTCCCGGGCCGCCCGTTCGGCCTGCCCGGCCAGCGCCTCGGCCCGCGCGCCCGGCCGCGCGTGGTTGTACGCCCGGCCGCGCAGCGCCGGCTCCTGGTCGAGCAGCCGGCGGTAGTGGCTGTCCACCCGCAGGCTGTCCCCGGTCGACCAGGAGTTGCGCTGGCACGAGGTGAGCACCAGGCAGGAGCCGAAACCGGTGGTGATCGAGTCGCCGAGGGCCGCGATCCCGCCCGCGCCGGGGGCCGCGGAGCCGCGGGTGGGGCGAGGTGCCGCCTCGCCTCCTTCCTCGCAGGCGAGTGCGGCCAGCGCGAGCAGGCAGGCGACGGCGGTGACCCAACGTCGAGGCATGACTTCCCCAGTCCGCCAAGCAGAGAGCGACAGCGCGGTAACTCTATGCGTGGCCCGCTGAGGTCATCCGATGGTGTCGGGTATGCGGCAGAGCGGTGCCGCCGTCCCGCTCAGCGTGGTATGCGCCGGGGTGCCCGCTGCCCGTGCAGCCACCAGCCGAGCGCCCGGGTGATCCGCGGCAGCACCAGGTACGTCATCAGCGGCGTCAACGTCAAGGTCATGATCAGTACGCGTACCGCCAGCGGGACACCCGGGATGAACGAGCTGGTCAGCAGCGTCGCGGTGAGGCTGAGCGGAAAGAACGCCAACCAGATCGTGACCGCCTGCTTCCAGCGCGGCGGCGACGGCGGGGGGACGGTCGGCTCCGCGCTCACCGGCTCGACGACGTGCTCCCGCGGCGGCTCGAACCAGCCCTCGATCCCCGTTCGCCGCTCGACCCGGGTGTGCTCGACGATGCCCTGCGCGGAAGCCAGCCACCAGTGCCGCTGCGGCGACTCCTCCCAGCGGCGCAGCGTCTCGTGGTCGGCGAACCGGTACAGCATGTGCCACTCGCCGGACCCGGGCGCGCTCCGGACCCATCCGGCGCCGAGGAAGCCGGGAAACGCCTCGGCGAGCGCGGTACCGGCGCGCATCCACGCCACCATCTCGTCGGTGCGGGCGGGGTCGGTGCGTCGCGCGATCGCGACGGTCACCGGCATCGCGTGGGTCATGGTCATGCCCTCCATGCTCCCTGCCGTCGCCCGGGCCGGCCCGGTCACGAGGGGGTGGTGTAACGCAACCCACGAGGCCGGTGACGGGGCCCACGGGACCGCCGGGCCCGGCACGGAATACCCGGCTGCGGGGACGCCATCCCCCGGAAACGCCGGGGCGCGCGGGTTAAGCGCGGTGTGGGCGGGTAGGTCGGGGTGATGACGAGATCGCAGCCCCGGCGCGCCCGTGGCACGGTCGGCCACGCCTACAGCGCGCTCAACCTCCGCCTCCTGCTCGCCGGCTTCGGCCTGGTCACCATGGCGATCTTCGCCGTGCTGGCGTTCTGGGCCGAGGTGGTGTGGCTGGGCGTCCTCTGCGCGATCTTCGCCGTGGTCGCCGTCGTCGACCTGGTGATCATCCAGCGCCGTCGGGCCGCGCGCCGCCGGGAGGAGCCGGGCGCGCGGCACTCGCTGTTCGAGTGACAGGAGTACGAGATGCCCATCGCCACCGTCAATCCCGCCACCGGACAGACGCTCAAGACGTACGACGCGATGTCGGCCGAGCAGGTCGACGCCGCGATCGGGCGGGCGGACCTCGCGTACCGGCAGTTGCGCGACACCACCGTCGAGCAGCGCGGCCGGTGGCTCACCGCCGCCGCCGACCTGCTGGAGGCCGAGCGGGACGAGACCGCGCGGCTGATGACCACGGAGATGGGCAAGACGTACGCCGCGGCGCAGGCCGAGGTGACCAAGTGCGCGACCGCCTGCCGCTTCTACGCCGCGAAGGCGGCCGAGTTCCTCGCCGACGAGCCCGCCGACGCGAAGGCCGTGCAGGCGGCGCGGGCGTTCGTCCGGTACCAGCCGATCGGGCCGGTCCTCGCGGTCATGCCGTGGAACTTCCCGCTGTGGCAGGTGATGCGCTTCGCCGCCCCGGCGTTGATGGCCGGCAACACCGGCCTGCTCAAGCACGCCTCCAACGTGCCGCAGACCGCCCTGCTGCTGGAGGACCTGTTCCGCCGTGCCGGCTTCCCCGAGGGGGCGTTCACGGCGCTGCTGGTCGGCTCCGAGGCCGTCGACACGATCCTCAGCGACCCCCGGGTGCGGGCCGCCACGCTCACCGGCAGCGAGCGCGCCGGCCGCTCGATCGCGCAGATCGCCGGCCGGGAGCTGAAGAAGACCGTACTGGAACTCGGCGGCAGCGACCCGTTCGTGGTGATGCCCTCGGCGGACCTGGACCGGGCCGCCGCGGTCGCCACCACCGCACGCTGCCAGAACAACGGCCAGTCCTGCATCGCCGCGAAGCGCTTCATCGTCCACACCGACGTGTTCGACGCCTTCGCCGAGCGGTTCGCGGCACGGATGTCCGCCCTGAAGGTCGGCGACCCGATGGACGACGCCACCGACGTCGGTCCGCTGGCCAGCGAGGGCGGCCGCGACGAGATCGACGCGCAGGTCCGCGACGCCGTCGACCGGGGCGCGACGGTCCTCTGCGGCGGCGAGAAGCCGGCGGGGGAGGGCTGGTACTACCCGCCGACCGTGGTCACCGACCTGACGCCGGAGATGCGCATGTGGACCGAGGAGGTCTTCGGGCCGGTCGCCGGCCTCTTCCGCGTGTCCTCGTACGAGGAGGCGATCGAGGTCGCCAACGGCACCTCCTTCGGCCTCGGCTCCAACGCCTGGACGCGGGACCCGGGCGAGCAGGAGCGGTTCGCGGTCGACCTGGACGCCGGCAACGTCTTCGTCAACGGCATGACCACCTCGTTCCCCGACCTGCCCTTCGGCGGCGTGAAGAACTCCGGCTACGGGCGGGAGTTGTCGGCGCTGGGCATGCGCGAGTTCTGCAACATCAAGACGGTGTGGGTGGGCGGCGAGGGCGGGAGCACCGCCTCGGCGGGCGCCCACGCCGAGTGACGCGTTAAGAAGGGCCCCTTGTACAACGCCAGGCGTTAACAAGGGGCCCTTGCTTACCGCCGCCCGGCCGTGGGTAGGGAACGACGACATGACGGTGTTCGGGTTCCACGCGTCCCACGAGCAGATCCACCCCCGCGCCCTCCTGGACGCGGTGGTCCACGCCGAGCGGGCCGGGTTCGGCGCGGCGATGTCCTCGGACCACTTCTCCCCGTGGAGCGCCCGCCAGGGCCACTCCGGGTTCGCCTGGTCCTGGCTCGGCGCCGCCCTCCAGGCCACCAACCTGTCCTTCGGCGTGGTCAACGCGCCCGGCCAGCGGTACCACCCGGCCATCATCGCCCAGGCCGTCGGCACCCTCGCCGCCATGTACCCGGGTCGGTTCTGGGCCGCCCTCGGCACCGGCGAGGCGAGCAACGAGCACATCACCGGCGACGGTTGGCCGCGCAAGGACGTCCGCGCCGCGCGGCTGCGCGAATGCGTCGACGTGATCCGCGCGCTGCTCGCCGGCGAGGAGGTCAGCCACGACGGCCTGGTCCGGGTGGACCGGGCGCGGTTGTGGACCCGGCCGGAGGAGCCCCCGGCGCTGGTCGGCGCGGCGGTCAGCGTCGAGACCGCGCGCTGGTGCGCGGAGTGGGCCGACGGGCTGATCACCGTCAACGCGCCGGCCGACCACCTGCGGCGCATGATCGACGCGTACCGGGACGCCGGCGGGCGCGGTCCCCTGCACCTCCAGGTGCACGTCAGCTGGGCGCCCGAGCAGGCCGAGGCCGAGGCGATCGCGTACGACCAGTGGCGCAGCAACGTGTTCGCCCCGCCGGTCTGCTGGGACCTGGAGATGGTGGACCACTTCGACGTGGTGTCCGCCGACGTGCCGATGGCCAAGGTGCACGAGGTCGTCAACGTCTCCGCCGACCTGGGCCGGCACGTCGGCTGGCTGGCGGAGTACGTCGATCTCGGCTTCGACCAGATCGCCCTGCACCACGTGGGACAGGAACAGCGGGCGTTCATCGACGCCTTCGGCGCGGAGGTGCTGCCGAAGCTGCGTACCGCCGGCTGAGCGGTGGTGCTTCGTCGACGAGGAGACCGGCCGACTCAGCCCAGCCGCCGCGCCAGGACCTGACCCGGCCAGGGCTCCCGGCCCGGCCGCTTGACGGTGAACGGCTCAGTGCGGGTGAAGCCCTGCCGCTCGTACCAGCGCACCAGCGCGCCGTCGCTACCGGCGTAGCAGTCGACCCGCAGCAGGTCGACGCCACGCTCGCGGGCCAGGTCCGCCGCGTGCGCGAGCAGCCGGCCACCGATCCCGTGCCCGGCGTGCGCGCGGTCGGTGACCAGCAGGTTCACGTACAGCTCCGGTTCCGTGGCGGGTGGCACGTAGTCGGTGGCCGAGCCGACGACCAGCGCGCCGACGGGGCGTTGGCCGAGCTGCGCCAGCCACAGCCCGTCGCCGTTCGCCCACGCGTCGGCCTGGGCCGTGCGGCGGGGGTCGGTCGACGCGGGTTCGCTGCCCCACTGGCCGGTGCGCCCCCGGGCGACCAGCCAGGCGGTCGCGTCGTCGAGCAACCGCAGCACGGCGTTGACGTCCGCCGGCCCGCCGGGCCGCAAGGAGAGATCATCGGTCACGGGTCCATCCTGCTGCACGCGTGTCCGTGCCGGAACCGGCCCCTGGAGGTGCCGGCGAACGTCCAGGATCTGGCGCGTCCGGCCGTTTGCGACGATCGGTGGGACAGCGACTTTTTCGGGTACGCGCCGCCAATGGCCGAACTGCTCGAGGACGGGGACATCTACTTCCTCTACCGCCCGCGCGTGCAGGAGGAGCACGTCGACTCCCTGGCCGAGGTGCAGCGGCTGTTGGTGATCATGCATCCGTGGCAGGGGCGGCACCTGCGGCTGCTGGTGGTCGGGCGCAAGCGGCTGCCGGACATCGACGAGCACGACCGGTTCTGGGCGTTCGTCGACGAGGTGGTGGACCGGCCCGAGCAACTGCACGGGACCCTCCGGGCGCGGGAGTACCGGACGAGGACCCGCGGCGAACGGGAGCAGCCGCCGGCCCGGCCGGTGGCGGAGGGCGCGTACGTCATCGCCCGGCACGACGACCACACCCACCTCGCGTACCAGCTGGAGCTGCCGTTGCGTCCCGGCGCGGCACAGCACGAACTCAGCATCGAGCCGGAGGCGAGCTACATCGTCACGGTGAAGAACCCCGAGGCGCCCTCGCCGCCCGGGGTGGGCCTGCGCGGCGCCCGGAAGGCCACGCTGCCCGCCGCGCTGCGACGCCGGTTCCACGGCCGCCGGTTCGCCCCGGTCGACCCGCCCGGTTTCCTCGACCACCCGGGGACCGAGATCGTGCTGATCGGCGCCGCCCACGACGCCTCCGAGGAGCTGCGGATCGACCTGGACGCGGAGGTCGAGCGGGCGGAGCGGAGCACGATCTTCGGGGATCTGCGGATCGGGCGCCGGGAGCGCCCCGTCGCGCCGCTCTTCGTCGGCGAATGGGAGTGAGGGGGAACGCGGTCAGGGTGGTGCGGGGCCGGGCGTCGCGGGCGCGCGGCGATCGGCGAGGGCGCGCCGGGTCAGCGCCGGCACGGCGAGACCGGTGACCGCGAACAGCACACCCAGGCCCAACCAGCCGGCCGTGCCGCCGCCGAGCACCACGACCGTCAGCAGGGCCGGACCGATCGCGCGGGCCAGCCCGGAGAGCAGGCCGTCCACGCCCTGGTAGGCCCCGACCGCGTCCGGCGCCGCGAGGTCGTAGGCGAGCCCGGCACCGGCCGTGCCGTGCCACAGGTCCCCGATCGTGTACCCGACGGTGGTGGTCAGCAGCAGCCCCACCGCCAACGGCAGGGGCAGGCCGGCCGTGGCGGCGTACAGCGGCGTGGTCGCCGCCAGCACGAGCCCGGCGTGACGCATCCTGGTCGCCGCCGGACCGGCCTGGTTCACGCCCCGGCCGAGCCGTACCGCCAGCAGCACGGTGAGCACGGTGTTCACCAGCAGCACCGCCGACACCGTGACCGGCGGTGCGCCGGTACGCCCGACCACCCACAACGGCAGCACCAGAGTGAGCACCACCCAGTGCAGGGACAACACCGCCGACGCCCCGCTCACCGCGAGGAAGGGCAGGTCGCGCAGGGGCCGTCCCGGCCGTCGCGGCCCGGTCACCGGCCTCGGCGGGCCGGCGGGCAGCCGCATGAGCAGCGCCGCGGAGAGCAGGTACGTGGCGGCGTTGCCGACCACCAGCAGGTCGTACCCCTCGCGGGTGTCCGCGGCGAGCGCGAGCCCGGCCAGCGCGGTGCCGACGGCGATCCCCACGTTGGCGACCGCGCGCAGGGTGGCGAAGGCGTGCACCCGCCCGTCCGGCCCGGCCACGGCGGCGATCAGGGCGGCGCGGACGGCGAGGTTGCCGGAGACCAGGAGCGCGTCCAGCACGGCCACCACGAGGAAGACCGCGACGGAGTCGACCAGCAGGTACGCCCCGGCGACCCCGGCCTGCAGCACCTGGAGCGCGGCGCGCAGCGTCCGCGGGTCACGCCGGTCGGCGAGGCCACCGAGCGGAACGCTGGCGGCGAGCCCGACCAGTCCGGCGACGGTGAGCCCGACGCCGACGGTCGACGGGCTTATCCCGACCACTCGGGTCAGGTACAGCGCCGAGCCGGTCACCCAGAGGCCGGTGCCGACCGTGTTGGCGAGCGTGGCCGCCGACAGCGTGCGCAGCGCGCCGGGCGGTGGCACCGGAAGGAGTGTCGACATGAGACCTGCCACCGGCGGCCGCGCTCGGGTCCGGCGGGTGCGGCGCCGGCGGGACGCTGCCGTCGCCCCACCGTCGATCGCCATGGACCGACCGTAGGTCCTGTCTGTCCCGGTAGGGTGCCCGGCGGACGCGACACCGGTCACAGCGGAGGAACGATGACGCCCGAGGTTCGTACGGCGCGACCCGACGACGCGCCGGCGGTCACCGCCCTCATCGGCGAACTCGGCTACCCGGCGGAGACCGGCGAGGTCCACCGCCGGCTCGCCACCCTGCCGCCCGGGCATGTCGTGCTCGTGTCGGTCGAGGGGGAGCAGGTGACCGGCTGGCTGCACGCCCGGCACGGCACGAGCCTGGTGCACGGTGACCGGCTCGAGATCGTCGGCCTGGTCGTCGCCGCTGACCGGCGGGGGGCCGGTGAGGGCGGCTCGCTGCTGGTCGCCGCCGAGGAGTGGGCGCGCGACCGGGGGCTCACGGCCGCGCAGGTGCTCTCCGGCAGCGAACGGAACGCGGCACACGCCTTCTACCGGGGGCGCGGGTTCCGCGCGGTCAAGACCGAGCAGGTCTTCGTGAAGTCGCTCGTCGGGGAGCGATGAGCTCGTGGGTGGTCGCGGCCGGGTGACGACGACTCCGGGGCGCACGGAGCAGGCGGCACGTTCACGGAAAGTGCTGCCTCCCAGGCCGAGGAGACAGCACTTTCCGTGACGTTGCGCGGATCTTGCGGGTGCTGGCCGCCCGGGCCCGCACCCCGCCGCCGGGGTCAGGACGTGCAGGGTCTGCCGTTCAGGGTGAACAGGCTCGGCGTCGGGTTGGCGCCGCTGCCGGTGCTGCCGTTGAAGCCGAAGGTCACCGAGCCGCCCGGCTTGATCCGCGCGTTCCACGACTGGTCCGTCGCCGTGACCGTCGCCCCGGACTGGGTGACCTTCGCCGACCACGCATGGCCGACCTTTTGGTCGACGGTGAAGGCGAACCGGAGGCGCCAGCCGTCGACCGCCGCCGTGCCGGTGTTGCGGACGGTCACCTGGGTGGTGAACCCGCCCGGCCAGCTGCCGTGCGTGGTGTACGTGACCGCGCAGCTCGCCGGCGGCACCGCACCGGCGTCGCCCTGGTCGGCCAGGAACGACGCGATCCAGGTCAGCGCCGAGTTCCAGTTGATCGCGACCTCGTTCGTGGCGTACGAGTTGATGTCGTCGACGTAGCAGAACATCGGCTTGCAGCCGGCGAGCAGCTGCGCGGCGAACGGGTCCTGCAGGGCGGCGTTCGGCCCGCCGGCGAGGGAGCCGACGGGCGGCTTCGGCAGGTCCGGGTCGAGTTGGTGGGCGAAGATCCGGCTGTGCTGGTTCTCCGCCGCGTGCTCGCCCCACCCGGTCACGTACGAGATGTTGAGGGCGTTGCGGCCGAGGATGTAGTCCATCGCCTGCACCGCGCCGTCGCGGTAGGTGGTGTCGCCGGTCAGGTCGAACGCGGTCGCCAGCACGACGGCGTTGTTGACGACGTTGCTGTTGCCGCCCCAGAAGTAGCTGCCGGCGTCCCCGGGCAGCGGCAGCCCGTACGCCTGCCGGCCGATCTCGGCGAGGTGGGCGTCGGCGGCGGCGGTGACCGAGGCGCGGATCCGGGACCGTTCGGCTGCCGGCAGCCCGCTCGGCACGGTGGCCAGGTCGAGCCGGCCGAGTGCGGCCACCCCCTGCCAGCCGAAGCCACGGGCGTCGAACACGTCCCCGGTGTGGTGCGGGGACGCGGTCACGTCGGCCAGGTACGCCGCCGCGCCGGTGGTCAGGTACAGCTCGGCCGCGGCCCAGTAGAACTCGTCGGTGACGTCGGTGTCGTCGTACGCCCCGCCGCCGGTGCTGTCGGTCGGGCTCGCGTACCGGTCGGGGTTGGCCTCGGCGGCGGCGTAGGCCGTCTTCGCGGCCGTAAGGCAGCGGCCCGCGAAGGCCGCGTCGTACGGGGCGAAGAGGCGCGCGCACTGCGCGGCGACGGCGGCCAGGTTGAGGGTGGCCGCGGTCGACGGCGGGTGCAGCTCGCGCGGCTGCGGGTCGTCCTGGGGTTGCAGCGGCAACCCGGTCCACTGCCGGTCGTGGATCTTGTGGTGGGCCATCCCGGCGAGCGGCTTCCCGGCCGGGACCTGCATGCGCAGCAGGAACTCCAGCTCCCAGCGGGCCTCGTCGAGGATGTCCGGCACCCCGTTGCCGCGCTCCGGCACCCGCAGGGTGTTGTCGCCGAGCGCCGCGCCGCCGTCCGCGGTGGCCGCCGTCTTGGTCCGCTCGAACGTGCTCAGCAGCTGGTACGTGGCGATACCGCCGTTGACCACGTACTTGCCGTGGTCGCCGGCGTCGTACCAGCCGCCGCGCACGTCGAGGGTGTAGTCGCAGACGCCCGGCTGGCAGGGCACCTCGGTGTCGCCCTGGTTCGGGGCGACGCCGACGTGCCCGGCGGGGCGGGCGTACTCCTCGCCGAGCAGGTCGCCGTCGATGGTGATGCCGCTGCGCTGGGCGTAGAAGAACTGGACGGCGTCGGAGCGAAGCCGGTCGTACAGGGCGCCCGAGACGTCGAACGGGTGGCTGGTCTCCCCGTCGGCGGTCAGCGTCAGGCCGGCGGTCGGCGCCCGGTACGCGGAGAAGTCGATCGTGTGCACGTTCTGCCCGGAGGCGGCGTCGACCCCGCGTGGGGTGGTGTCGCCGCTGGCCACCACGTCGCCGGAGGCGGCGCGGAGCTGCCACGGCAGCGTTTCGGTGGCGTCGGTGACGAGCGTGGCGTGCTTCGGCCCGCCGGGCAGGTAGCCGACCTGGTTGACGCGGACGCGGGGTCCGGTGTCCGGCACGTACGGCTCGGGCGGGTTCCCGCCGCGCAGCGAGACGTTGTCGAGGCAGACGGTCTGCTCGGCGGCGCTGCCGCCGACCTGGAAGATCAGCTGGGCGGCGGGGTTCTCGTCCGACACGGTGAACGTCTTCTGCACCCGGGCGGGGGTGCCGGTCGCGGTGGCGTCCACGCTGGCGTACGTGGTGTAGGGGGCGCTGCCCAGCTGCAGGACGGCCTTGACCGCCGTGCCGGGCGTGGCGGAGACGTCGAACCCGAGCGTGTACTCGGCGCCGGCGACCAGCGGCACGCCGTCCTGGCCGATGCCGGCGTCCCACGGGTTGGCCAGACCGCCGGGGACGGTGGTGCAGAGCCGGCCGTCGGTGACGCCGAGCGTGCCGGTGCCGTACGAGAACCAGGGTGACACGCCGGCGCTGAAGTCGCCGTTGTCGAGCTGTTCGGGGGCGTCGGGTGGTGGTTCGGCCTGGGCGGGACCGGCGGCGGCGCCGGTCAGCGCCACGGTGGCCGCCGCGGCGAGCAGGGCGAGGCGGCGTCGGGATGGCGTCACGGGACTTCCCTCCGGGACAGGACGGTGCGGGCGGCGGTGGAGCTGGGAGCGCTCCCAGGTTTTGGCCGATGTTTCCAGCGCCCGGCACCCCTTGTCAATCGATCCGGCTTGATGAGCCGAACGGGCCGGCGGACGTGAGATTCGACGCGCCACGCCGGTGGTCCCGATCTCCTAGAGACAACGGCACCCTCGGCCTGGCAGGCTGCCTCCCATGACCCTGAAGCTGCGTTCGTTCGGCACGAGCGACCGTGGGCTGATCCGCAGCGGGAACCAGGACGCCCTCTACGCCGGCACCTGGCTCGTCGCCGTCGCCGACGGGATGGGCGGCATGGCGGCCGGCGACCTGGCCAGCGCCATCGCGATCAACTCGGTCGGTCCGCTGGACGCGGAGACTCCGGAGGACGCGCTGGTCGCCGCGTTGCAGAGCGGCATCCAGCTGACCACCGCCCGGATCCGGCAGGCCGTCAGCGAGGACCCGGAGCGGCAGGGCATGGGGACCACGCTGACCGCGCTCCTGTTCGCCCGGACGGGCAGCTGCCTGGCGCTCGCCCACGTCGGCGACTCGCGGGCCTACCTCTTCCGGGAGGGCGTGCTCAAGCAGATCACCCGGGACGACACGTTCGTGCAGATGCTCGTCGACCAGGGCGTGATCACCCCGGACCAGGCGAGCAGCCACCCCCGGCGGGCGGTCGTCACGCAGGCGTTACAGGGCGACGAGGTCTCCCCGACGTACGCCACGATGGTGCCCTGGGCCGGGGACCGTTGGCTGCTCTGCAGCGACGGCCTGTCCAACGTGGTCCGGCCCGACACCCTCGCCGAGGTGCTCGGCGGGTACCCGGACCGGGCCGAGTGCGGCCGCAAGCTGATCGACCTGGCGCTGCACGCCGGCGGCCCGGACAACGTCACCGTCATCGTCGCCGACGTGGTGGAGGAGTGACCCGTCAGCGTCGCCGCGGGGTGGTGTGCCGGGTCGGTTCGGCCGCCGTCGGGTCCTCCGGCCACGGGTGGCGCGGGTAGCGCCCGCGCAGCTCCGCCCGCACCTGCGGATAGCCGGACCGCCAGAAGGACGCCAGGTCGCCGGTGACCGCGACCGGCCGCCCGGCCGGGGAGAGCAGGTGCAGCAGCACCGGTACGCGCCCACCGGCGACCCGGGGCGCCTCCCGCCAGCCGAACGTCTCCTGGAGCTTCACCGCCAGCACCGGAGCCGCCGGGTCGGTGTAGTCGACCCGCACCCGCGAGCCGCTCGGCACGGCGATCCGCTCGGGTGCCAGCTCGTCGAGGCGGCCGGCGAGCGGCCAGGGAAGCAGCCGGCGCAGCGCGGCGGTGACGTCGACCCGGGCCAGGTCGGCCCGGCGGCGGGCACTGGTCAGCTCCGGCCCGAGCCAGACCGGCGCGGCGCCGAGCAGCGCGTCGTCGTCCACGGCGGGCCACTCGTCCCCGAGCGCGGCGCGGCAGAAGGCCAGCCGCTCGCGCAGGGCCCGTGCCGCCGACGTCCAGGTCAGCAGGTCCAGGCCGGTGCGGCGCAGCCCGTCCAGCAGGGCGGTGGCCACCTCCTGCGGGTCGGGGCGGGCCAGCGGGCGCTCGACCAGGTCGAGCGCACCCAGCCGGACCACCTCGCGGGCCACCACGTCCGTCCCCGACCAGGCCACCTCGCGCGCCGTCGCCAGCAGCGGCCCGCCCGCCTCCCGGGCGGTGGCCTCGTCCACCGGGGCGGCCAGCCGGATCCGCGCGGCCGGCGCGCCGGGGGAGCGGTCGGCCACCGCGACCGCCAGCCACGCCGACCCCGCCAGCGCCGACCCGGGCGCCAGCTCCGCCGCGGTCCCGCCGGTCATCAGGTATGCCGAGCCGCCCGGCCGTCGCGCCCGGGCCAGCCGCTCCGGGTGGGCGAGACCGACCACCAGACCGGCCGCCAGATCGTCGGGCAGGTGGTCGCCCCGACGGGCCGCCGCCCCGCCCGCCGTCGGCCGGGCGGCTGCCGGCAGGGCGGCGCGCAGGCGGCGTACCTCCGCTCGCCAGCGGGCCGTGGCGTCGGCGTCGGCGCCCGTGCGGAGCCGGCGCCACGCGGCGGTCAGATCGTCGCCGGGACCGGCCACGGTCTCCTCGGCGAGCAGCGCGACGATCTCGGCGGCCCGGTCCGCGCCCACCCGGACCGCCCCGTCGAGCAGCGCCCGGGCCAGCCGGGGGTGGGCGCCGGTCGTGGCGATCGTCCGGCCCCGGTCGGTGATCCGGCCGTCCCGGTCGAGCGCGCCGAGCGTGGTGAGGGTGTCCCGCGCCACGGTGAGGGCGGCGGGCGGCGGGGCATCGGGCAGCGCCAGCCCGCGGCCGTCGGGCGCGCCCCAGGCGGCGAGGTCGAGCGCGAACCCGGTCAGGTCGGCCGTCGCGATCTCCGGCTCGGGCTGCGCGGCCAGCCGTTCGTGCGTCGCCGCCGACCAGCAGCGGTAGACGTGACCGGGCGCCTCCCGGCCGGCCCGCCCGGCGCGCTGCGTGGCGGTTGCCCGCGACACCGGCACGGTCACCAGCGCGCCCAGTCCCCGGGCCAGGTCCGTCCGGGCCACCCGGGCCAGCCCGGCGTCGACCACCACCCGTACGCCCGGGACGGTCAGGCTGCTCTCGGCCACCGCGGTCGCCAGCACCACCCGCCGCCGCGGCGACGGACGCAGGGCGGCGTCCTGGTCGGCCGCCCGCTGCCGGCCGTGCAGCGAACGCACCTCCACGTCGGTACGCAGGTCGGCGAGGCGGCCCGCCACGGCGGCGACCTCGCCCACACCGGGCAGGAACACCAGCACGTCACCGTCGTGCTCGCGCAGCGCGCGCCGGACCGTGGCGGCGACGTGGTCGAGCAGCGCCGGGTCGACCCGGCCGGCACCGGGCGGGGCGACCGGTCGGGGCGGCGGGGCCCAGATCCGGGTCACCGGATGCAGGGCCGAGGAGGCCCGCACCACGGGCGCGGGCGCGTCGCCGCCGAGCAGCGCGGCCACCCGGTCCGTGTCGGGGGTCGCCGACATGCCGAGCAACCACAGGTCGGGGCGGAGCGCGGCGCGGGCCTCCACCGCGAAGGCGAGCGCCAGGTCGGCGTCGAGGTGGCGTTCGTGGATCTCGTCGAGCAGAACGGCGTCGGTGCCGGCCAGCTCCGGGTCGCGGTGCAGCCGGCGGACCAGCAGCCCGGTGGTGACCACCTCGACCCGGGTACCCGGGCCGGCCCGCCGTTCCCCGCGCACGGCGTACCCGATGCGCTCGCCCACCTGCTCGCCGAGCAGCGCGGCCATCCGGTGCGCGGCCGCGCGGGCGGCGACCCGGCGCGGCTGGGCCACCAGCACCCGGCCGGACACCTCGTCGGCCACGGCGAGCGGCACCAGGGTCGTCTTGCCGGTGCCGGGCGGCGCCACCAGCACACCGGTGCCGGTGCTACGCAGTGCCCCGACGAGCGCCGGCAGCGCCGGGCGAACCGGCAGGTCGAGCGGGACGTCGGAGAGCACGGGACAGTCTCGCACCCGGACGCCGGCGGGCGTCGACACCGGCCCCCGAAGGTGTGTCAGCCGGCGCGTACCCGGTCGACCCCGGAGACGAAGGCCCGCCAGGCCGCTGGCGGGAACGCCAGCACCGGCCCCGGCCGGTCCTTGCTGTCCCGGACCGCGATCCGACCGTCCACCGTGGCCACCTCGACGCAGTTGCCGTTACCCACACTGCGGCTGCTGATGCGCCACTTCGCCCCGTCGAGCGCGGTCATCGCGTACCTCTCGTCCGTGTCGGCGTGCCACCTCGGCGGTCACGCAAAGTTACGAGAAGCCTCCGTCAGACGTGCCTGGGACGCCTCCGGACGAAGCGCCAACCGGCGCAGCTCCTCGTGCACCAGGCTATACCCGGCGACGTGCCCGGCCTCCTCCAGAGCCAGGCCCGTCGTGAGATTCTCCAGGTAGACCACGGCGGCGTCGGCCGCGTCGGCGAACGTCAGGACGACGTACGGCGCGCTCATCGCGGGGTGCCCGCCAGCGGAGAACGGTAGTACCTGGACGGTGACGTTCGGTAGTTGAGCCACCTTCGCGATGTGCGCCAACTGGTCGGCCATCACGGCGCGGCCGCCGACCGGGCGGCACAGCACCGCCTCGTTGAGCACCACCGACAGCTCCACGGGGTCGTCCCGGCGCAGCACCTCCTGGCGGCGCAGGCGCGCGGCGACCTTCCGTTCGAGGCCCTCCTCGCCGGCGGTGCGCCGGAAGACCTCCCGCGCGTACGCCTCGGTCTGGAGCAGGCCCGGCACCGCCTCGGCCTCGTACGTGCGCAGCGTCGCCGCCTCCGCCTCCAGTCCGACGTAGAACTCGAACCACTCCGGCAGCACGTCGCTGTAGTTCTGCCACCAGCCCCGCTGCTGGGCGCCGCGGGCGATGTCGATCAGCGCCTCGGCGTCCGCGCCGGTCACCTGGTACAGGGCCAGGGCGGCGCGCACGTCGCGCGGCTTGATGCCGATCTGGGCGTTCTCGATGCGGGACAGGTTGCTCTTGGACATGTCCAGCTGCCGGGCGGCGACATCCAGGGTCATGCCGGCCCGTTCGCGGAGCTGGCGGAGTTCCCGGGCGATGCGGCGGCGGCGGACGGTCGGGCTCGCGGTCACCCTCCGAGTCTGGCACGACAAGATCCGCAGGTCGCGCGGACACGGAGTGCAACCGACGAAAGCGGGAGTTGCATTGCGCATCGGCCGGGTGCATCCTTGCCCGGTTGCGATCACTGTGGACGATGGTACGGGAGGGACCGGTTGCTCATCGCCGACGAGTTCTTCCTGATCGCCCACAACGACATCCGGGGCAAGGCGAAGCTGCATCCGACCGCCACCGGCCTCGGGCTCGCCGGCGGTCTGCTCGGGGAGCTCGTCCTTCACGGACACGTCACCGTCTCCGCCGGCCTCCTCTCGATCGTCAACCGGCGTCCGCCGGCGGACGCCCTCGCCCACACCGTCCTCGACCAGCTCGTCGGGGAGTCCCAGCACCAGTCCGTCCGCACCTGGCTCACCTTCCTCGCCCAGAGCGCCACGACCTCGGTGGGCGAGCGGCTGGCGCGGGCGGGTGTGCTGCGCCGCCAGGAGAGCCGGCGGTTGCTGCGCACCAGCGTCTCGTACGTCCCGCTCGACCCCAACACGGCGGCCTGGCCCGCCACCCGGCTACGGGTGCTGCTGGAGCGGTCGGAGCCCGCGCCGACCCTCGCCGACGCGCTGCTGCTCGGCCTCGTCACCGCCGCGGGCCTGAGTCGCGAGGTGCTGTGGTCCGCCGGCCCCCGGGCCCACCACCGGCTCTCCGCGCTCGTGGCCGCCCTGCCACCACCGCTGAAGGAGTTGGTCGCGCACACCGAGGCCGCGGTCGGCGCCGCGGTGCTGCGCGGCGTCCCCTGACCCGGCACACCCCTCATCCCCCCTCGAACCGGGAGCCGCGCATGTCCTCCACAGCAACGACCGAACGACCGAGCAACGTCTCCGAGGCGCTGGCCCGCGGCCGGCTCGGCGTACCGTCGGTGATCTTCTTCGTCCTGTCCGCCGCCGCGCCGCTGACGGTCGTGGCCGGGGTGGTGACCACCGGATACGGCGTCATCGGCGTCCTCGGCATCCCGGTGGCCTTCCTCGCGGTGGCCGCGGTGCTCGCCCTCTTCTCGGTCGGGTACGTGGCGATGGCCCGCCGGCTCGCCAACGCCGGTGCGTTCTACGCGTACGTGTCCCGGGGGCTGGGCCGGCCGGCCGGCGTCGGCGCCGCCTGGGTGGCGCTGATCGCGTACAACGCCCTCCAGGTCGGCCTGTACGGCGCCATCGGCGCGGCCGCGGAGCCGGTGCTGGACCGGCTCTTCGGCGTCACCGCGGCGTGGTGGCTGGTGGCGCTGGTCGCCTGGGCGATCGTCGCGGTCCTGGGCCTGCTGCGGGTCGACATCAACGGCCTGGTCCTCGCCGCCCTGCTGGTCGCCGAGATCGCGGTGATCCTCGTGTTCGACCTGGGCCAGCTCGGCAACCCCGCCGACGGTCAGGTCAGCTTCGCCGCGCTCGCCCCGGACAACCTCCTCGTCCCCGGCGTGGGCGCGGTGCTGGTGCTGGCGATCCTCGGCTTCGTCGGCTTCGAGTCCGCCGTGGTGTTCAGCGAGGAGAGCAAGGATCCACGCCGGACGGTGCCGATGGCCACGTACCTGTCCATCGCGATCATCGCGGTCGTCTACGCGCTCTCGTCGTGGAGCATGACGGTCGCGGTCGGGCCGGACCGCATCGCCGAGCAGGCCGGCGAGCAGAGCGTCGCGCTGATCTTCAACCTGGCCGGGGAGCACCTCGGCGACACCGTCGCCACCATCGGCCAGGTGCTGTTCCTGACCTCGGTGCTGGCCGCGATGATCTCGTTCCACAACACGACGGCCCGCTACACCTTCGCCCTCGGCCGGGAGCGGGTGCTGCCGGCGGTCTTCGGGCGGACCTCGCCGCGGACCGGGGCGCCCCGGGCGGCGTCCCTCGCGCAGAGCGCCCTCGGCATCGTCGTCATCCTGCTGTACGCGGTCAACGGGTGGGATCCCGTCGTGCAGCTCTTCTACTGGGGCGGCACCAGCGGCGGCTTCGGTGTCCTGCTGCTGATCGCCACCACCTCGGTCGCGGTGATCGCCTACTTCGCCCGCGGCGGAGGGGACGAGACGCTGTGGCGGCGGGCGGTCGCGCCGGGGCTCGCCGCGCTGGCGCTGGCCGGCGTCGTCACCCTCGCGGTGGTCAACTTCGCCGACCTGCTCGGTGTCGCCCCGGACCACGCGCTGCGCTGGGGGGTCCCGATCGCGTACGTGGTCGCCGCGCTGGTCGGCGTGGTGTGGGCGCTGGTGCTGCGGGCGAGCCGGCCCGACACGTACGCCCGGATCGGCCTCGGCGCGGAGAGCGCGGCGACGATCCTGCCCGAGCGCCCGGAGACGCCCGAGCGGGCGGAGGTCGCGCGTTGAGCGCCCTCGCGGTCGAACGCCTGGGCCCGGCGGAGACCCGGCTGGTCGCCGAGCGGATCGCGGAGGCGTTCCTGGTGCTCGACGCGCCCCGCTGGCTGGTGCCGGACGAGAGCAAGCGGGAGCCGGTTCTCGCCGGGCAGTTCGAGATCCTGGTCGACCACGCGATGCGGCACGGCCTGGTGTTCGGCACCGCCGACCGGGCCGGCGTCGCGGTCTGGTTCCCGTCGGTGGGGGAGCCGGCGCCACCGCCGGAGGACTACGACGCCCGGCTGGCCACGGCGTGCGGCGAGTGGACCGAGCGCTTCGCCCACCTGGACGAGCTGTTCGCCGCGAACCACCCTCACCCGGACCACCACCACCTGGCGTTCCTGGCCGTACGGCCGGACCGTCAGGGCCAGGGGGTGGGCAGCGCCCTGCTGCGGCACCACCACGCCTGGCTGGACGCCAACGGGATCCCGGGTTACCTGGAGGCGGCGAGCGAGATCGGCGTCGAGCTGTACACGAAGCACGGCTACCGGGTGCGTGAGCCGTTCCGGCTGCCCGACGGCACCCCGTTCTGGCCGATGTGGCGCGAACCGCTGAGGTGAAAGGAAGGGCCCCTTCTTAACGCCTGGCGTTGTAGAAGGGGCCCTTGTTAACGCCCGCTGCGGCGGGCCCTAACGCGACGGTGGCCGGGCCCGCCGACCCGGCCACCGTCCTCGCCGCCGGCTCAGTACGTGCCGTCCAGCTGCCCACGCAGCTTGGTCAGCGCCCGGGCCAGCAGCCGGGACACGTGCATCTGGGAGACGCCGATCTGCTCGGCGATCTGCGACTGGGTCAGGTTGCCGTAGAAGCGCAGGGTGAGGATCTTCTGCTCGCGCTCGTCGAGGGTGGCCAGCGCCGGGCCGAGCGCGACCCGCAGCTCCGCCAGCTCGAACTCGCCGTCCTCGCCGCCGAGCAGGTCGCCCAGCTCGGTGGCCCGGTCGCCGTCGCCGGTCGGCGTGGACAGCGACACCGCGTTGTAGGCGCGGGCGCCCTCCAGGCCCTCCAGGACCTCTTCCTCGGTGATGTTGAGGTGGGCGGCGATGTCGGCGACGGTCGGCGAGCGGCCAAGGCTCTGGAGCAGCGAGCTGTTGGCGTCGGAGATGGCCAGCCGCAGCTCCTGGAGGCGGCGGGGGACCCGGATGTCCCACGTGCGGTCACGGAAGTGCCGCTTGAGCTCACCGATGATGGTGGGGATCGCGTATCCCGCGAAGTCGACCCCGCGCGACGGGTCGAACTTGTCGATCGCCTTGATGAGCCCGACCGCGGCGGTCTGGGCCAGGTCGTCGGTGGGCTCGCCGCGACCGCTGTAGCGGTGCGCGAGGTGGTTGGCGAGCGGCAGCCAGGCCTCGATCGCCTTGTCGCGCAGGGCGGCGCGGGACGGGTGGTCGGCCGGCAGCGCGGCCATCGCGTTGAGCAGGTCGGCGGCGCTGTCGGTGAGCGCGCGCGGGTCGAGCTTCTCGGTGGAGCTCGGTACGGCCTTCGTCGCGTGTTCGCTGATCGTTGGCGCGGTCATGGGTGGTCCTCCCTGCACCTCGTCCGCGGATAAAGACGTGACGCTTAGGTTTAGCTTCAGATGTCCGTTCGGAAGTCACCTTAGCCTGATCGTCTCCCCGAAATCTAGCCGAACGGCTGATGTACTTAAGTTACTTTCAATCACGAAACGCGATTAAGCGGACAGAACCCCATCGGATTGTGAGCCTGATCATCCGCTTCTTCGTCCGACCGGCCGCTGACCGGACATCCGGGCCGGGGCGACCGGTCGGTCCGCCGCCGCCGCCGAGTGGTCGGCCCAGCTCAGCAGAGAGGCTCCTGCTGTCGACTTTCCGTCGTTGTCCCATGTACGGGACCAGTCGTAGCGTCACCAGTGACAACAGTGGCACCGGAGGCAACGTGCTCGACCCGTCCGCTCCCCAGCTCGTGGTGAACAGCCGCACGCTCTACTTCAGCTGGCTCCCGGCGGACCCCGACGCGGTTGCCGCGATGGTGCCCGCCGGCCTGCGACCCCGCCCGGACCGGCAGGTCTTCATGAACCAGTACGTCGTCGACGACGCCAGCCAGACGTCCGGCTTCGGGGCCTACACGCTGACGTACGTCGGGGTCTCGCTCCTCGGGGTGGACGCGCCCGGCGGGGAGAGCCCCGGCGGCTGGTGGACGCACTACGTCACCTCCAGCGAGCCGGTCCGCGAGTACGCCGCCGCCCGCGGCGCCCCGGCCGTCCTCGGACGGACCACCATCGGCAGCGAGAACGGCCTCCTCGTGGCCGAGACGATGATCGGCGGCGTCCCGGTGATCCGGGCGCGTTGCCAGGTCGGCGAGGCCGGGCAGATGGTGAGCAGCGGCCACCACCGCTACTTCACCGCCCACCGAGGGCGGCTGCTCAACGCCGTCTACCCGTACGTCGCCGAGCCGGTCACCCCGTTCGTCGTGGAGTCCGTGGAGTTCCTGCACCCGGCGCACCCGATCTACGCGCTGCGCCCGGAGAACCCGCTCACCATCGGGTTCGGCTTCTACGCCCCCCGCGCGTCGTTCGCGTACCCGGGCGGGCTGACCGAGTACGTCGGCGAGCCCGAGCCGGTCGGGGTGGGCGCGGGTCACCAGGTGCCGGCCCGCCGGGCCGCCAGTGGCCTGCCGTCGGGGTCGTAGACCAGCCGGTACACCGGCAACGCCCAGGCCCGGACGTACCAGGGCAGCCGCTCCGGCCGGTGGGGCCGCAGCCGCCCCGGCGGGCGCGGGCCGACCCGGCCGCCGTCGTACCACCGTTGCAGCGCGTCGGCGGCGGCCGTGACAGCAGCGACCGCGTCGGCCGGGTCGAGCAGGTCGGCGTCCTCGCCACCGTCGGGGTCCCGGTCGAGGTGCTCGCGCAGGAGCCGCAACCGGAGGTTCCGGGCGAACAGCCGCGCCCCGTCGCCGGTGCCGGCGGGGTCCACCGGGTCGCGGTGGTCGCGGGTGTCGTCGACCACCGCGCAGGACAGTTCGCTGTCGTGCGTCCAGGAACGGCGGTTGAAGTTGTCGCTGCCGACGCTGGCCCACACGTCGTCGACGACGCAGACCTTGGCGTGGACGTACACCGGCGTCCCGGCGTGGTTCTCCAGGTCGAAGACGTGCACCCGGTCCGGCGCGGCCTTCTCGCACAGCGACAGGGCCTGCTCCCGGCCGACGGTGTTCGGCGGCAGCGCCAGCCGGCCGTCGACATCGGGGTACCGGGGGACGACGGCGATCAGGTGCAGGTCCGGCTGCTCCCGCAGCGCCCGCGCGAAGAGCTCCGCCACCTCGGTCGACCACAGGTACTGGTCCTCCAGGTAGATGAGGCGGCGGGCCCGGCGGACGGCCTTGGTGTAACCCCGGGCCACCGTGCGCTCGCCGTCCGGCGCGAACGAATAGCGCGGGCGCACCGCCGGGTAGGTGCGCAACACCTGGACGTGGTGGGGACCGCACGGCGGCGGGTCCGGGGGCTGGTCCGGTAGCGGGTCGGGGCGCAGGTCCGCGCCGCGCAGCCGGTCCCGCAGGTACGCGAGCGGGTTCTCCGAGTCCAGCGGCATCGGGTCGGTCCACCGTTCCCGGAAGGTGGTGTCGAGGGCGCCGACCGCCGGGCCACGGACGGCCAGTTGCACGTCGTGCCACGGCGGGCGGTCGCCGTACCGGGCGGACATCCGGACCGCCTGCGGGTCGCCGTGGTGGTCGGTGTCGTCGCGCCGGCTGTGGCACAGGTCGATGCCCCCGGCGAAGGCGATGTCGCGTTCGGGAGAGCGAAGGTGCCGCAGCACCACCAGCTTCTGGTGGTGCGAGCCGCCGCGGCGGACCCGCTGGTCGAGCAGCACCTCGCCGCCGGCGGCGCTGACCGTCTCGCTGAGGTTCCGGTTCTCCTCCTCGCTGTACGCCAGCGCGTCGAGGTGCGAGCGCCAGATCAGCCCCTTGACGATCACCCCGCGCTGGGCGGCCCGCGCGAAGAGTTGGGCCACGGTCGGGCCGCCCGGCCGCATGCGCTGGTCGGGGTCGCCCCGCCAGTCGGTGAAGAAGAGGTGGTCGCCGGCCTCCAGGGTCTCCACCTCGTTCACCAGCCGGTCGAAGTAGGCGGCACCGTGAATTAACGGCTCGGCGAGGTTTCCGCTGGTCCAGACGGGTAACTCTGACCTCGGGTTGGCGCGTTCGCCTGCGGAGAGGAACCACTCCTGGGGTACCACGTTTCCCACCCTCCCCAGTCGGACGACGTCGGTGGAAACCCCCGCCGAGGGTCCCCGGCCCGCCGGCACGACCGGAAGGCCGTCCCACGGCATACCCAACCGATCTTGACGCGAAAACCGAGGAGGCCACACCATGCCCGGCGAGACGACGAACTCCGTGACCGAGTACCGCGAGCAGGCGGTCGAGGGCGAGCGGGGGGCGCTGGTGGCCGTGTTGGTGATGGTGATCCTCGGCGTGGCGGGCATATTCGCCGTGTCCTGACGGGCGGACGTCGGCGGCGGGCGCCCCGCTCGGGGCGCCCGCCGCCGTGTGTGGTGCGGTGCCGGCCGGCCGTCAGGGGCGCGGACCCTGGCCGTCGGTGTGCGGCACCCGCTCGGCGGGGATCACGCCGAGCTTGCCGGCCTGGAAGTCCTCGAACGCCTGGATCAGCTCGTCCCGGCTGTTCATGACGAACGGGCCGTAGTGCGCCACCGGCTCCCGGATCGGCTGGCCGCCCATGATGTAGAGGTCCAGCTTCGGCGTGCGGCTGTCCTGGCGGGCGTCCGCGGCGAACCGGAGGGCGTCGCCCGGGCCGTGCACCGCGAGCTGCCCGGTGCGGACCGGCCGGCGGTCGGTGCCGACCGTGCCGCGCCCACCCAGCACGTACACCAGGGCGTTGAAGTCCGGCCGCCACGGCAGGTCCACCTCGGCGCCGGGCTCCACCGTCACGTGGGTGACGGTGATCGGGGTGTGGGTGGAGCCCGGCCCCCGGTGCCCGGCGATCTCGCCGGCGATCACCCGGATCAGCGCACCGCCGTCCGGCGTGGTGAGCAGCGCCGACTCGCGGCCGCGGATGTCCTGGTACTTCGGCGCGATCATCTTCGCGACCCGCGGCAGGTTGACCCACAGCTGCGTGCCGTGGAACAGGCCGCCGCTCATCACGAGGTGCTCCGGCGGTGCCTCGATGTGCAGGAGGCCGCTGCCGGCGGTCATCCACTGGGTGTCGCCGTCGGCGATCGTGCCACCGCCGCCGTGCGTGTCCTGGTGGTCGAAGACGCCGTCGATGATGTACGTGACGGTCTCGAACCCGCGGTGCGGGTGCCACGCCGTGCCCTTCGGCTCGCCCGGCGCGTAGTCGACCTCGCCCATCTGGTCGAGGTGGATGAACGGGTCGAGCTCGTTCAGCGGCACCCCGGCGAAGGCGCGGCGCACGGGGAAGCCCTCGCCCTCGTACCCGCTCGGCGCGGTGGTCAGCCGGCGGACCGGCCGGAAGGTCGTGGACTCGTCGAGCCGGGGCAGGCGGGGCAGGACGAGCACGTTGTCGACGGTGATGGCGGGCATCGCGGGCTCCTTAGCTCTCGCTGGGGTGGGCCGGGTCGCGCTCGGCGCGCAGCCGGCGCCCGAGCCGGTCGAAGATCCGGGTGAGGCAGGCGACCTCGTCGGCGTCGAGGTCGTCCATCAGATGGGTGCGGACCGACGCCAGGTGGTGCGGCGCCGCCTCCCGCAGGGTCAGCAGCCCGGCGGCGGTGAGCACCGCTTCGCTGCCCCGGCGGTCCTCGGGACAGGCCTCCCGGGCCACCAGGCCGCGCCGCTGCATCGAGGAGATCTGGTACGTCAGCCGGCTCGGCGAGAAGACCAGCCGGCTGGCCAGTTCACCCATCCGCAGTCGCTGCCCCGGCGCCTCGGCGAGCAGCACCAGCACGTGGTAGTCGGCGAAGCTCAGCCCGCTGTCGGCGCGAAGGTCGTCCTCCAGTTGGGTGAAGAGTCGCTGGCTGGCCTCGATGTACGCCCGCCAGGCGGTGCGGCGCTCCGGCTCCAGACTCTCGGTCACGGCAGTAACAGTAGCACTGTTTCAAATTTTGACAACAAACCCTGACGTGGCGACCATCAGCCCGTTCCATCCGGAGCCAGCCATCCCATACAGATTTCAAAGACCGTAGACCGGGACGCGGGAGGCCCCGGCCGCCAGCGGCCGGGGCCTCCCGCGTCCCGCTCCGGGCGTCAGCCCCGCTGGTGTTCCGGGGCCGGCATGTGCATCCGGCCCAGGAGTTGACGGGCCTGCTCCGCGTACTGCTGGTCGACGATGACCGCGTACTGGCCGGCCCGCAGCGCACTGGCCGAGGTGAAGTCCCGCCGGCCGCCGGTCATCGCGTGCGTGACCGCGCCGAACACCGCACCCCAGATCGCGCCGATCACCAGACCGGCGAGCACCACCGCGATCCAGTTGCCCGCCGTGAAGATGCCGAAAAGCAACCCGATGAACAGACCGAACCAGGCACCGGAACCGGCGCCGACCAGCGCCGCCCGCCCGGTCGTCATCCGGCCGAGAACCGTCTCGACCAGCGTGAGGTTCGTGCCGACGATCGCGGTGTGCTCCACCGGGAAGCGGTTGTCCGCCAGGTAGTCGACGACGCGCTGTGCGGACGGATAGTCCGGGTACGACCCGATGGTCACGGTCGGTGGACCGAGCCCCGGCCCGCCGCCGTCACCGCTCGGGGGCGAGGGGTGGCCGGCGGGACCGGACGGGAAGGTGTCGCCGCCCGGCATCCCGGGACGCCAGGCCGAGGTCGGACTCGACGGTGTGGTCATGAGCCTCCTCCTTCGTCAACCAAACCTGTTCCCGCGGCCACCGGACGGTTAACGCCGACCCGCCGTGGAATGCCGTCCCGTCGGGGCGGGTAGGCAGGTCCGTGCAGAGCGGGCGAATCAGCGACCATGGCTTCCTGGCGGACGGCCGCAGCGCCGTACTGGTCGACCGGGCCGGATCGGTCAACTGGTGGTGCCCGGAGCGGTTCGACGCGCCATCGGTCTTCGGCCGGCTCCTCGGCGACGACGCGGGACACTGGTCGATCCGGCCGGAGGGGGACTTCACCTCCGAGCGGTCCTACCTGAACCACACGCTCGTGCTGCGTACCGTCTTCACGACCGGGGAAGGGCAGGTTGCGGTCACCGACGCCCTCGCGCTGGAACCCGGCGCCCGCGGCCACGACATCGGCCTGCGGTCACCCCGGGTGCTCGGCCGGGTCGTGGAGGGGCTCTCCGGCGAGGTGCCGGTCCGCCTGGACTACCGGCCCCGGTTCGAGTACGGCCGGGTCACCGCGTTCCTGATGGAGGCCGACGGCGTCATCGGCGCCACCGCCGGCGCCTGTCACCTCAGCCTGCGCGGGGACGTGCCGTTGACCTGCGCCGGCGGCAACGCCACCGCGACCTTCCGGGTACGGGCCGGCGAGACGTACCGGTTCACGCTCGGGTACGCCCCGACCTACGACTCGCCACCGCCCCGGCTGCCGGACGCCGACCGGCTGGTCGCCGACGCGGTCGCCGGCTGGCGCTCCTGGGCCGACCTGCACCGGGACCACTACCGGGGGCTGTTCCGCGACGTGGTGCGGCACAGCGCGATGGTGGTGCAGGGCATGACCTACCAGCCCAGCGGCGCGATCGTCGCGGCGGCGACCACATCCCTGCCCGAGGAACTGGGCGGCGAGCGAAACTACGACTACCGGTTCGTCTGGGTCCGCGACTTCAGCCTGACCCTCCAGGCGCTCTGGCGGGCGGCCTGCCCGGACGAGGCGAACCGGCAGTTCGCCTGGGTCTCCCGGGCGATGGGCCGGATCGGCGACGAGCCGGTGCCGATCATGTACGGCGTCCAGGGCGAGCGCGACCTCACCGAACACGTCCTGGACCACCTGCCGGGGTACGCCGACAGCCGCCCGGTCTTCGTGGGCAACGACGCGTGGCGGCAGCGGCAGACCGACGTGCTCGGTGAGGTCCTCGACGCCGCCTGGTTGATGCGGCACTACCTCGACCCGATGTCGTCCGACGTCCGGCACCTGCTGCGCGCGCTGGCGGAGCGGGCGGTCACCGACTGGCGGCGACCGGACGCCGGCATGTGGGAGGCCCGGGACGCCGAACGGCACTACCTCTCCTCGAAGGTGCAGTGCTGGACCGCCCTGGATCGGGCGGTGCGCTTCGGCGCCCGGCTGGGGGATCCGGCCGACCTGGCCCGGTGGGCGGCCACCCGGGACGAGATCCGTGCGGCCGTGCTGGAACGCGGCTGGAACGACCGGCTCGGCGCGTACGCCGGTGCGTTCGACTCCGATCGGCTGGACGCCTCGGTGCTGCTCATGCCGTTGGTGGGCTTCCTGCCCGCCGACGACCCGAGGATGCGCTCCACGATGGACGTGGTGGAACGCCGGCTGTCCCGCGACGGCCTGCTGCGCCGGTGGGACGACGACCCGGCGGGCTTCGTCATCTGCTCGTTCTGGCTGGTGAGCTGCCTCGCCCTCGCGGGTGAGGTGGACCGCGCCGCCGACCTGTTCGCGTCGCTCGTCGACCGGGCCAACGACCTCGGTCTGTACGCCGAGCAGATCGACGAGGCCACCGGGGAGCACCTGGGGAACTTCCCGCAGGCGTTCTCGCACATCGGCCTCATCAACGCCGCCGGGCTGCTCACCGAGGCCGCCGAGCGGCGCGGGCGGGCCCCGGGGCGGACGCGACACCCCGTGCCGGCCGGTACGGGACGGACGGAAGGAGCACGCTCATGACCGGACGCCTTGCCGGGAAGACCGCCCTGATCACCGGCTCGGACTCGGGCATCGGACAGGCCACCGCCATCGAGTTCGGCCGGGAGGGCGCCGACGTGGTGGTCCACTACCTGCACGACCACGCCGGGGCGAACCACACCAAGGCCGAGGTGGAGCGGGCGGGCCGGCGGGCGGTCGTGGTGCAGGGTGACATCAGCGTAGAGCACCAGGTCGACGCGATGTTCGACGAGGCCCTCGCGGAGTTCGACCGGCTGGACGTCCTGATGAACAACGCCGGGGTGGACGCCTCCGGCATCCCGGTGGCGGACCTGGACACCGAGACCTGGGACCGGGCCATCCGCGTCAACCTGTACGGGATGTTCTTCTGCTGCCGCCGGTTCGTGCGGCACCGCCGCGACCGGGGCGGAGGCGGGAAGATCATCAACACCACCTCGATCCACCAGGAGGTGGCCCGGGCCGGCGGCGCGGACTACGACTCCAGCAAGGGCGGCATGCTGGAACTCGCGAAGAGCCTCGCGCTGGAGGTCGCCCCGATGCACATGAACGTCAACAACATCGGGCCGGGCATGGTGCTGACGCCGTTCAACCAGCAGGCCATCGACGACCCGGAGTACCTGGAGGAGCAGGTGCAGAGCATCCCGTGGAAGCGGGCCGCCGAGCCGGGTGAGATCGCCAAGCTGGCGGTCTTCCTGGCCAGCGACGACGCGGACTACGTGACCGGGTCGACGTACTTCATGGACGGTGGCCTGATGCAGAACCAGGGCCAGGGCGCCTGAGCGCCGGGACGCCGGGCCCTTCGCCGCGCCGGAACGCCGGGCCCGCCGCCGGTGCCGGCGACGGGCCCGGCGGGGTCTACGAACAGGCGGTGCCGTTGAGCGTGAATCCGCTCGGCGCCGGGAGCGCGCTCCCGGTGTAGGTGCCCTGGAATCCGGTGCTGGCCGTACCCCCGGTGGGCAGGCTGGCGTTCCAGGCGGCGTTGCGGACGGTGATCCGGTCGCCCGACTGGCTCCACTCGCCGTTCCAGCCGCTGGTCAGGCGTACGCTGGCGCCGGCGGTGAAGGCCACCGTCCAACCGGTCAGCGCCGGGCCCCGGTTGGTCACCCGCAACTCGGCGGTGAAGCCACCCGCCCACGAGTTCGGGGTGAACGTCACCGTGCAGCCGCCGGTCGGCGGGGGAGTGGTGGGCGGCGGCGTGGTCGGGGGCGGCGTCGTCGGTGGGACGGTGGTCGGCGGGGCGGTCGTGGACGCGCTGGTGGTCGGGGCCGGGCCGGCCGCGACCGCCAGGTCGTTCGCCCGCTGCGGCACGAACTGGCCGGCGGGGGCGATGCAGCCGTCGGCCTCCCCGGGCAACTTGACCCAGAGGAACGCGTCGATCGCGGCGTCGCCGGTGTTCGTCGTGCTGGGCGTGCCGATCGCCCGGCCGGCCGGGTCGCACCACTCGGAGCCGGCCGGCCCGTTGCCGTTGCGGCTCGTGTCGATGACCGCCTTCAGCCGGGACACGCCGGTCGCGGCGATCACCGCCTTGGCGTACGCGATCTCGTCGGCGGTGCGCCGGTAGTTCGAGACGTTGAGGGAGATGCCGTCGGCGCTGTTGGCGATGTCCGCGGCGGTCAACCGGGCGGCCGCCTCGCCGGGCGAGAGCCAGGCCGAGTGGCCGATGTCGAAGTACACCTTCGCCGCCGACGAGGCGGCCTTGAGCCGCTTGCCGGCGTACGCCATCGACGCCCTGGTCTCGGCCTGCTGTGCGGCGTTCTGGCAGTTGGTCATGAGGGGCAGCACGTCCGGCTCCAGCACGATCGTCGCCGGCCGCCCGGCGAGGCCGGCGGCCACCTGGTCGACCCACTGGCGGTAGCTGGCGTGGTCGGGTGCGCCGCCACTGCTGGCGCCGCTGCAGTCCCGGTTGGGGATGTTGTAGACGACGAGGATCGGCGTCCTGCCGGCCGCGGCGGCGGCGCCGACCAGGGCGTCCACCTCGGCGCGTACCGCCGAGGTGTTGGTCCGGGTGAACCACCGGCCCTGCGGGACGGACGCGATCCGGTCCCGGATGACGGCGGCGCGCGGGTCGCCGGGATTGGCGGCGACCCAGGCGGCGGCCGCCGTGGCGGGGTCCACGTAGAAGGTGGAGTCGGCGGCGACCGCCGCCGGGGCCCCGACCAGGCCGACGGCGACGGCGCCGGTGACGGCGAGGGCGGTCGCGGCGGTGGCCGCGAGCGTCGATCTGGCACGCATGATGTCTCCCGTATCGACGTCTGGCGCTGGAAGCGCTCCCATATCGACAAACTACGGCCTCGTTGCCGTCGTGTGAAGGGCTGTGGAGAAAGCCCGCCCCCGTTCCCGCCCCAGCGGGTCGGACCGGCCGCCGCGCCGCCGCTGGCGCGGCGGCGCAGAATGGCGGCATGCGCCTGGTCATCACCGCCGACACCCACGTGCCGAAGCGGGCCCGGGACCTGCCGGCACCGCTGTGGGCCGCCATCGATGTCGCGGACGTGGTGCTGCACGCGGGAGACTGGGTCGACGAGGCGCTCCTGGACGCCATGGCGACCCGCGCAAACCGGTTGATCGGGGTGTACGGCAACAACGACGGCCCGGCGCTGCGTGCCCGGTTGCCGGAGATCGCCGAGGTCGACCTCGACGGGCTCCGGGTGGCGGTGGTGCACGAGACGGGGCAGCGGACCCGGCGCGAGGAGCGCTGCGAGGCCCGGTTCCCGGACGTCGACCTGCTGGTCTTCGGGCACTCCCACATCCCGTGGGACACCGTCGCGCCGGGCGGCCTGCGGCTGCTCAACCCCGGCTCGCCGACCGACCGGCGCGCCCAGCCGTACGCCACCTACCTCACCGCGCGGGTCGACGCCCGGCGGCTGGCCGACGTCGAACTGCACCGCCTGCCGCGCCGCTGAGCCGGGCCGGCCGGCCACCCGCCGGCCGGCCCGCCGCGTCACCGGCCCCGGCCGGTCTCCTCCTGGAGTTCGTCGATCCGCTTCGAGGCCTCCGCCTTGGTGAGGCCCTCCGGCGGCTCCTCGCCCGCCTCGCGGGACAGCGTCGCCAGGTACGACTCCTGCGCCGCGGTCGGTGGCTCCTCGCCGGTGACCCACTCGTCCGGGTCCTTGACAGCGGCCTCCGGGTTCGCCCGGCCGTTCCCTCGGTCCGTCATGATCTCCACCCTCCTTCGAACAGATGTGCCAGTACCCAGCCTCGGCGTGTCCATGCGGGTGGATTCCGGCAGCCGTTCACTACGATCGCGCGGTGAGTACGGACGCGGGTGTGATCGTGGTCGGGGCCGGCATCGCCGGGGTGGCGTGCGCCCGCGAGCTGGCCCGCGCCGGCATCCCGGTGCAGATCCGGGAACGTGGGCGGGTCGCCGGCGGGCGGATGGCCAGCAAGCGCTTCGACGGCCGTCCGGCCGACCTGGGGGCGGCCTACTTCACGGCCAGCGACCCCGGCTTCGCCGCCCTGGTGGCGGAGTGGCAGGCCGCGGGCCTGGTCCGCGAGTGGACGGACACCTTCCTGGCGTACGGCGCGCAGGGCCGCCACGAAGTGGCCGGACCGATGCGGTGGGCGGCGCCCCGTGGACTGCGCTCGCTGGTCGAGCACCTCGCCCGGGACCTGCCCGTGGCCGTGGACCGCCTGGTGCTCGGCGTGGAACCCGGGCCGGTGGTCGACGGCCGGCCCTGCGCGGCGGTGGCGCTCGCCATGCCGGGACCGCAGGCGGCACTCCTGCTCGACCCGGCTTTGGCGGCGGCGACCCGGGCCGTCCAGGCGCAGACCTGGTCGCCGTCGCTCGCCGTCGTGCTGCGGTTCCCGGACCGCCGGTGGGCCGACTTCCGGGGTGCCTTCGTCAACGACCATCCGGTGCTGGCGCTGGTCTGCGACGACGGCGACCGGCGGGGCGACGGCGCCCCGGTCCTGGTCGCGCACACCACCCCCGCGTTCGCCGCCGGTCACCTCCTCCAGCCCACCGCCGCCGGACCGGCCGTCGAGGAGGCGGTACGGGACCTGCTCGCCCTGCCCGAGCCGGCCGAGCAGCTGCACGTGCACCGGTGGACGTACGCCAAACCGACGGCCGGTGCCGAGGGGACGTACCACCTCGACGACGACGCGATCGGCCTGGCCGGCGACGCCTTCGGCCCACCCCGGGTGCAGACCGCCTGGCGCTCCGGCCACGACCTGGGCCGCGCCCTGACCGCCCGCCTCAGCTGACCCACGCGGTCACGCCGTCGCGGGTTCGGGAGTGCGGGTCGTCGCGGTGTCCTGAGTGCGTTCGCCGGAGCGGTCGAGCAACTGCATCACCGGGGTGGCGGCGATGCCGTGCACCACCACCGACACGACCACCACCAGGCCGACCGTGGCCCAGAGCAGCTCGGCCTGCGGGAAGTCGGCCTTCGTGGTCGCGTACGCGAGATAGAAGAACGAGCCGACGCCGCGGATGCCGAACAGGGCGATCACCCAGTGCTCGGCCGTACGGCCCGGCGCCCCGCGCAGCGCCAGCCAGCCGACCAGCGGCCGGACCACGAACACCAGCGCCAGGCCGACCGCCGCCGCCGTCCACGTCAGGGGCCCGAGGAGGCCCCCGACCACGGCACCGCCGAACAGCAGCAGAAGCATGACGGTGAGCAGCCGCTCCACCTGCTCGGCGAAGTCGTGCAGCACGGAGTGGAACTCGTGCGTCCGCTCGGCGGCGCGGATCGCCCGGGCGGCGACGAAGACCGCCAGGAAGCCGTACCCGCCGACGAGCTCCACCAACCCGTACGCGAGGAACGTCGCGGCGAGCGCGAGGAAGCCCTCGGCGTGCCGCGCCAGCCGCAGCTCGCTCGGGGCGCGGAAGAACAGCTTGCCGAGCAGCCACCCGATGAGCCAGCCGCCGGCCGTCCCCGCCGCCACCTTCCACAGCAGGTCGACGGTGACCCAGTCGGCCAGCCAGCGCGCCGGGGCGAGACCGGTGGTGGCGATCGCGATCGCCGCGTACACGAAGGGGAAGGCCAGGCCGTCGTTCAGCCCCGCCTCCGAGGTGAGGGCGAACCGGACCTCGTCCTCGGAGTCCTCGACGTCGGTGGGTTCACCGACCTGCACGTCGGCGGCGAGCACCGGGTCGGTGGGCGCCAGAGCCGCGCCCAGCAGCAACGCGGCGGCCGGCACGAGCCCGGCCCACCACCACCCGAGCAGCGCCACGGCCGCGATGCACAGCGGCATGGCGATCGCCAGCAGCCGCCAGGTCGACGACCAGCGCCGCCAGCTCAACGGCCGGTCGATCTTCAGTCCGGCGCCCATCAGGGCGACGATCACGCCGATCTCGGTGAGGTGGGTGGCGATGTCGGGGTGCGCCAGGGGATCGGGCTCCGGCAGGCCGGTCGGCAGTAGGAAGATCAGCATGCCGAGGCCCAGGAAGGCGATCGGCATGGACAGGGGACGGCGCTCCAGCACGCGCGGCAGGATCCCCGCCAGCAGCGCCCCCAGTCCCACCAGCGCGTACGCGACGTCGACGGGTTCCACGACACCACCTCTCCGCCTCGCCCGCGGCGTACGGGCAGGTGGTGTCAGACAGTGCCCACGATGCCGTACCGGTATTCCTGTCGACTCGGCCCACTCGGCCCGTGCGGTCAGCGCGGTACGGCCAGCGGCGAGTCGGCGAGCCCGTCGAGGAGTGCGGCCGGATCGTCGTACACGGCGACCGCGCCCGCCCCGGCCAGCTCGCCCCGGCTGGTGCCGCCGCACGTCAGGCCGACGCAGGGGACGCCGAGCCGGCCGGCCGCGGCGACGTCCCAGACCGAGTCGCCGACGAACACCGCCCGGGTGGCGTCGAGGCCGGCCTGGTCCAGCGCGGCCACCAGGATGTCCGGGGCGGGTTTGCTCTCCTGGGCGTCCGCCGACGAGGTGACGGTGTCGATGACATCGTCCGCGGCCAGGGCCCGGCGCAGCGCCCCCACCTCGTGCTCGGCGGCCGACGTCGCCAGCACGACCCGTAGCCCCCGGTCGGCGCACGCCCGCAGCAGGTCGGCGGCGCGGGGGAGCGGCTCCAGGCGCTCCCAGTACTCGCCGTACAGGGTGTCGTGGGCCTCCCGCAGGCGGCTGTCCACGTCGTGGTCCCGCTCCGCCCCGAGCAGGTGGTCGAGGAGCTTGTCCGAGCCCATGCCGATCGCGCGGTGGATGGTGGCCATCGGCACCGGCCGGCCGGTCTGGCGCAGCGCCTCCCACCAGCTCACCGTGTGCAGGTACGTCGTGTCGACCAGGGTGCCGTCCACGTCGAAGAGGACACCCGAGGCGTTGTCGTGCGGCATGCCCGACCTCCTACCCGCCGCGGGCCCGCTCGACGCCCACCGGCCCGTCGTCGCGGAGGGGAATCGCCCGCCCGGCACCGCCCACCGCAGCTCGTGGCGCGCGGCACCCGTCACCGGCCGGGCAACGGCCCGCTCGTCACCGGTCGGGGACGAGGATCTCGAACCACACCGTCGAGCCCCGGACGGTCGGGTCCGTGCCCCACGCGTCGCTCAGCTCCTCGATCAGGCCGAGACCCCGGCCCCGGCTGCTCAACGTGTCGGTCTGCGCCCTGGTGACGGTGCCCCGGGTGCCCGAGTCGGCGACCGACACGAGCAGCCGCTCCGGGCTCAGGTCGATCTCCACCCGGGCGGCGGTCCCGGCGTGCAGCAGAGCGTTGGTGGTCAGCTCGCTGGTGCAGAGCACCGCCGCGCCGATGACGGACTCCGGCACCTGCCACTCGGTGAGCTGCGCGGTCATCCAGTGGCGGACCCGGCTCGGCGCCGTCGGCTCGGCCGGCACCTCCATGCTGGTCGACCGGCTCGGTCGCAGGGCGTGCTCCACGGCCAGCACGGCCACGTCGTCGTCGGTGGTGCCCGCCACGGCGGCGGTCGCCACCGCGCAGAGCGCGCGCGGGTCGCTGCTGCCGGCCCCCGCGACCGCGCTGGCCAGCGCGTCCAGGCCGGTGCCCAGCCCCTGCCGGCGTCGCTCCACCACGCCGTCGCTGAACAGCAGGAGCGTGTCGCCGGGCGAGAACCGGACGGTGGTGGTCGCCGGTCGGCAGCCCAGGCCCAGCGGGGCGCCGGTGGGCACGTCGGCGTACTCGGCGTACGGCTCACCGTCGGCGGCGCACCGGCGGATCAACGGTGCGGGGTGGCCGGCGCTGGCGAGCGTGAGCCGCTGCCGGTCGGCGTCGATCACCCCGAGCGCCACGGTGACGAACAGCTCGTGGGTGCCGCCCTCGGCGCCCAGGCTGGTCACCAGCCGGTCGAGGCCGGCGAGCACAGCGTCCGGCCGGGGGTCGGCCAGGGCCAGCGCGCGCAGCGCCGCCCGGACCTGCCCCATCCGGGCGGCCGCCTGCACGTCGTGCCCGGCCACGTCGCCGAGGACGACGGCCAGCCCGCCGGTGGGCAGGAGGAAGGCGTCGTAGAAGTCCCCCCCGGCCGCGTTGCCGTCGACACCGGGGTCGTAGCGGGCGGCGATGCGCAGCCGGGGCAGGTCCGGCAGGTGCGCCGGAAGCATGCTGCGTTGCAGGAGTTGGGCCGTACCGTGCTGGGTCTCGAACCGGCGGGCCCGCCCGGCCGCCTGCCCGACCAGCTCGGCGGAGGCGTGCAGCAGTGCCCGCTCGGCGGCCGACCAGGCGTGCGCGGCCTGGTACCCCACGGTCAGGCCGCCGCGGACGACGGCACCCGGCAGCGGCACGGCGGCCAGGGCCTGGATCTTCTGGTCGTGGCGGTCCACCGCGGTCTCCCGCAGCGGCTCGCCGTCGTCGACGAAGCGGGCCTTCCCGACGCGGGCCGCGACCACCAGCGGCGCCGCCGAATCCGGCGGGAAGCGCCGCCACAGCGGCGGGAGCCGCTCGTCGGCCTCGTCGATCAGCTCGCCCCGCAGCCGGCGGACCATCCGCCAGCCGCCGCCGCTCTCGTCCACCCCGAAGGACACCCGGTCGGCGTCGAAGGAGGCGAGCGCGTGACGCAGCGCGACCCGTGCCACGTCGTCCAGGGTGAGCGTGCCGGCGAGCGCGGCGGCGAGGTCGCTCAGGCTCTGGAGCTGCCGGGTGACCTGGGTGGTCTCCGCCGCGACGACGAGGACGCCGGCGATCCGGCCGTCGCTGTCGCGGACGGCCGAGTAGCCCCGCGTGAAGACGGCGTGCTCCACCGCACCCGAGTGGCGGCGGCGCAGGGGCAGGGTGACCTCCTTGCCCAGCGACGGCTCACCGGTGCGGTACGTCCGCTCGACGGCCTCCCCGACGCCCGGCAGCTGCCACACCTCCCCGAACACCTCGGCAGCCGGGCGGCCGATCGCCTCCGGGTGCTTGTCGCCGATGAGCTCGGCGTAGCCGTCGTTGTAGAGCAGCAGGAAGTCGTCGTCGAGGGCGAGAGCCATCGGGACCGGCGAGGAGAGCACCAGCTCGGCGGCGGCGCGGAGGGCCGGGTCCCAGCCGGGCCGGGGGCCGAGGGACGTGCCGGCCCAGTCGTGGGCGTACACGTCGGCCGCCGCGCCCGAGGACGCGGGTCCGGCCGAGACCGGCGCTGGTGGCGTGGGCACCCGTCCGACCGTTCCTGGCATGCCCGAAGCCTAGCGGCAGGGTCCACCGGCCGGCTCCGATCATGCCGCCGGCTCCACCGGCTACGTCCGTTTCGCCAGGTCAGGACAGCTCTATGGCGTCATGTCGGGAAAATGCGGGGCACCCGGACGGCGTGCCGCCGGACCGACCGGGTATGCGCGCGGCGTAGTCCATGCGACAGGAGGGACATCATGCCGGAAACCCTCGCGGCCAGGCAGGTCGATATCGGCAATGCCGTGGCCGACATGTGGAGATCGGTGCTGTTGTTCATACCGAGGGCCATCGCGTTCATCGCGATCCTCGTGGTCGGATGGCTCATCGCCCGAGCCGTCCTCAAGATCGTGGACAAGGTGCTGGAACGGGTGAACTTCGACCGGGCGGTGGAGCGCGGCGGCATCAAGAAGGCGTTGGAACGCACGAAGTACGACGCCAGCGACATCCTCGCGAAGCTCGCGTACTACGCCGTGCTGCTGTTCACGCTGCAGTTCGCGTTCGGCGTGTGGGGACCGAACGCGATCAGTGACCTGATCAGCGGCGTGGTCGCCTGGCTGCCGCGCGCGTTCGTGGCGATCGTGATCGTGGTCGTGGCCGCCGCCATCGCGAACGCGGTGCGTGACCTGGTCACCGGCTTCCTGGGCGGTCTGTCGTACGGCCGGGTCCTGGCCGACCTGGCAGCCGTCTTCATCCTGGCGCTCGGTGTGATCGCGGCGCTGAACCAGGTCGGCATCGCCACCACGGTGACCACGCCGGTGCTGGTCGCGGTGCTCGCCACGGTGGCCGGCATCCTGGTCGTCGGGGTCGGCGGTGGTCTGGTCAAGCCGATGCAGAGCCGCTGGGACGGCTGGCTGAACCGGATGGCCGAGGAGTCGCGTGCCATCCAGCAGCACCGGCAGGCGCAGGGCGCGGGCCGCAGCGACGTCGAGCGGCAGATGGCCGACCGGGCCGGTGCCGAGCGGACGCAGGTGATGTCCCGGGAGTCGTCGGCGAGCATGGCCGGCGGGCAGGGCACCTACCAGTCGCCCAGCGCGACCGACGAGACCCGGCAGTTCCGCCGCTGAGCGGGCGGGGACGGAGCGACGGAGGGTGTCCGCGACGGCGGGCGCCCTCCGTCGTGCGGTGCCCGGGCCCGGTGCGCGCGGGCCGGCCCCTGGTGGGCAGGCCCCGGGTCAGAGCGGCGGGAGCGACGCGGGCTTCGGGGCGTCCAGGGCGCCGGCCAGCGCGGAGACCGCGAGCAGGCGCGTGAGCAGCCAGTCCGGCGCCGACCAGTCGACCGGACCGGCCGGCGGCTGCCAGTCGTGCTCCGCCGCGGCGGCGCGTACGCCGTCGGCGTAGCCGGCCAGGGCGGCGGCGGTCAGCGGTCGGCGGTCCCCGGCGAGGCTCTCCCGGATCGCCGCGGCGTGCTGGTCGACCAGCGCGAGCAGGCCGGGCCGGACGGCGGCCGCGGCGAGCCCGGCGGCGCCCACGGTCGCGGACAGGGCGGCCAGCGTCGACCGGGCGGAGCCGACGGCGGTACGGGGGGTGACCTGGTTGAACGGCACGCGCATGGGGAACGAGGCTAACCGGCCGAACCGGTGGTCGACCTCGTCCACTCGGTGGTTTCTGTTCCTCCACCGGTCGGCCGACCCGCGCCCGACGGAGTGAGCGGGCGCGAGCGGAGCGGAAGAGGACCGCCCCGGAAGCGGCATGCCGAGAACGCGGAGGCACGGATGGCAGCAGGCACGGACGGACCAGACGAGCGGCACCGGCGGCCCGCCGGGGTGAGCGACGGCACGGTCGCCGCGCTCGGCAAGCTCAGCGAGGCGCTGGAGTGCGTCGAGCGGGTACGCGGGCACCTCTACTCGCTGCACCAGCTCGTCGGGCACGCCGACCTGATGCTGGACGACGCGGTGGAGATGTTCCGGACCGCCGGGCACGACGACATCGCCGACCGCATCGACACCGAGCTGCTGGGCCGCAACGTCATCGCCGGCCGGTGGACCTTCCAGATCGTCGAGGACTTCGACGACGGCTACTACGCGCTCTTCCGTGACCTCGACCGGCGGGCCCGCGAGGAACTGGTCGGTGGGCGCCGGCACCTCTACGAGGCGGAGATGAAGGAGCGGCGCCGCACCCGGGATCGACCGGGTCACGAGGCCCGCCCGGGGGCGGGTGGCTGACGGTCGCGAGGGTCAGTCGCGGGAGCGGGCCTCGGCGGGGCGACGGCGGGCCGCGTCGTCGGCGATGATCACGGTAGCCACCATCAGCGCCACGCAGAGGCTGAACAGCCAGGAGCTGTCCGACACCAGCTTGGCGGAGACCGGAGCCTGGACGGCGGCGAGCAGGAAGCCGAGCCAGGCCAGGCGACGCTGACGGGTCGAGAGGATGCCGTTGCCCTGTTGCATCCCGAAAGTCTTGCGCGCGGCACGGGGGTTGCCGTCAGCCGAACGGCCGATTCTGGCTGTGCTGTCCGCATTCGCGGACGCACGTACCGTGATTCTTGTCCTGTCGGGGGAGGTCAGCGGCCCGGCGGCCGGAGCCGGAAGGCGGTACCGCCGGACCGTCGAGATCGGTCACATCCCCCACGGCGGATTCGGCCCGTCACAGGGTGTCGGGGCCGGTCCGGCCGGTGGTCGACGGCCGGTACGCGCGGTCCGGGTCGGTCGGCTCGCGGCCCGCGCCGGCCGCCTGGCCACCGCGGTCGACCGCCTCCGGCCCGTGCCCGAAGGCGGCCTCCTCGCCGGCGTCGTTGCCGGTCACGTCGTCGGCCTGGCCGTCCAGCGTCGAGCGGGCGACGGCCCGGTCCAGCTCCTGGATGGGAGTCCGGTCCTCGTCGCGCCACACCTTCTTCTCGTCCGTCATACCTGGTGCGGTACCCGACCCGACCCCCGCGAAACCCGACCGGCGCGGCCGACGGCCGCCGGCGGTGCCGGCGGCCGTCGAAGGTCCGGGTCGGGGGTCAGGGCTGCGGGCGGTCGACCTTGCCCCGCCAGGCGCCGGTCTCCTGACCGCGCCGCTCGATGTACTGCTTGAACCGCTCCAGGTCACCCTTGGCGCGCCGGTCGACCACGCCGAGCTTGTCACCGGCCTGCTCGAGGACGCCGTGCGGCTCGAACTCCAGCTGGAGGGTGACCCGGCTGGAGCTCTCGTCCAGCCGGTGGAAGGTAACCACGCCCGCGTGCTTGGTGCCGCCGGTCGAGCGCCAGGCCACCCGCTCGTCGGGCAGCTGCTCGGTGATCTCCGCGTCGAACTCGCGCTTCACCCCGGCGATCTCGACGGTCCAGTGGGTCATCGTGTCGGTGAGCTGGCGGACCTCCTGCACACCCTCCATGAAGTGCGGAAAATCCTCGAACTGAGTCCACTGGTCGTACGCGGTCCGCACCGGGACCGACACGTCCACGTGTTCCATGACGCCACTCATCAGGTGTCCTCCTCTCCGCCGGTGCTTTGTTCCGGATCGTGGGGAGATCCGGTCACCAGCGGGTCGTCTCGTTCTTGTTGCCGAGCGCCGCCCACACCTCGGACACCGTCTGGTAGTGGATGCCCTCCGGCAGCCCCTCCAGGGCGGTGATGATGTCGTCCGGCGCGTCGTTGTCCCGCGCGTTGGCGATCAGCGTCGCTCGGTCACCGGGCAGTGCCGACATGGTGATGAACCGCCCCAGCCGGCTCCGATCCTCGACGTCCCGGGAACTCATCCCCTTGGGCGCCCCGCTCCGGAGCTCGCCGGCCGGTGCCGTCGTCGTCTCCGGCTGGTCCTCACCCGCCGGTTCCGGCACCCGCTGCTCGTCGACCCGCGAGCCCCCGGTCCCCGGCCCCTGCACGAGGCCGGCGACCTCCTGGCTCATCTGCTCGTCGAGCCTCGGTCCGTGCTTGCTGTTGACGCGTTCCATGCCTCCTGCGCTACCCGGTGGGGTGCCCGGTAAACCCGGCAGAGCGTCACGTACCGGCCTCCGCCTTGGGCGGCAGCAGCGGCTCCTCGGGGCGCCGGGCGCCGGCCTGCAACGCCCGGCCACGCTGGAGTTCCGCGTTGATCTGCACGCCGAGCATCAGCGCCGAGTTGGACAGGTAGAGCCACACCAGGAAGGCGATGACCGCCCCGAGGCTGCCGTACGTGGCGTCGTACGAACCGAAGTTGGCCACGTACAGGCCGAAGCCGGCGGAGGCGACGACCCAGGAGAGCAGGGCGACCACGCCGCCCGGGGTGAGCCAGCGGAAGCGGGGCTGCCGGACGTTCGGCGCGATCCAGAACAGCAGGCTCAGCAGCACCATCATGATCAGCGCCAGCACGGGCCACTTGACGACGCTCCACACCGTGCGGGCCAGTCCACCGGCGCCGATCAGGTCACCCACGGCGTCGGTCACCGGGCCGCTGACGATCAGCCCGACCGCGACCACGGCCAGGAGCACCAGCGAGACGGCGGCGAGCCCGATCTGCATCGGCCGCAGCTTCCACACCGGCCGCCCCTCCTCGACCCCGTACACGGCGTTCGAGGCCCGGGTGAACGCGCCGATGAAGCCCGAGGCCGACCAGAGGGCGCCGAGCAGACCGAAACTCAGCAGCACACTCGCGCCGCTCTGCTCCTCGACCACGCCCCGGACCACGCCCACGAAGCCCTCGTTGGCGACGACCGACCCGGCGCCCACGTCGCGGGCCAGGTCGAGGACCGTGTCCACGGTCCGTTCGCCCTCGGAGACGAGCCCGACCAGTGCGACCACCACGATCGTGGAGGGGAAGAGCGCGAGCACGCCGTAGTAGGTCAGGGCCGCCGCCCAGTCGGCGCAGTTGTCCCGGACGAAGTTGCGGGCGCTGCGTACCAGCACGCCCCGCCAGGTCCGCCAGCTCACCTGCCGGACCCGCCCGGGCAGCCGCGACCGCGGCGACTCGCGGACCGCCGTGCCGGGCTCCGTCGTCGTCATGGCCCGCTCCCTGTGCCACCGGCCCCGGACGTCGGGATGCGCCCGGTGTCGCCTGGCCCCGCCGGTACCCCGGGCCGGAAATCGACAAACCCGACGCGCCGGTTTGCCGCCCGGCCCCGAGGGAACGGTCAACCAGAGACCATCGACGCGGAGGAGGACGAGATGCCCGGGCGCGAGGACATGCCCAGCACGCTGCGGCGCTCCCCGGAGAAGGCGCAGCGCACGTGGGCGAAGACGCACGACTCGGCGGTGGAGACGTACGGCGAGGGGGAGCGGTCGCACCGGACCGCCTTCGCCGCGGTCAAGCACCAGTTCGAGAAGGTCGGCGACCACTGGGAACCGAAGGGTCGCAAGGGCCCCAGCGACCGGCAGGCGGCCGGCGGCGGCCCGCAGCGGCGCGCCGAGACGGCCGCCGGTGTGGACGCGAACGCCACCAAGGACCACCTCATGAAGGTCGCCCGCAAGCTGGACGTCCCCGGCCGGTCCACCATGACCAAGCCGGAACTGGTCAAGGCCATCCAGAAGGCCAACAACCGGGCGACGACCAAGACCAGGGAGAAGGCCAAGGCCCGCTCCCGATAGGGGTACGCGAGACCACGGGGCCGCCCCGGCCGGGCGGCCCCGGTCCCGTGCTCACCAGTGGCCGCCGCCGGGAGCCTCGATGTGCACCGCCTTCGTGGCGGTGAACTCGTCGAGCAGCTCCGGGCCGTACCCGAAGCCCTGGCCGCTGCCGCGGCGCGGATGCGCGGCACCGCCCGGCGCGCCGCCGAAGACCGCGTTGACCTTGACGGTGCCGACCGGCAGTTCGCGCCAGGCCCGCTGGGCGTGGCTCATCGAGCCGGTCAGCACCGTCGCGGCGAGCCCGTACGGCGAGTCGGCCGCGCAGCGCAGCCCCTCGGAGAACGAGTCGACCACGACGACCGGGGCGACCGGCCCGAAGGTCTCCTCGCGGACGAGGGTCATGTCGTGCCGGCACTCGGTGACCACGGTCGCCGGGTAGAACGCGCCGGTACCGTCGGGCAGGGTGCCGCCGGCGCGGAGCCGGGCGCCCTCCGCCACCGCCGCCGTGACCTGCCCGTGCACGTGGTCGCGGTGCCGACGGTCGACCAGCGGGCCCAGCTCGGTCGCCGGGTCGGTGCCGGGACCCACCCGCAGTGCCTGCGCCCGCTCGACCAGGGCGTCGACGAAGTCCTCGGCCACGTCCCGGTGGACGTAGATGCGCTCCACCGCCACGCAGATCTGGCCGGCGTTGGCGAACGCGCCGAGCGCCGCCTGCCCGGCGGCCCAGACCGGATCCACGTCGCCGTCGACGACGAGGGGGTCGCTGCCGCCGTTCTCCAGCAGCACCTTCGCCCCGGTGCGGGCCGCCGCCGCGGCGATGGCCCGGCCGGTGGCCGTGGACCCGACGTGGGCGACCAGGTCAACCGGCTGGGCGGCCAGCGCGGCGCCCACCTCGGGCCCACCGGTCAGCAGCGACAGCACCCCGGCCGGCAGCGCCTCGTCGAGGGCCCTGGCCAGCAGCCAGCCGGTGGCCGGGGTGCGCTCGCTGGGCTTGTAGAGGACCACGTTGCCGGTGACCAGAGCGGCGCCGAGCAGACCGCAGGAGACCGCCACGGGATCGTTCCAGGGGGTGATCGCGGCCACCACGCCCCGCGGTTGGGGAATCATGAAGTCCATCGCGTGGTGACCGCCGTGCAGCGTCCGCCCGCCGCGCACCGGGGCGAGTTCGGCGTACTGTCGCAACGTGCCGATGCCCGCGTCCACCCCGCCGCGCGCGTCGGCGACGGGCTTACCCATCTCGGCCGTGGTCGCCCGGGCCAGCTCGTCGGCCACGGCCGCCACCGCGTCCGCCGCCCGGTGCAGGGCGGCGGCCCGATCGGCCATAGCGGTCGCCGCCCAGTCGGCCGCGACATCACGCGCCGCCTCCACCGCCTTGCCGACCTCGTCCGCCGTCGCGACCGGCACCGAGCTGACCCGGGACCCGTCGGCCGGGTCGTGGACGACCAGTTCGCCCCCCTCGCCGCCCGCGCCCCACACTCCACCAATGAGCTGTGCAACCGTGTACATGCGGCAGTGGATGCCCCGGCCCGCACGAGGCAAACGCGTTTCGCCCGGTTCGGCGCAGGGTAGGCGGGTCGGATGAGTTCGACGGGCGCGGGAAGCGCGGACGCCGTCGTCGTCGGGGCCGGCCACAACGGCCTGGTCGCCGCCAACCTGCTCGCCGACGCCGGCTGGGACGTGCTGGTGCTGGAGGCGACGCAGGCGCCCGGCGGGGCGGTCCGCTCGGCCTGCGTCACCGCCCCCGGCTACCTGAGCGACCTCTACAGCTCCTTCTACCCCCTCGGGTACGCGTCCCCCGTCCTGCGGGACCTGCGCCTGGAGCGGTACGGGCTGCGCTGGCGGCACGCGCCGGACGTCCTGGCGCACCTGCTGCCGGACGGGCGGGCGGCGCTGCTCAACCGGGACCCGGAGACCACGGCCGCCTCGTTGGAGGAGTTCGCGGCCGGCGACGGCAAGAGGTGGCTCACCGCGTACGACGACTGGCGCCAGGTCGCCGGCCCGATGCTGGCGGCCGTCACCGGGCCCTTCCCGCCGGTCCGCAGCGGCGTCGCGCTGCTCCGGCGGCTGAAGGTCTCCGGGGCGCTGCGGCTGGCCCGGCGGCTGGTGGTGCCGGTCCGCAAGCTCGGCGACGAACTCTTCGACGGCCCCGGTGGGCCGGCCCTGCTGGCCGGGTGCGCCCTGCACACGGACCTGTCCCCGGAGGACGCCGGCTCCGGCGTGTACGGGTGGCTGCTGGCGATGCTCGGCCAGCAGGTCGGCTGGCCGGTGCCGGACGGCGGCGCCCAGAAGATCACCGACGCGCTGGTGGCCCGGCTCGCCGAGCGGGGCGGCCGGATCCTCTACGGCGCCCGGGTGGACCGGGTGTTGACCGCCCGGGGCCGGGCGATGGGCGTCCGCACCGTGGGGGGCGCCCTGTGGCGGGCCCGCCGGGCGGTGCTCGCCGACGTGCCGGCACCCGCGCTCTACCTGGACCTGGTCGGGGCCGCGGCGCTCCCGCCCCGGCTCGTCGAGGACCTCGCACACTTCAAGTGGGACGGCTCCACACTGAAGGTCGACTGGGCGCTCTCCGCCCCGGTGCCCTGGACCAACCGGGCGGTGGCCACCGCCGGCACCGTCCATCTCGGGGCGGACCTCGACGGGCTCACCACGTACGCCGCCGCGCTGGCCCGCGGCGAGGTCCCCCGGGACCCGTTCCTGCTGGTCGGCCAGATGACCGTCGCCGACCCGAGCCACTCACCGCCGGGCACCGAGTCGCTGTGGTCGTACACGCACCTGCCGTTCCGCCGGCAGTGGCGGGCCGAGGAGGTCGCCGCGCACGTGGAGCGGATGGAGGAGGTGCTGGAGGAGGCCGCCCCGGGTTTCCGGAGCCTCGTCGTGGGCCGGCACGTCGCCGGCCCGGCCGACCTGGAGGCGGGCGACCCCAGCCTCGTCGGCGGGGCGCTCGGCGGCGGGACGGCGGCCGCGTACCAGCAGTTGTTCCTCCGCCCGATCCCCGGCCTGGGGCGCGCGGACACGCCGGTGGACCGGCTCTTCCTGGCCAGCGCGTCGGCGCATCCCGGCGGCGGCGTGCACGGCGGCCCCGGTGCGAACGCCGCGCGGGCCGCCCTCGCCCGCGACCGGGCGCTCACCGGTGCCGCCTACGCCGCCGCGATCGGCGCCGCCCAGCGGACCATCTACCGCTGAACGCCCGCCGCGCGGCGCGGCCTGCGGCCAGCCTGACGTCAGCGGCTGATGTTGCGGTGCTTGGTACGCAGCCGGAACGGCATCAGGGCGCTCTCGATCTTCGTGGCCGTCGTCATCTTCGAGGCGCCGTCCCGCCGCTCCTCGAACCGGATCGGCACCTCGAGGATCGTGTGGCCCAGCTTCGTGGCCAGGTAGTGCATCTCCACCTGGAAGCTGTAGCCGTTGGACTGCACCCGCTCCAGGCCGATGTCGCGCAGCGCGTCCGCCCGCCAGATCTTGAAGCCGGCGGTCAGGTCCCGGATCCGCACCCGCAGCAGCGTGTGGACGTAGAGGTTGGCCCAGCCGCTCAGCGCGCGCCGGTACAGCGGCCAGTTCTCGTCCAGCTCGCCGCCCGGCACGTACCGGGAGCCGATGACCACGCCCGCCTGCGTGGAGAGCAGCGCGCCGAGCATGCCCGGCAGCGCCTCCGGTGGGTGCGACAGGTCCGCGTCCATCTGCGCGACGAACTCGGCGCCACCGTCCAGGGCGCGGCTCATGCCGTCGACGTACGCGCGACCCAGCCCCTCCTTGCCGGCCCGGTGGACGACCTCGATCCGGTCCGGGTGCTCGATGGCCAGCTTGTCCGCGACCTCGCCGGTGCCGTCCGGCGAGTTGTCGTCCGCCACGAGGATCCGCAGCCCCGGCAGCGGCAGCGCGAGGAGCCGCTCCACCAGGGCCGGAAGGTTGCCCGCCTCGTTGTAGGTCGGCACCACCACCGTCAGACGTACGTCCCGCCAGGGCGACGGCAGCTGCACGGGTTCAGTCATGTCGGACATCCTCGTTTCGCGGACTTGGTTCCCTGAGAGGGTAGCCAGTTCCCCGTGCGTGTTGTCATTGCTCCCCTGTCCCGGCCGTCACTCGGGACGGCGGGAGCCCCGCCGGACGGGCCGGGGGCGGCTACCCCCGGCGGCGGACGAAGGCACCCAGCACGACGGACAGGCCCGCTGCCGCGAGACCGGAGAGGGCCGGCTTGTGGGTGCCGACCCACAGCGCCGCCGAGCGTCGTCGGGCGCGGTCGCCGAACACCCCCGCCGCACCGTGGTCGCGTTCCTGGTCGCCGGGGCGGTCCAGGTTGTCGCGCCAGGTCGCCGGGTCGATCGGCGTCTCGGTCTGCTGGCTGTCGTACCCGTCCCGGGCCAGCTTCCGGTCCAGCAGGCCGGGAAACAGGACGTTGCCGAGCCGGGCCCGCCACGTCGGGCCACCGACGTTCAGCTCCCGCACCCCGTGGTCGGCGGCCCAGCGGATCGCCCGTGCGGCCACCTCCGGGGCGAAGATCGGCGGAACCGGCTGGGGATGGCGGGGCAGCCGGGTCCGCACCCAGGAGAACTGCGGGGTGTTGATCGCCGGTAGTTGCACCATCGACAGCCGTACGCCCGGGCAGTCGTGCAGCAGTTCGGCCCGCAGCGAGTCGTTGAAGCCCTGGATGGCGTGCTTGCTCGCGCAGTACGCGGACTGCAGCGGAATGCCCCGGTACGCCAGGGCCGACCCGACCTGGACGATCGCGCCGCGCCCGTGGGCCCGCATGTGGCGCAGCGCGGCGAGCGTCCCGTGCACCGTGCCGAGGTAGTTGACCTCGGTGACCCGCTGGAACTCCGCCGCGGTGATCTCCCAGGTCGGCGCGAAGACCGACACCATCGCGTTGTTGACCCACACGTCGATCCGGCCCCAGCGGTGCGCGACGTCGTCCGCCGCCTGCTGGACCGCGCCCGCGTCGGCGACGTCCACCCGGTAGGTGCGCACGTCGGCGGCGCCCCGCTCCCGGCAGTCCCGCTCCGCCGCGGCGAGGCCCGCCTCGCCGCGGGCGAGCAGCGCGAGCCGCCCGCCCCGCTCGGCGTACGCCCGGGCGACCGCCCGGCCGACTCCGGCGCTCGCCCCGGTGACCACGACGGTCTGCGTCACCGGTCGGCCTTCTGGCGGGTGGCGATGTCCGACAGCCGGTTCAGGGTCTCCCTGTTGCGCTGGTGCAGCACCAGGTCGTTGAGCTTGTTGCGGACCCAGCGCAGCGGGCCGGCGGCGAAGTCCTCGCCGATGCGTACGCGGGTGGCGTCGCTGCCCACCGGCTCCAGGGTGAAGACCACGATCGCCTCGCCGGCGGGCCAGAGCCCGGCCCGGAGGATCAGCTTGTGTGGCGGCTCGCAGCCGAGCACGGTCGAGGAGTCCTGGAGCGAGAACGGCCACGGGCCGGCGCGATGGTGCAGTTCGCTTCCCACGGCCGGCCAGCCGTCGTCGACGTCGCGTACGTGCACCGTGCCGACCACCCAGTCGCTGTACGTCCAGCCGTCCGCCAGTACCGCCCACACCCGTTCCGGTGCTGCGTCGATCACTTTCTCCACAACCGCCACTGCGCCCTCGTACCCCCGTGGCGGGCGCTGCTAACGGACGGTGGGTTAGCTTCTCGGGGGCGGCGGGTAACGCCACCGCGGGCCGGCGTGCCGACACCGCCGGCAGCGCGGCACGGCTACCGCCGCGAAGATGATGTTTACTCCCCGGGGCGCCGGGAACCCGCCGGCCGTGCGACAGGTGGAGCCGGATCAGTGCAGGTCAGCCCGGGTCGGTGCCCGTGCTGGCCGGGGTCGCTCCGGTCCGCGTCTGTTCGATGCGGTGTTGCTGGACCGGGACGGGACGTTGGTCGAGGACGTGCCGTACAACGGGGACCCGGAGAAGGTGCGGCCGGTGTCGGGTGCGCGGGCGGCGTTGGACGCGTTGCGGGCGGCGGGTCTGCGGCTGGCGGTGGTGACGAACCAGTCGGGGCTGGCGAAGGGGTTGTTCGACGAGGCGCAGATGCGGGCGGTGCACGCCCGGGTCGAGGAGTTGTTGGGGCCGTTCGACGCGTGGCTGGTGTGTCCGCACGACGACGCTGACGGGTGTGGCTGCCGTAAGCCGGCTGCGGGTCTGGTGCACGCCGCGGCTCGGGAGTTGGGTACGGTGCCGCGGCGGTGTGTGCTGGTCGGTGACATCGGTCGGGACGTGACCGCTGCTCTGGCGGCGGGGGCGCAGGCGGTGCTGGTGCCCACGCCGGTGACCCGCCCCGAGGAGATCGACGCCGCCGGCTGGGTCGCGCCGGATCTCCCCGCCGCGGTCACGGAGATTCTGCGCCGGCAGGCCGCCGTCGTGCCCCGCGAGCCCCGCCGCGCCGGCACGGTGCTGGTCGTGCGGTCCGACTCCGCCGGCGACGTCCTCGTCACCGGACCCGGCATCCGCGCCGTCGCCGCACACGCCGACCGCGTGGTGCTGCTGTGCGGGCCCCGCGGCCGCGCCGCCGCCGACCTGCTACCCGGCGTCGACGCCATCATCGAACACCGCCTGCCCTGGATCGACCCCCACCCCGACCCCGTCGACCCCGACGACATCACCACCCTCACCACCACCCTCGCCGCCGTCGCCGCCGACGAAGCGGTCATCTTCACCAGCTACCACCAGTCACCGCTACCCCTGGCCCTGCTGCTACGCACCATCGGTGTCCACCGGATCTCGGCGATCAGCGACGACTACCCCGGCGCCCTGCTCGACGTGCGCCACCGCGTCCCCACCGGCGTACCCGAACCCGAACGCGCCCTGTCCCTCGCCGCCGCCGCCGGCTACGCCCTGCCCGCCGACGACGAACCCGCCCTCCGGCTGCGGCCGGCGCCGGCGGCGCCGTCGCAGGTCGGCCCGCCGGGCTACGTGGTCCTGCACCCGGGTTCGGCGGCCCAGTCCCGGGGGCTGCCGCCCGAGCTGGCGGCGGGGATCGTCCGGACGCTGACCGCCGCGGGCCACCGGGTGGTGGTGACCGGAGGCGCCGACGAGGCGGAGCTGACCGCGTGGGTGGCCGGGAACGACGCCGTGGACCTCGGTGGCGGGACGGGGCTCGCCGAACTCGCGGCGACCGTTGCCGGTGCCGCCGCCGTGGTGGTGGGCAACACCGGTCCCGCCCACCTCGCCGCCGCCTACGGCGTTCCGGTGGTGAGCCTCTTCGCCCCCACCGTCCCGTTCGGACAGTGGGGGCCGTGGCGGGTGCCGACCGTACGCCTCGGTGACGCCGCCGCCCCCTGCCGGGACACCCGCGCCGCGCGGTGCCCCGTCCCGGGCCATCCCTGCCTGAGCCGGATCACGCCCAGGGAGGTGCTGGACGGGCTGGCGCTGCTGGGCGTGTCCCCGGCGCGGACACCGACGGCGGCGTTGACGCCGGCCGGGCAGGCGGCACCGGAGGTCGCGACGGTCGGCGGGAGCGGCCGATGAACGTCCTCCTCTGGCACGTGCACGGTTCGTGGACCACGTCGTTCGTGCACGGCAAGCACCGGTACCTGGTGCCGGCCACGCCCGACCGCGGCCCGTACGGCCTCGGCCGGGCCCGCACCTACCCCTGGCCGGACACCGCCGTCGAGGTGGCCCCCGACGACCTGCGCACCGCCGAGGTCGACGTCGTGATCCTGCAACGTCCCGAGGAGCTCGACCTGGCCGCCGACTGGCTGGGCCGCCGGCCGGGCCGCGACCTGCCCGCGATCTTCGTCGAGCACAACACCCCGAAGGACGGCGCCGTCCCCGACAGCCGGCACCCGATGGCCGACCGCGACGACCTGCTGATCGCCCACGTCACCGCGTTCAACCAGCTCTTCTGGGACACCGGAAGCACCCGGACGACGGTGGTCGACCACGGCGTCGTGCCACCGGCGGCGGAGTACACCGGCGAGCTGGAGCGGCTCGCCGTGGTCATCAACGAGCCGGTGCGCCGCTGGCGCGTCACCGGCACCGACCTGCTGCCGCGGTTCGCCGAGATCGCCCCGCTGGACGTCTTCGGCATGAAGGTGGCCGGCCTCGCCGACCACCTGGGGCTGCCGGCGGACCGGCTGACCAGCCACGACGACCTGCCCCAGGCCCGGATGCACGCCGAGTTGGGGCGGCGGCGGGCGTACCTGCACCTGTGCCGGTGGACCTCCCTCGGGCTGAGCCTGATCGAGGCGATGACGATCGGCATGCCGGTCGTCGCGCTGGCCACCACGGAGGCGGTGATGGCGGTGCCAGCCGAAGCCGGAGCCCTCTCCACCCGGGTCGACGACCTGCTCGACGCCACTCGACGGCTCATGGCGGACCCGGCGCTGGCGCGCCGGGCGGGCGCCGCGGGCCGCGCGGCCGCGCGGGAGCGGTACGGGCTCGAGCGTTTCCTCGCCGACTGGGACCGGCTGCTGGAGGAGGAAGTATGCGCATCGCGATGATCTCGGAGCACGCGAGCCCGCTCGCCGTCCTCGGCGGCGAGGACGCCGGCGGCCAGAACACGCATGTCGCCGAACTCTCCGCCGCTCTCGCGGCCGCCGGGCACGACGTGCGGGTCTACACCCGCCGGGACGCCGTCGACCTGCCGGTCACCGTCCGCGGTCCGGACGGGTACGAGGTGGTGCACGTCCCCGCCGGCCCGGCCGAGCCGGTCGCCAAGGACGCGCTGCTGCCGCACATGAGGGAGTTCAGCGGGTGGCTGGTCGACCGCTGGCGCGGCGGCGACTGGGTGCCGGAGGTGATCCACGCGCACTTCTGGATGAGCGGACTCGCCGCGCTGGCCGCCGGCCGGCAGATCGGCGTGCCCGTCGTGCAGACGTACCACGCCCTCGGGGTGGTGAAGCGGCGCCACCAGGGGGTGCAGGACACCAGCCCGGCCCGCCGGATCGGCTACGAGCGGGAACTGGGCCGCTCGGTGGACCGGGTCATCGCCCAGTGCCAGGACGAGGTGGGGGAACTGGTCCGGATGGGAGTGCCCCGGTCCCGGATGACCGTCGTCCCGTCCGGGGTCAACCTCGGCACGTTCGCCCCGCTCGGCCCGGCCGCCGAACGGGAGGACGGCCGCGCGCGGATCCTCACCGTCGGCCGGCTGGTCGAGCGGAAGGGCTTCCAGACCGTCATCCGGGCGATGGCGCACGTGCCGGACGCGGAGTGCGTCGTGGTCGGCGGGCCGCCGGCCGGCCTGCTGGAGAGCGACCCGTACGCCCGCCGGCTCCGGGCCCTGGCGCACACCTGCGGCGTGGCCGACCGGGTGAAGCTGGTCGGCGCGGTGCCCCGGGAGGAGATGGGCCGCTGGTACCGGTCCGCCGACGTCCTGGTCGCCGCCCCCTGGTACGAGCCGTTCGGGCTGACCCCGCTGGAGGCCATGGCGTGCGGCGTACCGGTGGTCGGGACGGCGGTGGGCGGGATCAAGGACACGGTGGTCGACGGGGTCACCGGCGACCTGGTGCCGGCGCGCGACCCGCGCGCTCTCGGCACCGCCGTCCAGCGGTTGCTGGACGACCGGATCCGCCGGTTCGCGTACGCGACCGCCGCACGGGAGCGGGCCCGGGAACGGTACTCGTGGGCGGCCACGGCGGAACGGCTGGCGGAGGTCTACGGCGAGGTGGCCGCCGTCGGGCGGGCCAGCCGGGTGGTGGCCGGATGACGGGGCGGTCGCCGCTCGACGTCCACCTGGCGAACCTGGCCGCGGCGCTGCTGCCGTACCGGCGGTGCGAGGCCCTGCTGGCGCGGTGGGGCGAGACGCTCGCCCGCCGGCTCGTGGACGGCGGGCGGCTGCTGGTGGCGGGCAACGGTGGCAGCGCGGCCGAGGCGCAACACCTCACCGCCGAACTCGTCGGCAAACTCCGCGACGACCGCCAACCCCTGTCCGCCATCGCCCTGCACGCCGAGACCAGCGCCGTCACCGCCATCGGCAACGACTACGGCTACGACGAGGTCTTCGCCCGCCAGGTCCGCGCCCACGGCCGCGACGGCGACATCCTCCTGCTCATGTCCACCAGCGGCGCCAGCCCCAACCTCCTGCACGCCGCCCACGCCGCCCACGACACCGGCCTGCGCTGCTGGGCCTTCACCGGCCCGATCCCGAACCCCCTCGCCGACCTCTGCGACGAGACGCTCGCCGTCGACTCCCCGGACGGTCAGGTGGTGCAGGAACTGCACCTGGTCTCCAGCCACGTGCTCTGCGAGTACGTCGAGCGGGCGCTGCCGGCGGCGCTCGCCGCGCCGGCCGGGACGCGGGCGGAGGCGTCGGCCGGCGAGACCGACCCACCGGCCGGGGTGCCGGCGGCGCCGGCGGCCGGCCCGGTGCGGGCCGGGGTCGAGGTGGTGCTGGACGGCGGGCCGTAGGTCCAGGCGCGATGAGGGGGGAAGCGTGAGGGGACCGGTGGTGGTGGTCGGTGACACCCTGCTCGACCGGGACGTGGAAGGGGTGGTGAACCGCCTCTGCCCGGACTCGCCCGTGCCGGTGCTGGACGAGACCGCGTACGCCGACCGGCCGGGCGGCGCCGGCCTGGCCGCGTCGCTCGCGGCGGGGGCGCCGGACACCGAGGTGGTCCTGGTGACCGCCCTCGCCGACGACGCCGGTGGCGCCCGGCTCAGCTCGCTGCTCACCGCGGCCGGCGTCCAGGTGTACGCGCTCGGCCTGGCCGGTGGCACGCCGGAGAAGATCCGACTGCGGGCCCGGGGCCGGGTCCTGCTGCGTCACGACCGGGGCGGCGCTCCCGGGGAGCCCGGTGCGCCGTCCGACGCGGTGCTACGGGTGCTCGCGAACGCCTCGGCGGTGCTGGTGAGCGACTACGGCCGGGGGGTGGCCCGGCAGCCGGCGCTGCGGGCGGCGCTGGCCGCGACGCGGGCCCCCGTGGTCTGGGACCCCCACCCCCGCGGGCCGGCGGCGGTGCCCGGGATCCACCTGGTCACGCCGAACGAGTCCGAGGTCCGCGAGTTGGCCAAGGTGCGGCCCGGCGTGACGCGCCTGGTCACGGCCTCGCGCGGCGCGCAGGGCCTGCGGCGCCGCTGGCGGGCGGGTGCGGTGGCCGTGACGCTGGGCGGCGACGGCGCGTTGCTCTGCCACGCCGGGTCGACGCCGCTCGTGGTGCCCGCGCCGATGACGGCCGACGGGGACACCTGCGGGGCCGGCGACCGGTTCGCGGCCACGGCCACCCTCGCTCTGGCCCGGGGCGCGCTGGTGTCCGAGGCGGTGCAGGAGGCGGTGGCGGAGGCGTCGGCGTACGTCGCGGACGGGGGAGTGGCGTCGGTCCTGCCCCCGCCGGCCCGACTCCTGCCACCCACCGGGTCCGGCGTCGCGGGCGAGCGCATCGGTGTGGTGGCGGCCTCCGCGGTGGTGTCCGAGGTACGCGCGGCCGGCGGCACGGTCGTGGCCACCGGCGGCTGCTTCGATCTCCTGCACGCGGGTCACGTGGCGACGTTGCAGGCCGCCCGGCAACTCGGTGACTGCCTGGTGGTGTGCCTGAACTCCGACGCGAGCGTGGCCGCGCTCAAGGGACCCGAGCGGCCGGTGATGTCCCAGGGCGACCGCAGCCGCCTGCTGGCCGCGCTGAGCTGCGTCGACGCGGTCGTGGTCTTCGACGAGCGGACGCCGCACGCGGCGCTGACCTGGCTCCGGCCGGACGTCTGGGTCAAGGGTGGTGACTACGCCACCGGTGGCGGCGAGCCGGCGTTGCCGGAGGCGGAACTCCTGCGCCGCTGGGGCGGCCACACCGTCGTGGTGCCGTACCTGGACGGGCGCTCGACCACCGAGATGATCGCCGCCGCGCGGGAGCGGACCCCCGGTGCCTCCCGCCTCAGCGACACGGTGCCGGCCGCGGACCGCCTGGGCCGCCCGTCGCCGGGCACGGCGGTGTCCCGCCCGGCGGAGGGGACGCGATGAACACCGGATCCACCGTCCTGGTCACCGGCGGGTCGAGCGGGCTGGGCGCGGCTGTCGTCGTCGCCGTCGCCCGGGCCGGCGGGCGCCCGGTGGTGCTCGACCGGCAGGCCCCGGCCGACGGGGTGCCGTGGGTGGAGTGCGACCTGGCCGACACCCGGGCCGCCGAGGCGGCGACGCGGCAGCTCGCCGAACGCGCCGGTGGGCTGGACGCCGTCGTGACGGCCGCCGGGATGGACGTGCCCGGCCGCCTGGCGGACGTGCCGGGGGAGACCTGGGATCGGATCGTGGCGGTGGACCTGCTCGCGACCGCCGCCGTGATCCGGGCGGCGCTGCCCTTCCTGGAGGCGTCCCGGGGCCGGATCGTCACGGTCGCGTCGACGCTGGGGGTGAAGGCGGTCAGTGACGCCACGGCGTACTGCGCGGCGAAGTTCGGGGTGGTCGGGTTCACCCGCGCCCTGGCCGCGGAGCTGGCCGGCACGGTGGGGGTGACCCTGCTGATCCCGGGTGGCATGCGCACGGCGTTCTTCGACCAGCGGGACGAGCGGTACAAGCCGGGGCCGGAGGCGATCCTCAACGATCCCGCCGACACCGCCGCGGCGGTGCTGTTCGCCCTGTCCCAGCCCGCCGGCTGCGCCGTGCGCGAGATGGTGGTCTGCGCCGAGCAGGAGTCGTCGTACCCGTGATCCTCGTCCTGCGCGCCCTGGGCGTCGGTGACCTCGCCACCGCCGTCCCGGCGCTGCGCGCCCTGCGCCGCGCCCACCCCGACCGGGAACTCGCCCTGGCCGCCCCGGCCTGGCTGGCCCCGCTGGTGAAGCTGATCGGGGGCGTCGACCGCCACGTCGACGCCCCCGGCCTCGGCCCGCTGCCCTGGACCGGCCCCGCCCCCGACCTCGCGGTCAACCTGCACGGGCGCGGCCCCCAGTCGCACCACATGCTCACCGCGACCCGACCCGGCCGGCTGCTCGCCTTCGCCAACCCCGACGCCGGCCACCACGACGGCCCGCCCTGGCGGGCCGACGAGCACGAGGTCGACCGGTGGTGCCGGCTGCTCGCCTGGTACGGCATCCCCACCGACCGCACCGACCTGGCCCTGACCCGGCCACCGCCCGGGACGCTGCCCACCGGGGTGAGCGTGGTGCACCCGGGCTCGAAGATCCCCGCGAAGCGCTGGCCGGCGGAGCGGTTCGCCGCCGTCGCCCGCCACCTCACCGCCACCGGCCACCGGGTCGTCGTCACCGGCAACGCCGCCGAGGCGCCTCTCGCCCGAAAGGTCGCGCGTCTCGCCGGGCTCCCGGAGCGCGCGGTCCTCGCCGGCCGTACCGACCTGCACCACCTCGCCGCCCTCGTCGCCCACGCCCGACTCCTCGTCAGCGGCGACACCGGCATCGCCCACCTCGCCACCGCCTACCACACCCCGTCGGTCCTCCTCTTCGGCCCCGTCCCACCCGCCCAGTGGGGCCCACCACCCGACCGGACCTGCCACCGGGTGCTGTGGGCCGACGGACACGATTGGCCCAGGTGGGACGGGGTAGGAAGCCACCCGACGTTGGCGGCTGTCGGGGTGGGCGACGTGCTGGCCGCCGTGGCCGAGGTGGAACAGGCGGTGCGGACTACCGGTGCGGTTGCGGCGTAGTGATCCGGGCAGGCCGGGGTACGGACGCCGCCGGCGGGGCGAGGGCTGGGTGTTCCTCGACCCGGCGGGCGAGCAGGTCCGTGATCTGGAGCAGGTGGCGCGGCTGCGGGACCTGGTGATTCCGCCGGCCTGGCAGGACGTGTGGATCTCGCCGTACCCGAACGGGCACATCCAGGCCACCGGCATCGACGCCGCCGGCCGCAAGCAGTACCTCTACCACCCGGAGTGGCGGCGCAAGCGCGACGAGGCGAAGTTCGACCACATCCTGGAGGTCGCCCACCGGCTGCCGACGCTCCGCGAGCGCATCGCGAACGACCTCGACGGCCGGGGACTGAACCGGAACCGGGTCCTCGCCACCGTGGCCCGGCTGCTCGACATGGGGATGTTCCGGGTCGGCAACGACCAGTACGCCTCCGGGGACGACCCCACCTTCGGCGTGTCGACCCTGCGCCCGGAGCACGCCCGCTCCCGCCGGGGCTGCGTGGTCTTCGAGTTCCCGGCCAAGGGCGGCATCGAGCAGGTCCGCCGGATCGAGGATCCGGAGTTGTGCCGGGTGCTGACCAACCTGCGTCGCCGTCGCCGCGCCGCCGACCGGCTCTTCGGGTACTGGGACGGCCGGGACTGGCGGGACGTGCGCAGCGACGAGGTCAACGAGTACCTGCGGGACGCCAGCGGCGGCGAGATGACGGCGAAGGACTTTCGTACCTGGCACGCCACCGTGCTGGCGGCCACCGAACTGGCCACCGTGGGCCGGCAGCGGTCGGTCACCGCGCGCCGCAGGGCGGTCGCCGCCGTCATGCGGGAGGTGGCGGAACTGCTCGGCAACACGCCGACGGTGGCACGCACGTCCTACGTGGACCCGCGCGTGGTGGACCTCTACCACGACGGTGTGGTGGCGCCGGTCGATCCGAGGACACCCCGCGAGGAGGCCGAGCGGGCCGTTCTGGAACTGCTGGAGGAAGCCTGACCGGCTCCGCCGGTGGCACCTGGGGATGCCAGCGGCGGAACCGGAATCGGGAGGTGGCTCGGGGTACCGCCGGGCGACCGCCCGCCGCCGTTCGGGCGGCGGGCGCCCCGCCACGGCCCCCGTTCGGCGGGCTGCCCGCGCCGGCATGGCGTCCGGAGGGGGCGGCCGCTTCGGCTTCCCAGTCTGCCCCGGACGGGTTGACCGTGGACGCCGCGCGGTTGACGATCCGTGCCTAGTCCCGGCTGGCTTGTCGCCAGGACTGCGGCGTGATCCCGTACGCTGCCCGGAACATCCGACTGAAGTGGGCCTTGTCGGGAAAACCCCAGCGTGCCGCGATGGTCTGGATGGGCTGGGCACGCAGCGCCGCGTCGGCGAGGTCGTGCCGGCACCGCTCCAACCGCAGGCCACGGATGTACGAGGCGACGGTCGTCTCCTCGGCCTCGAAGAGCCGGTGCAGCGAGCGCAGCGAGATGTGGTGGGCGTCCGCGATGGTCTGCGGGTGCAGCGTGGCGTCGTCCAGGTGCTGCTGGACGTACGCCCGCACCTGCGTGACGAGTGCCCGTCGGCGTACCTCCGAGGGGATCGCGTGCTCCGACACCAGGTGCCGGCCGAGCAGGGTGGTGGCCAGGTCCAGACCGATCGTGCCGAGTCGGGCGGCGTCCGCCGCGTGGTACTGCTCGGGATGGGTGGCGACCTGGGTGAGGAACTGGGCCAGCAGGGCACCCACCCCGGTCCTGCCGGACATTCCGCCGCCGAACAGGGGAGCCAGCCGCTGCGGTGGCAGCGGGAGCGCGGTGTGCGGGATGAGCGCGGCGATGGAGCTTGCCGGCTCCCGGCCGGCGTCGTCGCCGTGGTGGTGCACCTCGTGCGGGCGGGAGCCGTCGTAGAAGGTGAAATCGCCGGCTCGGCCGGTGCTGCACCGGTCGTCCTGTGTCGCGCTGGTGCTGCCCGCGGTGTTCAGGGCGAGCAGGTGGACCTCGGGGTCGGACTGCCGGACGAGTTTCGGGGTGCGGAAGCAGTCCAGCGACGGGTACTGGTAGCGGACCACCTGGATCGGGCCGAGGTCGATGAACTCGGCCCGGGCGGTGAAGTCGTGGGCGTGCGCGGTGTGAATCCGCAGGGGCGCCGCCGTGCGTGCCACCATCTCCAGCCACATCCCGAACCGGTCCGCTGCGGCGACCTGTTCGGTGTCCACGATCACCGGCGTCAGCATCGTCCCTCCCCGTGTCGGCGCCGACCATTGTGTCCGGTCAGTGGGTGGTGTGCCGCCCCGTGGCGGGCACACCGTGCCGGGCCCGGTACGCCCGCGGGCTCATCCCGTACGCGGTCCGGAAGGCGCGACTGAAGTGGGCCGGGTCGGTGAAGCCCCACCGGCGGGCGATCTGGGCCACCGGAAGGTGTCCCAGCAGTGGGGCCAGCAGGTCCCGCCGGCATCCGTCGAGCCGGCGTCGCCGGATCGACTCCGCGACCGTCTCGTCCTCGCCCTCGAAGAGCCGGTGCAGGGAACGCAGGGAGAGGTGGTGGGCGTCGGCGACCATCTGCGGATCCAGGGCCGGGTCGTGCAGGTGGCGGTCGAGGAAGCTCCGGACCTGTGCCAGCAGAGCCTGGCGCCGGACGTCCGCGGGAAGGCCGCCCTCGGCGTCGAGGTGACGGGCGAGCAGCATCGACACCAGGCTGAGCGTGATCTCGGCGAGCTGCGGCGCGTCGGCGGCGGTGAACTGCTCGGGATGCCGGGTGACGTGGTGCAGGTGCTGGGCCAGCAGCGCACCGGGGCCCGTCGTGCCGGGGAGCCGGGCGGCGGTGAGCCGGTCCACCCGGTCGGGATCGAGCGGGAGCCGGGCGCGGGGGATGACGACCGTGACGGACCCGGCCGGCTCCCGCCCGTCGGGCCCCAGGGTGTGGGACAGGTCGTGGGGCCGCCCCCAGTCGACGAGTGTGAAGTCGCGGTTGGGGATGGCGGAGTCGCAGCGGCGCGCGCTGATCGTGCAGGTGCCGGCGAACGGCAGCGCGATCTGGTAGACCTCCGGGTCGCCCTGCCGGATGAGTCTCGGCGTGCGTCGCCCGACCAGCGACTGGTACCGGAAGCGGGTGACCGCGATGTCGCCGAGGCTGATCAGCCGGGCGTGACCGTGGAAGTCGAGCGCGTGGTCGCTGGTGAAGGCCACCGGGGCGGACACCTCGCCCGCCATCGCCACCCAGAGTGGGAACCGGTCCGCCGGCGGTACCCGCGTGGTGTCCATCGTCTCGACCGGCAGCGCCGTCATCACTGATCCCCTCTCCACCTCGGTCGGGTCATTCTGTCCGGCCTCCCGTCGGGGGCTCGGCGTGCCGTTCCCGGTACGCCGCCGGGCTCATGCCGTACGCGCTGCGGAAGGCGCGGCTGAAGTGGGCCGGATCCGTGAACCCCCACCGACGGGCGATCTGTTGCACCCGCAGGTGCCGCTGGACGGGTTCGAGCAGGTCCTTCCGGCAGCGTTCGAGCCGACGACGGCGGATCGACTGCGCCACGGTCTCCTCCTCACCTTCGAAGAGCCGGTGCAGGGTGCGCAGGGAGATGTGGTGCGCCTCGGCCACGGCGCGCGGCGTGAGGTCGGGATCGCCGAGATGCCGGTCCATGAAGGCGTGGATCCGGGCGAACGTCGCCTGCTGCCGTACGTCGACCGGGAGTTGATCCTCCGCGTCGAGGTGGTGCGCGAGCAGCATGGCCACCAGGCTGAGGGTCACCTCGGCCAGCCGGGGCGCGTCCGCGTCGCGGAACTGCTCGGGGTGACGCGTCAGGTGGTTGAGGTGCTGCGCCAGCAGCGCGCCGGGTCCCTCGGTGCCGGACATCCGGGACGCGACGAGCCGGTCGGCCCGGTCGGCAGGTACCGGTAGCAGCGCCCGGGGGAACACGGCGGTGATCGACGATGCCTGCTCCCGCCCGTCCCTGGCGCTGTCGTGCATCAACCGGTGCGGCCGGCTCCAGTCGACGAGGGTGAGGTCCGAGCGGGTCATCGAGGTCTCCCGCCGGCGGGCGCTGATGGCGCTCGCGCCGCTCAGCACCATGGCGACCTGGAAGACCTCCGGATCGGCCTGACGGATGAGTCGGGGGGTGCGCTGCGCGCTCAGCGACTGGTAGCGCAGCCGGCTGAGCTTGACGGTGCCCAGGTCGACGCTTCGGGAGACAGCGCGGAAATCGGTGACGTGTGCGCTGTCGAGGTCCACCCGCGCGGCGGTCCGTTCGGCGATGTCCAGAAAGTACGGCCAACGGTCCGCGGGTGGCACGGCGGTGGTGTCCAGGATTTCGGTGCGCAGGGCGGTCATCGGCGGCTCCGGATCAGGGCGTCCACGCCGTCGAGGATCCGGTTCAGGCCGAACTCCCACTCCGCGTCGAACTCCTCGTCCTCCTCCTGGGCCCATTCGGTGAGCAGTTCCCGGACCGCCGGGAAGGTGCCGGTCCGGGTGAGCAGTTCGAGGTGCTGCCAGTAACGCGTGTTGGCCTCGTCGGGGCCGACCCCGGACCGGGCGGCCGCCTCGGCGAGGTCGACGGTGAGCGTGGCCCAGGTGCGCGCGTACCCGCTGACCAGCAGGACGGTCGACAGGCGCTCGGTCGGGCGCAGGCCGGTGCCGCGGAGCGTGCCGAGGCCCTGCTCCATCCAGTGGACCTGGTTGGGGCGGATCGGCGGGCCGCTGATCGGTACGTGACGCAGCCAGGGGTGGCGGCGGATGGCCGCGACGTTCGCCTCGGCCCACCGGGCGAGCGCGGGCCGCCACCCCTCGTCGGACCCGCGTGGTGGCGGTGGTTCGCCGTACGCCGCGTCGACCATCAGGTCGACCAGGTCGTTCTTGGTCGACACGTACCGGTACAGCGACATCGTGGCGACGCCCAGCTCGCCGGCGACCCGGCTCATCGAGACGGCGGCCAAGCCGTCGGTCTCGGCGACCCGGACGGCGGCGGCCACCACCCGCTCCAGGGTCAGGCTGCGCCGGGGGCCCTTGCCGGGTCGCTCCTGGAGCCCCCAGGCGGCCGCCACGCTGTCGGGCAGGTCGACGTCCGGCTCGCTCATCCTCGCCTCTCGTTCGCTGTTGACCGCCATCCTAGCTTCTGCGTATGGTCTACGCAGTAAAGCGTATGCCATACACAGAACACGGAGGGTGGCAGCCATGGGGGAGTGGACGGGACCGGCGGTGGAAGCCGTCGGCCTGCGGAAGTCCTTCGGGGCGGTGACGGTGCTCGACGGGCTGACCCTGCGAATGGCCCGGGGGAGCGTGCACGCCCTGCTCGGTCCGAACGGCGCGGGGAAGACGACCACCGTGCGGATCCTGGCGACACTGACCGCGCCGGACGGGGGCAGCGTCCGGGTGGACGGGCACGACGTCGTCCGCGAGCGGCGGCGCGTACGCCGGGTGATCAGCCTGGCCGGCCAGCACGCCGCCCTCGACGACGGGCAGACCGGCATGGAGAACCTGGAGATGATGGCGCGCCTCACCAGGCTGCCCCGCGCCGCCGCCCGGCGCCGCGCGACCGCGCTGCTGGAGCGTTTCGACCTGACGGCGGCCGGCGGCCGGCGCGTGGCCACCTACTCCGGCGGGATGCGCCGCCGGCTCGACCTCGCCGCCAGCCTGGTCGGTGAGCCGTCGGTGATCTTCCTGGACGAACCGACCACCGGGCTCGACCCGCGCAGCCGGCAGGCCCTGTGGGAGGTCGTCGGGGAGCTGGCCGCGGGCGGCGTCACCGTGCTGCTCACCACGCAGTACCTGGAGGAGGCCGACCGGCTCGCCGACCGGGTCGCGGTCCTGCACGGGGGGCGGCTGGCGGCCGAGGGGACCGCCGCGGACCTGAAGCGGCGCTTCGGCGCCCACCGGCTGGAGCTCACGATGCGCGACGACGACCGCTTCGCCGCGGCCGTCCGCCGGCTCGGTGACCGGGTGGCCCACGCCGACGGCGCCCGGCGTGAGCTGGCCGTCCCGACCGACGGCAGCGCGCCCCAGGTGCGCGGGCTGCTCGACGAGGTCGACCCCGACCGGCAGGGGGTCGCCCGGTTCCACCTGCGTACGGCAACCCTCGACGACGTCTTCCTCACCCTGACCGGGCAGCCGGCGCCCGCCGACGCGCGGGAGGTGGCCGGTGTCTGAGCTGACCGCCCGACCGGCCGAGCTGTCCGTCCTGGTGGGACGCTGCGTACGGCTGTCCCGTCGCAACGTCGACGCGCTGCTCACGTCGCTGCTGCTGCCGGTGATCCTGATGCTGCTCTTCGTCTACCTCTTCGGGGGCGCGATCGACACCGGTGGCGCGTACGTCACGTACGTCGTCCCCGGCGTGCTGCTGCTGTGCGCCGGGTTCGGTGCGGCGGGCACGGCGGTCAGCGTCACCACCGACCTGACCAACGGGGTGGTCGAGCGGCTCCGCACGATGGACGTCGCGGCCACCGCGATCGTCGGCGGCCACGTCGCGGCGAGCGTCGCCCGCAACATGGTCTCCACCGTGCTGGTGCTGGGTGTCGCCGTGGCGATCGGGTTCCGCCCGGCGGCCGACCCGCTGCGCTGGCTCGCCGCGGCCGGGGTGCTGCTGCTGTTCCTGCTCGCCGTGTCGTGGCTGTCCGCCGCGTTCGGCCTGCTCGCCCGTACCCCCGAGGCGGCCAGCGGCTTCACCTTCCTGGTGATGTTCCTGCCGTACCCCAGCAGCGCGTTCGTGCCGGTGGAGACCATGCCGACCTGGCTGCGCGGGTTCGCCGACCACCAGCCGGTGACCCCGGTCATCGAGACGCTGCGCGCGCTGCTGCTGGCCACCCCCGCGGGCGCGGCGCCGGCCCGAGCGGTGGCCTGGTGCCTCGGCATCCTGGCGGCGTCGATGGTGCTCGCCGCGCTGCTGTTCCGCCGCCGGGTCGCCTGACCGGCCGGCAGCCGACACGAAACGACGGCGGCGGTGGTCCTCGCCGGGACCACCGCCGCCGCCGTCGATCCCGTCAGTCGTTGAGGACCTGGGCGAGCCGGTCCCGGAACCGGCGCTCGGTGTCGCTCACCACGTCCCCGCCGAGGCCCAGGATGCCGCCGCTGGACGCCGCGCCGACGACCTGCTCGGCGATCTCGACCAGCCAGTGCTTGTACGCCCCGGCCTCGCCCTCGTCCACCTTGGCGGCGAGCAGCGCCGCCGCCTCCTTCGCCCGGCCCAGCACGTCCTCCATGAGCGCCCGCGGGTCCGCCGGCTCGATCACCGGCAGTTCCGCGCCGGCCTCCGGATCGCCCACCCGGGATACCACCTCGCCAGCGACCGCGGCGACCAGCGGGCTGGCCGACTCGCGACCGGCGGAGATGGTGTCCATGCCGGCCGCGTTCTCCGCCATCGTGCGCCGGGCGCCGTCGGACTCCGCGGCGCTCGCCGCCGTCAGCACCGACTGCGGCAGGCCGACCAGCAGCCCCCACTCCCCGTCGGTGAAACCGAACCCGGTGTACGCCGGCTGCTCGATCACGGCACCGCTCCTTCTCGCTCGTGCTCCGCCACAGCCGCCCGCGCCGCGGCGTCTCCGACCGCCGCGCTGCGTCGCGGCGTCCGGCCGCCCCGCCGAGGGCGACCGCCTCAGGCTAGTCCAGCGTCAACAGGCCCTGCTCGGACACCACGCTGACGGACAGCGTCTTGTACCCCACCTCGTCGAAGAGAACCGTCATGCGGTCGTCCTCGTAGCTCAGCACCAGGCCGGGCCCCCACTCGGGATGCCGGACCTGGCTGTGCACCGGGAACGGGCCGACCGCGCCGTTGTCCGCCGTGCTGGTGCCGGCGTGGCAGTTGTCGCAGTGCCCGCAGACCGCGGTCATCTGCTCGCCGAAGTACGCGAGCAGGGTCTGGCCGCGGCAGGCGGTGGTCTCGGCGAAGGCGCGCATCATGTCGGTACGCGAACGCGTCACCGTCTGCTGCCGTTCCGCCTCCGCGAGGGCCGCCGCGGCGGCCGCCACGGGTGTCGGTGAGTAGCGCGGCGCGCCGACTCGCTGCCGGCCCCCGGGCTCGGCCGCGCCCACCTGCTCCAGCAGCGCGAGGTACTGCCCGAGCTTGCGCGGGCCCAGGCCGGTCAGCTCCCGCAGCTCCTTCCTGGTGCAGGGTCTGCGGCGCAGCAGCGCGGACAGGTCCCGCAGCTCGTTCTCGTCCGGCAGGCCGCCGGTGAAGTAGCGTTGCAGCCCGACGTCCTCCGCCTGCCACAGCAGCAGCACCCGGGCCGGCTGGCCGTCGCGCCCAGCGCGCCCGATCTCCTGGAAGTAGCTGTCCGGCGAGTCGGGCAGCGCCATGTGCACCACCCAGGCGATGTTGGGCTTGTCGATGCCCATGCCGAACGCCGAGGTGGCGACCATGATGGGCACCCGGTCGGCGAGGAAGGCCTCGTGCAGCTCGGCACGGGCTCCGGCTGCCATGCCGCCGTGGTAGTACTGCGCCGGGAAACCGGCGTCGGTCAGCCGCCCGGCCAGCTCCTCCGCCGCCCGCCGGGTGGGGACGTAGATGATGCCGGGCCGCTCGTCGTCGCGCAGCAACGCGATCAACCGCCGCCAGCGGTAGTCCTCGGTCGGGCAGTGGGCCACCTCGAGGAACAGGTTGGGCCGGTCCAGGCCGGAGACGACGATCTCGGGGTCCCGCAACCGCAGCCGGGCGACGATGTCGTCGCGGACCGGCGGGGAGGCGGTGGCCGTCAGCGCGACCACCGGCGGCCTCCCGATCCCCTCGATGAGGTGACCCAGGGCCAGGTAGTCGGGGCGGAAGTCGTGGCCCCACGCGGAGATGCAGTGCGCCTCGTCGATCGCCACCAGCGCCGGCTTCAGCGACCGCACCTCGGCCATCCGGTCCGGGTTCGCGAGCTGCTCCGGCGTGATGAAGAGGAACTCGGCCCGTCCGGCCCGGATCTCCCCGATCGCCTCGGCCTGCTGGGCCGGCGACTCGTCGGAGCTGATCCGGACCGCCCGCAGCTCGGGCCGCTGCCGCTCGTTCAGCGCGGCGATCTGGTCCTGCTGCAGGGCCAGCAGCGGGGAGATCACCACCGTGGGACCGGGAATCAGGCTGGCCGGGATCTGGTAGATCGCCGACTTGCCGGCGCCGGTGGGGAGCACCACCAGCGCGTCACGGCGCTTCATCACCGCCCGCATCGCGGCGAGCTGGTGGGGCCGCAGCGCGGTCCAGCCGAAGAGGCTCTTCGCGGCGCGGCGCAACGTCATCGAGTGCGTGGACAGCTTCATCGAGGGCCGGAGGTACCCCGGCTGATCAGCGGTGAAACCGCGGCCGGGCTGAAGGGGTCATGCCCCACCGGCCGGCACACGACAGAGCCCCGGCTCTCCCTCCCTTGCGAGGCGAGCGGCCGGGGCTCCATCGTCGTTCAGCGGTCAGTACGTCGGCTGTCCCGAGCCGGGGCAGGTGCCTCGGCTACCCATCGCCTGGTGCGGTGGGCACGGCTTGCCGGGGGAGACGCCTACTCGGGCACCGCAGACTGAGCACTGACTACCGGGGGCCATGTGCGGACTCCTTCGGGGAATCGGTAATCGGGATGAGGGTCCTCGGTCGGGTCGCCGGTCGGGCCGGTTGCGGCAGTCACACGAAGGTAGAGCGTGCTTCCGTCTTGGCAGGTGATCCGCAAAGCAGCCGGCATCAGGTGAACATCGGGAAAGCCGCACGGCTCCCAGCTCTTGAAGATCGGCGGACGGGCGACATCGAGGAGTTGCATGGTGAACATGAGCAGCCGGGCGGCCCGCTGTGCTGGCGGCGGCATCTCGGCGGGAAGCGGCACGGGTGCCGGCGCCGGGCGGGGTGCGTCGGCAGCCCAGAGCATCGCGGCGGAGCCGGATTGGTAGATCACCTTCACGCCGGACGGCGACTGTCCGCCCGGGCGGGTGTCCGTGCCATAGCGCGTAACGTCCGTGATGTCGGGGTGCTCGCTGGCGCGGATCAGTGCCGCCATGGCGTCAAGGGCTTCGGTCACCTGCATGTCGTCTCCGTTGTCGCATGTCCGGGCAGGTCAGGGGCGGGCTAAGTCTAGGCGGGGGTCGGCGGTGCTCTCGTCTGGCGCGCCTCCGGGACACGAAGGACCGCGAGGGGGCGACGTTGACCTTCAGGCCCGCAGCCTGGCAGAGCTTTGTGTCGAGCTACGCCGCTAGTCGCCGGCCGCCCCATGCGGCGAGATCCTGCCGCACGGTGACGGCAGCGTTGCTCTGCTTCCCGCGCGGTTCGGGCAGCTCGCCGACGCGGCGCTGAAGCCGCTTCTCTCCGCCACCCCGTCAGCGGACCCGGGGGAGCACCTCGCGTTGGTAGAGGTCGAACAGGCCCTGCCAGTTCGGGCCAACGTTGGCGACGTAGACCTCGTCGAAGCCGGCCTTCGCGTACTCCTCGATCTTCGCCACGTGGGCGTCGGCGTCCCTGCCGCAGACGAACGCGGAGGTCATCGTCTCCTGCGGCACCATGCTCGCGGCCTGCTCGAAGTGGCGCGGGGAGGGGAGCACCTGGGACAGCTCACCGGGTACGCCCGCGTTCGGCCAACGCTGGTACGCGATCCGCGCGCCCTCGTCCTCGCTGTCCGCGTACGCCGCCTTGAAGCCGGCCTGGACCGGCTTGTCGCCGCCCCCGGCGGAGCGGAACCGCCGCACCAGCTCGGCGTCGGGCGAGGTGTTGATGTAGCCGTCGCCGATGCGGGCGGCGAGGTCGACCGACTTCGGGCCGAAACCGGAGACGTAGACCTTCGGGGGCGTCTCGGGCAGCGTGTAGACGCGGGCGTGTTCGACGGTGTAGTGCCGGCCGCGGTGGTTGACGAAGTCGCCCTTCCACAGGTCGCGCAGCACCGCGACGGCCTCCTCCAGCATCTCCAGCCGGGTGTCGGTGTGCGGCCACGGGTCGCCGAGGATGTGCTCGTTGAGCGCCTCGCCGCTGCCGACGCCGAGCACGAAGCGCCCCTCGTGCAGCACCGCGCTGGTAGCGGCCGCCTGCGCCACCACGGCCGGGTGGATGCGGACGGTGGGGCAGGTGACCGCGGTGGTGACCGGCAGTCGGCACACCTGGCTGAGCGCCCCGATGACCGACCAGACGAAGGGGCTCTGCCCCTGCGCGTCGGTCCACGGGTGGTAGTGGTCGGAGATCCACAGCCCCTCGAAGCCGGCTCGCTCGGCGCCGCGTGCCTGCGCCAGCAGCTCGGCCGGCGTGAACTCCTCGCTGGACAGGAAGTAGCCGATCCTCATCGTCGCCCCCTCGCCGGAAACCGTGGACGGGTCGTACCCCGGGGGTCGCCGCGGGAACCCGCCGGGCCGCACGGGCTTCGGCGACGCGTCGCCGCGCGCGCCGGTCACCGCGCGGGCGGCGTCGCGGGTCTCAGCGGCGGAACATCGCGCGGATCGCGGCGAGCAGCAGCAGGCCGCCCACCACCACGCCGAGCAGGCGTACACCGGGGACGTCGGCCGGGCTCGTCGCCTCGGCCAGCAGCACGGGGTCCATCCCCGCACTGTCGCCGCCAGATGTCGGGACGGCAACTGTAAGGTTTATTGACTATTTGGTCGCGCGGTGTGAGCATGGCAGCACCGCCGCCGGTCGCGGAGGTGCCGGGCCGTGCAGAGACGGGGGGACGACCACCGCATGAGCGATCTGAACGAGGAGCAGGCCGGAGTGGGAGCGTGACCATGCCCGAGGGGAATCTCGCGTCCCTGGCCGCCGCCGTCCTGCAGCCCGGCTTCGTCGGCACCACGCCGCCACCCTGGGTCTGCCGCTGGCTCGCCGAGGGGCTCGGCTCGGTGGTCCTCTTCGCCCGCAACGTCGTCGATCCCGAGCAGGTCGCCGGGCTGACCGCGACCCTGCGCGCCGAGCGCCCGGACGTCGTCGTCGCCATCGACGAGGAGGCCGGCGACGTGACCCGGATCGAATCCGGCCGGGGCAGCTCGCGGCCGGGCAACTTCGCGCTCGGCGCGGTGGACGACCCGGCCCTGACCGAGGAGGTCGCTTACGACCTCGGCGCGGAACTCGCCGCCCTCGGCGTCACCCTGAACTACGCGCCCGACGCCGACGTCAACTCGAACCCGGACAATCCGGTCATCGGCGTCCGCTCGTTCGGCGCCGACCCGGCCCTGGTCGCCCGGCACACCGCCGCCTGGGTACGCGGCCTCCAGTCCGGTGGCGTGGCGGCGTGCGCCAAGCACTTCCCCGGGCACGGCGACACCCGGGTCGACTCCCACCACGACCTGCCCCGGATCACCGGTGACCGGCTGCGGCTGAACGCCGTGGAACTCGCTCCCTTCCGCGCGGCCGTGACCGCCGGGGTCCAGGCGGTGATGACCGGGCACCTGCTCGTACCGGCGCTGGACCCGGAGCTGCCGGCCACCCTCAGCGGCCGGATCCTGACCGGGCTCCTGCGCGACGAGTTCGGGTTCTCCGGCGTGATCGTCACCGACGCGGTGGAGATGCGGGCGGTCGCCGACCGGTACGGCTTCGCCGGTGCGGCGGTGCGCGCCCTGGCCGCCGGCGCCGACGCGATCTGCGTCGGCGGCGAACGCGCCGACGAGGAGTCGGCGCGGCACCTTCGGGACGCCATCGTGGCCGCCGTCGTCTCCGGGGAACTGCCGGAGGAACGACTCACCGAGGCCGCGAAGCGGGTCGGCCAGCTCTCCGCCTGGACCGTCGCCGCCCGCGCCGACCGGCCCGTCCGGCTGCCGGGCGACAGCTCCGGCGTCGGGCTCGCCGCCGCGCGCCGAGCCGTACGGGTCACCACGGCCCGCGGCGGGATCGGCCTGCTGCCGCTGACCGGCCCGGCGCACGTGGTCGAGTTCGAGCCGCCACCCAACATCGCGATCGGCCCGGACACCCCGTGGGGTGTCGCCGCCCCGCTCGCCGACCTGGTGCCGGGCACCACCGCCGTCCGGTACGCCGAGGCCGACGTGCCCCGGGACCCGACGGCCGGCGCCGCCGACCGCCGCGTCGTCCTGGTGGTGCGTGACCTGCACCGGCACCGGTGGATGCGGGCGGCCGTCGACCGCGCGTTGGCGGCCCGGCCCGACGCGGTCGTCGTCGAGCTGGGCGTGCCGGAGCTGGTCGCCGGGCGGGTGCACCTCGCCACCCACGGCGCCACCCGTGCCGCGGGCGTCGCCGCCGCCGAGATCCTCACCGGCGTCGCCTGAGGGACGCGGATCGGCGTTCCCCTGAGGGCGCGGGCCGGTGCCGCCCGAGCGGCGCGGCCGGAAACCTGACGGCGGGTGCGGCGTCAGGTCCGGTCGGTCACCAGGTCGGCGTACTCGGGGTGGCGCTTGATGAAGGCCGCCACGAAGGGGCACTGGGGCACGATCTTCGTGCCGCGCTCGCGCAGCTGGTCGAGGGTGCCCCGGATCAGCGCCGCGCCGACGCCCATGTTCTGGAACCTCTCGTCCACCTCGGTGTGCGTGAAGATCAGGTACCCGTCCCGCGGCAGGTACGCGGTGAAGCCCGCGAGGCCGTCGTCGACCAGGATCTCGAAGCGGTGCTTGGCGGGATTGTCCTCGACCAGGGTGCTCACCCGGCCATTCTGCCTCCGGTGCCGGCCAGGACGTCCAGTTCGGCGAGCAACCGGTCCACCTCGGCGGCCGTGTTGTAGTGGTAGATGCTGGCCCGGACCGCCCCGCCGCTGTCCCGCAGCCCCACCGTCCGGAAGTACTCGTAGGCGTAGTAGTCGCCGGAGGAGAGGCAGAGCCGGGCCGCGCCCAGCGCCTCCTGCGTCGCCGCCGGGGACAGGTTCGCCAGCCGGAACGACACCGTCGGGCAGCGCCGGGCGGGGGAGCCGAGCACGGTCACCCCGGGCAGCGCGGCGAGGCCGTCGAGCAGCCGCGCCAGCAGCGACTCCTCGTACGCCTCGGCGGCGGCGAGGCTGGTCCGCAGCCGTGCCCGCCGGCTCCCGGTCGCCGCCGGGTCCAGCCCGGCCAGGTGGTCGACGGCGGCGGCCACGCCCGCCAGCAGCGGGAAGCTCGGCGTGCCGTACTCGAACCGGTCGGGCACCGCGTCGGAGGAGGGGCGCAGCTTCGCCGGGCGCAGCCGCTCCCAGCGGGCCGGATCGGCGACCATGGCCGCCAGGTGCGGCCCGGACCACTTGTAGGCGCTGGTGACCAGGAAGTCCGCGCCGAGCGTGGCGAGGTCGGTCGGCCCGTGGGGGACCGCGTGCACGCCGTCCACGCAGACCAGCGCGCCGGCCGCGTGAGCGGTCTTGGCGATTGCCGCCACGTCCGGGACCGTGCCGATCGCGTTGCTGCCGGCCGTCACCGCGACCAGCCGGGTCCGCTCGCCGACCAGGTCGGCGTACTGGCCGGCGGGCAGCTCGCCGGTGCGCCCGTCGAACTCGGCCCAGCGCACGGTAGCGCCGGCGGCCTCGGCGGCCTGGATCCACGGCCGGACGTTGGCGTCGTGGTCGAGCCGGGAGACCACCACCTCGTCACCGGGCCGCCAGGACGCGCCGAGCGTGCGGGCCAGCGTGTACGTCAGCGCGGTCGCGCTCGGCCCCAGCACGACACCCTCCGGGACCGCGCCGACCAGGTCCGCCACCGCCGACCGGGCCGCGTCGACCAGCTCCAGCGACCGGCGGCCGGGCAGGTTGGCGGCGCTGCGGTTGCCGATCGCCGTCCGCATCGCCTCGGCGACCGCCTCGATGACCGGTCCGGCAATCTGGGTGCCGCCGGCCCCGTCGAGGTGGACGTGGCCCTCGGCCAGGGCGGGGTACGCGGCCCGGGTGCGGGCGATGTCGAACGGCATGACCGGGACCCTAGTGCGGTGGCCGGTGACGTTGCCAGTTCCGGACACCGCACCGGCTCCCGCTGTCGATCATGGTCCGGTCGCGGGCGTCTCGTACTCTTGGCGCCGTGACGAACCGACGCATGTTCCCCCTTCCCCCCGCCCGCCGGGCCGCCGGCCTGCTCGCCGGTCTGGCCCTCGGCGTGGCCGTGCTGGCCGGTTGCAGCTCCGAGGGTGCCTCCACCGACTGCTCGCTGGCCGGCTCCTGCACCGTCACCTTCGACCGGGGTGTCGACGCCTCCGCCAGCATCCTCGGCGTCGAGGCCAAGCTGATCGGCGCGGAGGGCGACCAGGTGACCGTCGAGGTCGCCGGCGAGCAGGTGACGCTGACGACCGGCCAGCAGGCCGCCCAGGTCGGCGACTTCTCGGTCACCCTCGACAGCGTGACCGACCAGGAGGTCAAGATCCAGGTGGCGGCCAACGGCGGCTGAGCCCGGGCGGCGGCGGTGGCGACACGTTTGGAAATCTTCGCGTCCGGAGATTGAGGCGCCATGTCTCTCACCCGGAACGCCGAAGCCACCGCCGCCCGCACGGCGAACAGCCGGTGGTTGGAACTCCTCGCCCGGGCCGGCTTCATCGGCTACGGGGTCGTGCACCTTCTCTTCGCCTGGTTGGCACTGCAGATCGCGTTCGGTAACCCCGCCGCCGACGGCGACCAGTCCGGCGCGCTGCGGACCCTCGCCGCCCAACCCCTCGGCAGGGTCCTCGTCGTCACGATCGCGATCGGCCTCGCGGCGATGGCGATCTGGCAGGCCCTCGAGGCCGCCGTCGGCCACCGCGTCGAGCGGGGCCGGGAGCGGGTCTGGGAACGCCTCGCCTCCCTCGGCCGGACCCTCGTCTACCTCTACTTCGCCTGGACCGCCTTCAAGGTCTTCCGGGACGCCGGCTCCAACAGCGCGGACCAGCAGGAGGCGCTCACCGGCCGGGCCATGGAGTCCGCCGGCGGACGGTGGCTGGTCGGCCTGGCCGGCGTCGTGCTCGCCGCGATCGGCGTCGGCCTGGTGATCTACGGGCTGGTGAAGCGCTTCGAGAAGCACCTGAAGACGGGCGAGATGAGCCCGAAGGCCCGCCAACTCGCCCGCCGGCTCGGCATCGCCGGCTACGTCGCCAAGGGCGTCGCGTACGGGATCACCGGCCTGCTGGTCGTCGTCGCCGCCGTCAACTACGACCCGGAGAAGGCCCGCGGCCTCGACGCCGCGCTGCGGACGCTGCGCGAGCAGGCGTACGGGCAGGTGCTGCTCACCGTGGTCGCCCTCGGCATCGCGGCGTTCGGCGTCTTCTGCTTCCTCCAGTCCCGCTACCGGAAGGTCTGAACTGGTCGATTCCGCCGTCGACCGGCACCATTGGGGTTTTGCCCCGATGCGTTCGGCGTCCGGTTGAGGAGAGGAACCACCTGTGCAGAGCTACCTCGGGACGATCGTCGCCGTGTTCGCCGCGGCGGCGATCGCCCTGTTCGTGGTGGAGGTCGTCCACCGGCTGATCCGGCGGCTCGGCCGGCGGTCGCTGCTGATGACGGAGCTGACCCAGCACGCGCACCGTTCGTTCCAGGTCGCGGCCACCGTTCTCGCCGTCCACTTCGCCGTCCGGTTCACCACCGGGTACGCGGTCGGCAGCGGCTGGCGGCAGGTCCTGCTTCACCTGCTGGTTCTCGCCGTGATCGCCACCACCGCCTGGCTGGTCGCCGCGCTCCTGGTGGTGGCGGAGGACACGGCGCTCGCCCGGTTCCGGGTCGACGTGCCCGACAACCGGCACGCCCGGCGCGTACGCACCCAGGTGGTCATGCTGCGCCGGCTGACCATCGCGGTGATCGTGGTGCTGACCCTCGGCGTGATGCTGATGACCTTCCCGGCCGTCCGGGGCATCGGCGCCGGTGTGCTGACCAGCGCCGGTGTGGTCGGTGTGGTGGCCGCGCTGGCCGCGCAGAGCCTGCTCGGCAACGTGTTCGCCGGCCTCCAGCTCGCGTTCAGCGACGCCGTACGCCTCGACGACGTCGTCGTGGTCGAGGGGGAGTGGGGCCGGATCGAGGAGCTGACCCTCAGCTACGTGGTGGTGCAGATCTGGGACGACCGGCGGCTGATCCTGCCGACGTCGTACTTCACCAGCACGCCGTTCCAGAACTGGACCCGCACCGAGGCGGCGGTGCTCGGCACCGCCGAGTTCGACGTGGACTGGTCGGTACCGGTGCAGGCGATGCGGGAGGAACTGCGCCGCCTGGTGGAGAAGAGCGAGCTGTGGGACGGCCGGGTCTGCGTACTCCAGGTCACCGACGCGACCGGCGGCATGGTCAAGGTCCGGGCGCTGGTCAGCGCGGCGGGCGCCGGGAGCCTGTGGGACCTGCGTTGCCTGGTCCGCGAGCACCTGGTCGCCTGGGTCCGGGACCAGCGGCCGACCGCCATGCCGAGGATGCGCGCGGAGGTCGGCGACGCCGACAGCAACCTGGCGTGGCAGTGGGTCCAGCCCCGCCGGCCGGCCGGCCGCCTCGCCGACGGCGACGTGCCCGACGACGCCCGCGTCTTCGGCGGCAGCGACGACGGTGACGCCCGCAGCGAGGCCTTCGTCGGCCCGGACGAACCGGTGGACGCCCGCCGCTGACCCGACCCTGTTCCGCCCGAATCGTCCGGCCGCCCCAGGTGCCGGGGGGCTCGTTCGTGTCGGCATCCCGACCCCATCGACGGCGATCATGCGCGTTCTGCCTTGACGAACCAGTGCACAATCCGCAACGAGACGCTGGATGTGCACGATCGCGGCCAGGAGTAGGCGGGATGTCGCGTGACCTCGCGTCGAGGCGGACGTTGGGCGGACAGGGAAGCAGGAAGGTTTGCGTCCCGCATTTCCGGGGACGTGCTGCCCGACACCCCGCGCCTTGCAGCAGGTCGCGGGGACGCGGCGGTCGGACGGCCGGGAGGATTGACGGGCGGCGACTCCGGGCATACAGCGCGGTGATGATGAAAGGAGGACAGCATGGCTGACGTGGCGAATGCCCGCACGACCCGGACCGGGAGCGAGCCGTCCACCGCCGAGCTTGTGCAGCGGGCCACGGAGCAGGTCTCCCGCCTGGTCCGCGACGAGCTGGCCCTCGCGCGTGCGGAGCTGACCCAGAAGGGCAAGCACGCCGGTATCGGCATTGGCCTCTTCGGCGGCGGCGGCGCGCTGGCGCTGTACGGCCTCGGTGCCCTGGTCGCGACCGCGATCCTGCTGCTGGACCTGGTCCTGCCCGCCTGGGCGGCCGCGCTGATCGTCGCGGTGGTGCTCTTCCTGGGCGCGGGCATCCTCGCCCTGGTCGGCAAGAAGCAGGTCAGCCAGGCGGTTCCGCCGGTGCCGGCGGCGACGGTGCGCAGCGTCCGCGCCGACGTCGACACCGTCACCGCGGCGGTGAAGGACGGGAGACGGGCATGACGGGCAACGGGCGCGGCACCGGGGACACCGAGGCCCTCCGGGAGGAGATCCGGCGGACCCGGGTCGAGCTGGGCGAGACCGTGGAGGCGCTGGCCGCCAAGGCCGACGTGAAGAAGCGCCTCAAGTCCTCCACGGAACAGGCGAAGGAGCGGATGCGGGAGCAGGCCACGCTGACGGTCGCCCGGGTGCGCGGGCAGGCCCGGCAACGGGGCGAGCGGGTGCGGGGCAACCCGGCGCCGTTCGCCGCGCTGGCCGCGGGTGCGCTGGCCGCGGCCGTCGTGCTGATGATCATCCGAGGGAGGCGCCGGTGAGCCGGGCTATCGGTAAGGCCGCCTACAGGCCGGTCGGCGTCCTGATGGGTATCGCCGCCGGCACCGTCGCGGGCGCCATCTTCCGGCAGGTGTGGAAGGTGACCGCGGGCGACGGCGAGGCGCCGAGCGCGACCGACGAGGACCGCCGCTGGGGTGAGATCCTCGCGGCGGCGGCGCTGCAGGGGGCCATCTTCGCGGTGGTCCGGGCCGCCGTCGACCGGGGCGGCGCGATCGGCGTACGCCGGTTGACCGGCCGGTGGCCGGACTGACCTGCGGTCGACAAGGGCCCCCGTGCCGGAACACCACCGGCGAGGGGGCCTTTTCGCCGGTCCGCAGGTACCCACCGGACTGATCTCCGGCATCCGACAGGTCACATGTCGGAGAATTTCGTCCGGTAGGCTGTGCAGAGTTTTTGCGTACGTGGTTTGCTGTTCCACGCTGTTGTAGAGATGGCGTGGGTTGAGAGAAGTCTCCTTCATCGGGGGCCGCCTCAGGCGCCGCTGCTCGAAAACGGCCAACCGGCCGCACGGCGTGCTCGGCCGCCAGTTTTAGAAGGAGTTGCACATGGCGCAGGGAACCGTGAAGTGGTTCAACGCTGACAAGGGCTTCGGCTTCATCACCGTCGACGGCGGGGGTGCTGACGTGTTCGTCCACTTCTCGGCCATCCAGACCAGCGGCTACCGCACGCTGGAGGAGAACCAGCGGGTGGAGTTCGAGATCGCCCAGGGTCAGAAGGGTCCGCAGGCCGAGCAGGTCCGCCCCCTCTGAGTGGTGCCGGCCGGCAGCCGCCGGCCAGTGGGTGATCCGGCCCCCCGGATCGACGCGAAGCCCCGTATCCCGTCCGGGATGCGGGGCTTTCACCGTGTCCGGAATGGAACCGCGGTGCGCCGGGAGCGTCAGCGTCGGTCGCGGGCGCGTACGCCCAGCCACAGCAGGACCAGCCCGGCGAGCGCGACGACCGGGCCGACGACGACCCACAGGTCCACGCCGGTCATCACGCTGCCCTCGACGTACCCGAGCCCCTGCACGGTCCAGAGCGCACCGAGGACCACGGCCAGCAGGCCGACCGTGAGCGTCAGCCAGCCCTTCATCACGTTCTCCCGTCCCCGCCCCGGGTCCGTCCCGTTCACCACCGGTCGTGCACCTGCGGTCGGATCAGCTCGTCGTACACCTCGGCGACCGTCGCGCGGTCCTGGTCGGACAGTGGTGGCTGATCGGCCACGGCGGCGTTGGCCCGGGCCTGGGCCGCGTCCCGGGCGCCGGGGATCACCACGGTCACACCGGGCTGGTCGGCGACCCAGCGCAGCGCGAACTGCGCCATCGTGCGGTCCGGGCCGACCAGCGGCGCGAGGCGACGGACGGCCTCCAGGCCGAGCGCGAAGTCGACGCCGGAGAAGGTCTCGCCGACGTCGAACGCCTCGCCGTGCCGGTTGTAGGTGCGGTGGTCGTCGGGGGCGAAGGTGGTGTGCTCGTCGTACCGGCCGGAGAGCAGCCCGCTGGCCAGGGGCACCCGCGCGATGATGCCGACCCCGGCCGCCGTCGCGGCCGGCAGCACCCGCTCGAGGGGCTTGAGGCGCAGGGCGTTGAGGATGATCTGCACGCTGGCAACGCCCGGGCGGGCGATCGCGGTGAGCGCCTCGTCGCAGGTCTCGACGCTCACGCCGTACCCGGCGATCCGTTCCTCGGCGACCAGCGTGTCGAGCGCGTCGAACACCGCGTCGTCGGCGAAGACCGGCGTCGGCGGGCAGTGCAGCTGCACCAGGTCGAGGGTGTCGACACCGAGGTTCTTCCGGGACCGGTCGGTCCACTCCCGGAAGTGCGCCAGGGTGTACGCCTCCGGCGTCTGGGCGACCCGGCGCCCCATCTTGGTGGCCACCGTGAGCCCGGCGCCGGGCCGGATGCCCAGGAACCGCCCGATCAGCTGCTCGCTGCGGCCGTCCCCGTAGACGTCGGCGGTGTCCAGGAAGGAGACCCCCGAGTCGACGGCGGCGGCGAGGACCGCCATCGCGTCGTCCTCGCTGACGGTGCCCCAGTCGGCGCCGAGTTGCCAGGCACCGAGCCCGATCACGCCGACGGTCCGGCCCAGCCGGGGGAAGGTGCGCTGCTCCATGCCCCAGAGCCTAGTGCGGTGTCCAGGAACGTTCGCCGCGCCCCGGCGGGCGCCGGACGACGACCGGCGGCGTTGGAGTCGGGCCCGGATACGACACCGGTATCCGGGCCCGGCTCCGCCTTGCCGGATCGCCGCCCGGACTCGCCGCGACACTGGCAACGTCCCTGGACACCGCACCGGTGATCCGCTTGCCGGGCCGCGCGCCGGGCCGTACGGTTAACAAGACGGACGTACGGTTTGGGAGGCTGGCATGTGGGACCCGGCGGCGTACCTTCGCTACGGCGACGAACGGTCCCGGCCGTTCCACGACCTCCTCGCCCGCGTCCCCGCCGGCCGCCCGCGCGCGGTGGTCGACCTCGGCTGCGGTCCCGGCACGCTGACCGCGACCCTGGCCGACCGGTGGCCGGACAGCCGGGTGACCGGTCTGGACTCCGCACCGGAGATGGTGCACCGCGCCGCCGCCCTGGGCGTCCCGGTGGACTTCGGCGTCGCCGACCTCCGCGACTGGCGCCCCGACCCGGACACCGACGTCGTGGTCAGCAACGCCGTGCTCCAGTGGGTGCCCGGGCACCGGGACCTGCTCACCCGTTGGGCCCGCGAGCTGCCCGCCGGTGCCGTGATCGCGGTGCAGGTTCCGGGCAACTTCGACGCCCCCTCGCACCGGGCGCTCCGCGCCGTCGCCGGCCGTCCCACCTGGCGCGACGTGCTCGGCCCGCTGCTGCGGGAGGCGCCCGTCGACGACCCGGTCGGCTACGCGCACCTGCTGGTCGCCGCCGGCTGCGCGGTGGACGCCTGGGAAACTACCTACGTGCACCTGCTCCCGGCCCCGGCCGACGGCGACCACCCCGTCCTCACCTGGATGGAGGGGACCGCGCTGCGCCCGGTCCGGGCGGCGCTGGACGCCGCCGGCTGGTCCGCCTTCCGGACCGAGCTCGGCGTACGCCTCGCCGAGGCGTACCCGGTTTGCGGGGGGCGGGTGTACTTCCCATTCCGACGCGTCTTCTTCGTCGCCCGAACCGGCGCCCGTGCAGAGGAGAACCTGTGACCGACCTGCCCACCTTCATCGCGGGACTGCCCAAGGTGGAGCTCCACGTGCACCACGTCGGCTCCGCCTCGCCCCGGATCGTCGCCGAGCTGGCCGCCCGCCACGAGGGGCGCAGCCCGGTCCCGGCCGACCCGGCCGCACTCGCCGACTACTTCGCCTTCCGCGACTTCGCGCACTTCATCGAGGTCTACCTGAGCGTGGTGGACCTGATCCGGGACCCGGAGGACGTGTGGATCCTCACCCACGAGGTCGCCCGCGAGCTGGCCCGCCAGCAGGTCCGCTACGCCGAGCTGACCGTCACCCCGTACTCGCACGTGCACCGCGGCATTCCGGCGCCGGCGTTCTGCGAGGCGATCGAGGACGCCCGCAAGCGCGCCGAGGCGGACTTCGGCATCGAGCTGCGCTGGTGCTTCGACATTCCGGGTGAGGCCGGCCTCCCGGCGGCCGAGGAGACCCTGCGGATCTGCCTGGAGGAACGCCCCGACGGGCTGGTCAGCTTCGGGCTGGGCGGCCCGGAGATCGGCGTACCGCGGCCGCAGTTCAAGCCGTACTTCGACCAGGCCCGCGCGGCCGGCCTGCGGTCGGTGCCGCACGCGGGGGAGACCACCGGCCCGCAGACCGTCTGGGACGCGTTGCGCGACCTCGGCGCGGAGCGGATCGGGCACGGCATCTCCGCCGCCGACGACCCGCAACTGCTCGCGTACCTCGCCGAGCGGCAGATCGCCCTGGAGGTCTGCCCGACCTCCAACGTCCGCACCCGGGCCGTGGCGCGGATCGAGGACCACCCGCTGCCCCGGCTCATGGCGGCCGGCGTGCTGGTGACGATCAACTCCGACGACCCGCCGATGTTCGGCACGACCCTGAACGACGAGTACGCGGTGGCGGCCCGCCTCCTCGGCGCGGGCCCGGACGGGCTGGCCGCACTGGCGCGCAACGCGGTGACCGCGTCCTTCCTCGACCCGGCCGCGAAGCAGCGCCTCGTCGGCGAGATCGACGCGTACCTGGCGACCGCCCCGCGCTGACCCCGGCACCGCCGTGATGAAGGAGTGGCGCGCGGCGGGAGGAGGTGTGGGGGGACCGATTCTCCCGCCGCGCGCACGGCTCCACCGGCCGCAGGTGCGCGGGGCAGGTAGCCGGTGGAACTGATGGGTTCGTGCCTTCGATCCTGACAGCTGCGCCCCGGGACGGCGCCGGTGTTAACCCGGATCTAAGGAAGACTTGCGCCGGCCCACAACCCGCCGGCCCGCAGCCCGCCGGCCCACGGGCCGGGCGTGCGTCAGCCGTCGGTGGGGCGCTGCCGCGGCCACCGGCGGCCGCTGCCCTTCTGGTCGCGGACGTCCCGGGCCATCCGGCCCACCAGCCCGAACCGGCTCACCTGACGGGGCGTCGCGTCCGGATCGGCCAGCAGCATGACGACACTCGCCCCGCCCAGCCGGGCCCGGTCGATGCTGACCGACCCGTTCGCCTGCAACGCCACCCGCTTGGCGATGTCCAGCCCGAGACCGGTCGAGCCGCGGTCGCTCGCGCCCCGGCGCAGCGCCCGGTCCGGGTCCGCGATGCCCGGCCCGGCGTCGTCGACGCGGATCGCGACGTAGCCGTCCCGCCGCGAGACGGCCACCTCGAACGCGGTGCCCTGGGGCGTGTACCGGAAGACGTTGCCGATCACCGCGTCCAGGGCGGCGGCCAGTTCCGCCCGCGGCACCGGCGCCGGGATGCGCAGCTGCGCGCCGGTGACCCGGTGCTGCCGGTTCTGGTCGCCCGCCAGGGCGGACCAGAACACCATCCGCTCCCGTACCACCTCGCTCACGTCGCACGTGGTCGGCGCGGTCTCCTGGGTGACCGCCTTGCGGGTGGTCTTGATGAGCTGGTCGACCTCGCCCTCCAGGGTGACGATCGCCTGCCGGATCCGCCGGATCCCGCGTCGACGGTCAAGCTCGGCCTCGCTGAACGTGCCGATGCTGGTGTCGTCGGGATCCAGCGCCTCGGCGTCGAGCCGGAGCGCGGTCAGCGGCGTACGCAGCCGGTGCGACAGGTCGGCGACCAGTTCCCGCTCGTCGGCACGGGCGTCGACCAGCCGCTCGACCATCCGGTTGAACGCGTAGCCGGCCTCGGCCAGCTCCCGTGGGCCGGTCGGCTCCACGCGGACGTTGAGATCGCCGCCGCCGAGGGCACCCGCGGCCCGGACCAGATTGCGCGCCGCGTCCACCGTGCGGGTAGCCACCCGGTCTACCATCAGCACCGCCGCCCCGACCAGGGCGACGGTCACGCCGAGCAGCAGGAGCCACCGCCCACCGGAGCCTTCGTCGAGCTCGGACTCGGGCACGAAGACCTCGACCACCGCCGTCCGGTCGCCGAGCAGCACCGGGTCGAGGCGTACCGCGCCACCGTCGACGTCGACGACGACCGAGCGCCCCTCGGCCCGGGCCCGGTCCAGGTCCGCCGCGGCGGCCCGGCCCCCGGACGCGTCGACGTCCAGCCCGTGGACCACCGGCCGGGTGGCCGGATCGTCGCCGCTGGCCGCGACCGCCCGCTCGACCACCTCGGGCGCGGTGCTCACGGCGAGCGCCCCGGTGACCAGCGCACTGCGCCGGGCCGCGTCGGCGATGGCCTCCTCGCGGGCACGGTCGCCGAGGCTCGACGTGAGCGGCACCAGGAACGCGAGCGCCACCAGGGTGCACATGCCGGCCGTGACCAGTGCGAGGGTTCGCCTCAGTCCGGCGGCACCAGTCGGAAGCCCACCCCCCGCACGGTGCGCAGGTAACGTGGCTTCGCTGCGGACTCGCCCATTTTGCGACGCAGCCAGTACAGATGAACGTCGATGGTCTGATCCTCGCCGACCGACGGTTGCCGCCATACCTCCTCCAAGAGCTCGCGGCGGGACACTACCCGGCCGGGTCGTGCGGCGAGATACGCCAGCAGGTCGAACTCCTTGCGGGTCAGCGCCAGGGGTTCACCGTCGAGGTGGGCGCTGCGCTCCCCGACGTCGACGCGCAGCCCGCCGACCTCGTGCACGGCCGGCTGCACGCTCCGGCTGGCCCGGCCGGCGCGGCGCAGCACGGTGGTGATGCGGGCGTCCAGGTGCGCGCCGGTGAACGGCTTGACCATGTAGTCGTCGGCGCCCGCCCGCAGCAGCCGGACCACGGACTGCTCGTCGTCGCGGGCGGTGGCGATGATGATCGGCACGTCGGTGATGCCCCGCAGCATGCGCAGCGCGTCCGAGCCGTCGAGGTCCGGCAGCCCCAGGTCGAGCACCACGAGGTCGGGTGTCTCGGCCGCCACCCGGCGCAGCGCGTCGAGCGCGGTGCCGACCGCGTGCACGGCGTGCCCGCGGTCGGCGAGGGATCGCAGCATCGCGCCGCGGACGACGTGGTCGTCTTCGACCAGGAGCACGGTGGCCACGCCAAGACGGTACTCGGCGTGGCAAGTTGATCGACACCGTCGACCCGCGCCCGAGCAGGCCAGGACGACGCCGCGACGGTGCCGGCGGGACCCGTCGATCGCGTTGCGGCGCCCCTACAAACCCGGCAAGCTGGTACAACGATGTCCTTCACCCTCTTCGCCGACACCCGACTCGCGCTCGCCCGGGACTCGCTCGCCGGCCTCTCGGTCGGCGACGCGCTCGGCTCCCAGTTCTTCGTGCCCGGTCGTCGACCGGCCGACCTGGCCGCCGGCCGGCTCCCACCTCCGCCCTGGGCGTGGACGGACGACACCGAGATGGCGTGCTCGGTCGTGGCCGCCCTGGCCGACACCGGCCGGATCGACCGGGACGCGCTCGCCCTCGCGTTCGCCGACCGTTGCGAGCCGCACCGTGGCTACGGCGCGGGAGCGGTGGCCGTCCTGCGGCTGATCCGTACCGGCACCCCGTGGCCGGTGGCCGCCGCGTCGGCCTTCGACGGGCAGGGCTCGTGCGGTAACGGCGCCGCCATGCGGGTGGGGCCGCTGGGGGCGTACTTCGCCGACTCGACCGGCCGGGCGGCGGACCAGGCCCGGGCGTCGGCCGAGGTGACCCACGCCCATCCGGAGGGCATCGCCGGCGCGGTCGCGGTCGCGGTGGCCGCGTCCCTGTCCGCCCGGGGCCGGCTGGACGGGCACCGCCCCGAGCCCGACCGGCTGCTCGCCGGGGTTGCCGCCGCGCTCGACCCCGCCACCGAGGTGCACCGGGGGGTACGGCGGGCCACCGGACTGCTCGGCCGTCCGCTGCCCGAGGTCGTTGACGCCCTCGGCAACGGCTCCCGGATCACCGCCCAGGACACCGTCGCCTTCACCTGCTGGGTCGCCGCCGGACACCTCGACGACTACCCGGCCGCGATCCGGTCCTGCGTCGACGCGGGCGGGGACGTCGACACCACCGCGGCGATCGTCGGGGCGGTGGTCGCCGCGTACACCGGGGTCGGCACCCCGGGCGGCGTGCCGACGGAGTGGCTCGACGCCCGCGAGCCGCTGCCCGACTGGCTCCCCTGAGCCGTCAGCCGGCGGGCGCCGACCGGCCATGGTGTCGCGGCGCCGGCCCTGCCGCCCGTCGCTCCGCTGCTCGCCTTGTCCGTCGGCCGCCACCGAAGGCATGCGGCCCCTTTGCTCTGCTTCACCGGACGCAACGGTTCCGGCCGGAATCCGTTGCGTGGGTTGAAGCAGAGCAAAGGGGGGCGAGCGGGGGCGGCTGGAGCGAGGTCAGCGCGTCCGCGCCACCGCGTCCGTCGGGGCCACCGCCTCCGTTCGCGCCGCCGTGTCCGGTGCAGTGGCCTGCTCCTCCGGTTGAGGCGCGTCGGCGGGCGGGTCGCCGTCGAGGACCGCGCGCAGGTCGTTACGCCCGTCCGACGGCTCCCGGCGGCGCCAGCGGCTGAGCAGCCAGCCGCCCGCCACGCCGCCGCCGAGGCCAGCGAGCAGACCGGCGACGAGCAGGCCGTCGGCGTTGCCCCCGGCCGGGTCCGAGGCGTCCGCCGTACCCGCCGGGTCGCCCACGCCCGGCGCGCCCGGCGCCGCGCCGTGGCCGTGTCCGCCGCCGGCCGCGCCGGGCGCCGGCGGCAGCAGGGTGAGCGCGGGCGCCGTCTTGTCACCCGCCGGCTCCGACCAGCGGACGACCGTGCCGTCGGCGTACGTCTGGAGCACCTCGAAGGTCAACCGCTCCACCTGCGGCAGCGGGCCCACCGACAACGTCAGCCGGGCCGGCCCGGTCTCCGACCCGGGCATGCGGAACCAGGTCACGGCGCTGGTCACCGTGGTCACGCCCGAGGAGTGGATGCCGGCGACCGGCCGGTCGAGCTCGCGGGTGGCGATGCGGGGTGCCCAGCCGGTCACCGACATCGGGTAGACCTCGGCGATCGGAGCGTCCGCGGGCAGCCGGATCTCGATCCGCTCGGTGCGGGTGCCGGCCCGCTCCTCCGGCACCACGAACTCCAGCTTGACCGCCTCGCCCTGCCGGGCCTGCGTCGGCTGGACCGTCACGTCCGCCGCGTACGCCGTGCCGGGCCAGGCCAGCAGTGCGCCGGCGACCAGGGCGGTCACCGCCCCGGCCCGGCGGCCGCGCCTCTCGCGCGTCCTCGCCATCGTCGTCCCCATCCGTGTCCACGTGGCCGGAACCGGCTCCAGCCACACCTGGTAGTTCGGACGCGGGGACGGAAAGGTTCAACGCCTGAGGGGGGCGTTAACAAGGGGCCCTTCCTCTACCGCAGGCGTTGAGAGGGGGCCCTTCCTTACACCGCAGCGGGTGATGGTCGGGACGACCGATAGCATCGGCAGCATCCGTACCGCCTGCCCGTGAGGAGTCACCGTGTCCGCACCCCGTATCCCCGTCGTGGCCGACCCCGTCGTCGTGGCCGCCGGGACGACGGCGGCCGACGCGGTGGCGGCGGCCGGCCTGCCGGCGACCGGGCCCAAGGCGATCGTTGTGGTCCGCGACGCCCAGGGTCAGCTGCGCGACCTGGACTGGCGGCCGGAGGTCGACACCGAGGTCGAGCCGGTGGCCATCGACACTCCGGACGGGCTGAACGTGCTGCGGCACTCCACCGCCCACGTGCTCGCCCAGGCCGTGCAGGACGTCTTCCCGGAGGCGAAGCTCGGCATCGGCCCGCCCATCGAGAACGGCTTCTACTACGACTTCGCCGTCGACAAGCCGTTCCAGCCGGAGGACCTGGCGAAGCTCGAGAAGCGGATGCAGGAGATCGTCAAGTCCGGCCAGCGGTTCCGCCGGCGGCGCTTCAACAGCCTGGACGAGGCGAAGGCCGAACTGGCCGCCGAGCCGTTCAAGCTGGAGTTGATCGACGTCAAGGGCGAGGGCCTGGACTCGGACGAGGTCATGGAGGTCGGCGGCGGCGAGCTGACCATCTACGACAACCTCGCCGCCACCGAGGACAAGGTCTGCTGGTCGGACCTGTGCCGGGGGCCGCACCTGCCGAACACGCGGCTGATCGGCGCGTTCAAGCTGATGCGCTCGGCCGCCGCGTACTGGCGGGGTTCGGAGAAGAACCCGCAGCTCCAGCGGGTGTACGGCACCGCGTGGCCGACGCGCGACGAGCTGAAGGCGTACCTGAAGCTCCTCGAGGAGGCCGCGCGGCGCGACCACCGCAAGCTCGGCGCGGACCTGGACCTGTTCAGCTTCCCCGACGAGATCGGCTCCGGCCTGCCGGTCTTCCACCCCAAGGGCGGCGTGCTGAAGCGGGTGATGGAGGACTACGTCCGCACCCGCCACATCGAGGAGGGCTTCCAGTACGTCGGAACCCCGCACATCTCGAAGGAAGGGCTGTTCCACACCTCGGGCCACCTGCCCTACTACGCCGATGGCATGTACCCGCCCATGGAACTCGAGGGCGCGGACTACTACCTCAAGGCGATGAACTGCCCGATGCACAACCTGATCTACCGGTCGCGCGGGCGGTCCTACCGCGAGCTGCCGATGCGGCTGTTCGAGTTCGGGTCGGTCTACCGGTACGAGAAGTCGGGCGTGGTCCACGGGCTGACCCGGGTGCGCGGCCTGACCCAGGACGACTCGCACTCCTACTGCACCCGGGAGCAGGCGCCGGCCGAGATCAAGCACCTGCTCCACTTCGTGCTCAGCCTGCTGAAGGACTTCGGCATCGACGACTTCTACCTGGAGCTGTCGACCCGCGACGAGTCCAAGCCCGACAAGTTCGTCGGCTCCGACGAGGACTGGGCCACGGCCACCGCGGTGCTGGAGCAGTGCGCGCGGGAGACCGGGCTCGACCTGGTGCCGGACCCGGGCGGCGCGGCCTTCTACGGCCCGAAGATCTCCGTGCAGGCCAAGGACGCCATCGGCCGCACCTGGCAGCTGTCGACCATCCAGTACGACTTCAACCAGCCGAAGGGCTTCGGGCTGGAGTACCAGGCGGCCGACGGCACCCGGCAGCAGCCCGTCATGATCCACTGCGCGAAGTTCGGGTCGATCGAGCGGTTCATCGGCGTGCTCACCGAGCACTACGCCGGTGCCTTCCCCGCCTGGCTCGCCCCGGTGCAGGTGGTCGGCATCCCGATCCGCGAGGACCACACCGACTACCTGCACGGCTTCGTCGCCGCGCTGCGCGCCGAGGGCATCCGTGCCCAGGTCGACGCCGGTGACGACCGGATGCAGAAGAAGATCCGCACCGCCCAGCAGCAGAAGATCCCCTTCATGGTGATCGCCGGCGACGACGACGTCGCGGCGGGCACCGTGTCGTTCCGCTACCGGGACGGCTCGCAGCGCAACGGCGTACCGATGGCCGAGGCGGTCAACCACGTCGTCGACGTGGTGTCCTCGCGCAGCAACATCGGCCCGTCCGCCGCCGAGGTGTAAGGAAGGGCCCCTTCTTAACGCCTCAGGCAGTAAAAGGGCCCCCGGTTAACACACGCCCGGGCCCCGGCGGGACGGCGCGGTTCGGTGACGCCCCGCGCCGGGTCGTAGGATCGCTGCTGTGACTGGGGCGGACGGACACACCGACAGCAGCGAGGTCATGGCGGACGGCCTGGACCGGCTCTGGACGCCCCACCGGATGACCTACATCTCCGGCGAGGACCGGCCCGAGGGCGGGTACGAGAAGCCGAGCGGCTGCCCGTTCTGCCTCGCGCCCGGCCGGCCCGCGCCGGAGAGCCTCGTCGTGGCGCGCGGCGAGCACGTCTTCGTGGTGCTCAACCTCTACCCGTACAACCCGGGGCACCTGCTGGTCTGCCCCTACCGGCACGTGGCCGACTACACCGACCTCGACGGCCCGGAGACGGCCGAGCTGGCCGCGTTCACGCAGACCGCCATGCGGGTGGTCCGCAAGGTCAGCAGCGCGCACGGCTTCAACCTGGGGATGAACCAGGGCGGCGTGGCCGGCGCCGGGATCGCCGCGCACCTGCACCAGCACGTGGTGCCCCGGTGGGGCGGTGACGCCAACTTCATGCCGGTGATCGGCCGCACCAAGGTCCTGCCGCAGCTGCTGGGCGACACCCGCGACCTGCTGGCCCGCGCCTGGCCGTCCTGACACCCGGCGCGATCTTCTCCCTCCGGTCGGCCGGAGGTGACAGGATGCGTCGATGGCAGTCATGACGCGGACGCTGGGTCGCAGCGGCATCGAGGTGAGCGCCCTCGGCATGGGGTGCTGGGCGATCGGTGGCCCGTGGGCGGAGGGGCTCCAGCCGCTGGGGTGGGGCGTCGTCGACGACGACGAGTCCGTCCGGGCGGTCCGCCGCGCGCTCGACCTCGGCGTGACCCTCTTCGACACCGCCGACACGTACGGGGCGGGGCACTCGGAGCGGATCCTCGGGCGGGCCCTCGCCGGCCGGCGTGACGAGGCGGTCGTCGCCACGAAGTGGGGCTACACGTTCGACGAGGCGGCCCGCCAGGCGACGGGCGAGGACGCGTCCCCGGCGTACCTGCGGCGGGCGGTGACCGACTCGCTGCGCCGGCTCGACACCGACCGCATCGACCTCTACCAGCTGCACCTGGGCGACCTTCCGGTCCCGCGCGCGGAGGCCCTGATCGGCACGCTGGAGGACCTGGTGGCCGACGGGCTGGTGCGCGCGTACGGATGGAGCACCGACCGGGTGGACCGGGCCGCCGCGTGGGGTCAGACGGCCCGGGGCGCCACCGCCGTGCAGCACACCCTGTCGGTGCTGCGGGACGCCCCCGAGCTGCTTGCGGTCTGCGACAAGTACGACCTCGTCAGCGTCGCCCGGTGCCCGCTCGGGATGGGCCTGCTCACCGGCAAGTACACGACCGGCTCCACGCTGCCCCGGGACGACCTGCGCGGGCACGCGCCCGGCTGGCTGGAGTGGTTTCGAGGCGGCCGACCGGCGCCGGAGTGGCTGCGCCGGGTGAGCGCCGTCCGCGCCGCGCTCACCGCCGACGGCCGGACCCTGGCCCAGGGCGCGCTGGGCTGGATCTGGGCGCGCAGCGACCGCAGCGTCCCGATCCCCGGCTGCCGTACGGTCGCCCAGGTCGAGGAGAACGTGGCGGCGCTGGCCCGTGGCCCGCTCCCGCCGGACCAGTTCGCCGAGGTGGAACGCCAGCTGGCGGCTCTGCGGGCGGCGGCCCTCCGCGAAGCCGACCGCCCCTACTGGCCCAGCCCCACCCTCCCCACCGCCCGACCCTGACCACCCCGTTGCGGGGCTCAACGCGCGGGGTCTTCTGCGTTGATCATGAAGTTAGCGGCCAAATCTGTCCGATTTGTCTCCGCTAACTTCATGATCAACGCGTCGGGGGGGAGGGGGGGGAGGGGGGAGGGGGAGGGGGAGGGGCTTAGGTGTGTTCCTTGCGGATTTGGTCGGCCAGGTGGGCGGGCATGGGTTCGTAGCGGACGAACTGGCGGCGGAAGGTGCCGGTGCCGGAGGTCATCGAGCGCAGCTCCACCGCGTACCGGAGGAGTTCGGTCGCCGGCACCTCGGCACGGACCAGCGTGCGGCCCTCGGCCGTGGTGTCCGGTTCGGTGCCCAGCACCCGGCCGCGCCGGCCGGACAGGTCGCCCATCACCGCGCCCACCGACGAGTCGGGCACCCGGATGACCACCTCGTCGACCGGTTCCAGCAGCGCCGGCTGGCCCCTCTCGGCCGCGTCCTTCAGCGCCAGGGCCCCGGCCGTCTGGAACGCCGCGTCGGAGGAGTCCACGCTGTGCGCCTTGCCGTCGAACAGCGTCACCCGCAGGTCCACCACCGGGTAGCCGGCGACCAGGCCGCGCTCCATCTGGGCGCGGACCCCCTTCTCCACCGACGGGATGTAGTTGTGCGGCACCGCGCCCCCCACCACCCGGTCGACGAACTCGAAACCGGCGCCGCGCGGCAGCGGCGCCACTTCGATGTCGCAGACCGCGTACTGGCCGTGGCCGCCGGACTGCTTGACGTGCCGGCCGTGCCCCTTGGCCGACCCGGTGAACGTCTCGCGCAGCGCCACCCGCACCGGCTCGGTGTCCAGCTCCACACCGCCGGTGCGCAGCCGCTCCAGCACCACGTCCGCGTGCGCCTCGCCCATGCACCACAGCACCAGCTGGTGGGTCTCCGGGTTGCGGTCCAGCCGCAGCGTGGGGTCACCGGCCACCAGCCGGGCCAGGTTGCGGGCGAGCGCGTCCTCGTCGGAGCGGCTGCGGGCCACGATCGCCACCGGCAGCAGCGGCTCCGGCATCTCCCACGGCGCGATCAGCAGCGGGTCCTCCTTGGCGGAGATGGTGTCACCGGTCTCCGCGCTGCCCGACTTGGTGATCGCGCAGATGTCGCCGGCCACGCAGAGGCCCACCTCCCGCAGGGTCGCGCCGAGCGGCGAGTAGATGTGCCCCACCCGCTCGTCGGCGTCGTGGTCGGGGTGGCCCCGCTCGGCCATGCCGTGCCCCGAGACGTGCACGGTCTGCTCCGGGCGCAGCGTGCCGGAGAACACCCGTACCAGCGAGACCCGGCCGACATGCCGGTCGATGGTCGTCTTGACGACCTCCGCGACCAGCGGGCCGTCCGGATCGCAGGTGAGCGGCGGCCGGGGCGCACCGTCCACGCCGGTCACCGCCGGCACGTCGTGCTCCAGCGGCGACGGGAAGCCCGCGGTGAGCACCTCCAGCAGCGCGTCCAGCCCCACCCCGGTCTCCGCGCAGACCGGCACCACCGGGTAGAAGTGGCCGCGCGCGACCGCCTTCTCCAGATCCTCGACGAGGATGTCGGTGCCGATTTCCTCACCCTCGAGGTACCGGTCCATGAGGGTCTCGTCCTCGCTCTCGGCGATGATCCCCTCGATCAGTTCGTTGCGGGACTCGGCGATCGCCGGCAGGTGCTCCGGGTCCGGCTCGCGCACCTCCGCCGGCAGGCCGCCGGTGTAGTCGAAGACCCGCCTCGTGATAAGCCCGAGCAGGCCGACGGTGGAGATGCCGTCGTCACCGAGCATCGGCAGGTAGAGCGGGAGCACGTTGTCGCCGAAGACCCGCTGGCAGAGCGCCACCGCCTCGTCGAAGTCCGCGCGCGGGTGGTCCAGCCGGGAGACGGCGACCGCCCGGGGCATGTCGACGGCGGCGCACTCCTCCCACAGCGCGGCGGTCGCGGCGTCCATCCCGTCGACCGCGGAGACGACGAAGAGTGCGGCGTCGGCGGCCCGCAGCCCGGCCCGCAGCTCACCGACGAAGTCGGCGTACCCCGGGCTGTCCAGCAGGTTGACCTTGATCCCGTCGTGGGTCAGGGGCGCGCAGGCCAGGCTCACCGAGCGCTGCTGGCGTACGGCGGCGGGGTCGTGGTCGCAGACCGTGGTGCCGTCGGTGACGCTCCCGGCGCGACCGATCGTGCCGGTCGCGGCGAGCAACGCCTCGACCAGGGTCGTCTTGCCGGCCCCGGAGTGGCCGACGAGCACCACGTTGCGGACCCTGCCGGGGTCGGTCACCACCGGCGCGCCGCCGGTGACCCCCTTCTCCTGACTCTTCTGCGCCATGGGGCGCACCTCCCTCAGCCGGTGGTTGGTGGCGACCGCCGCGCGCGACGGGGTGCGGCCCGGGGCGGGTGCGCGGCGATATCCTCCGGTGGTCTGCTGCCAAGCGGGAACGGGACGGGCGGACCGGTGAGCTGGCTCACCTTTCCTGGGTCGATCAGACACCCGATGACCGGGCCGCACAAGCCTCGCCGCGCGGGTCACCTGACCGGCCGTATCGCCGCTGGCCCGGCGACCGTTATCGTGGGACCGCCATGGCGAAGATCTTCCAAGTGACGGCCCGCGCGGGCATGACCCGCATCGTCGAACCGCTCGCGCGCCGACTGCTGCGCGCGGGCGTCACCCCCAACGCGGTCACCGTGACGGGCACCCTCGGGGTGCTCGTCGGCGCGCTCGGCTTCGGCGCCCGCGGCCACCTCGTCGCCGGAGCGTTGATCGTGACGGTCTTCGCGCTGACCGACCTGCTCGACGGGACGATGGCCCGCATGAGCGGCGGCTCCACCCGGTTCGGGGCGTTCCTCGACTCGAGCATGGACCGGATCGCCGACAGCGCCGTCTTCGGCGCCGTGGCCTACTACCTGGCCACCGAGGGCGACCACGCCGGTGTCGCGGCGGCCCTGCTCTGTCTGGCCGCGGGCAGTCTCGTCTCCTACGTAAAGGCCCGCGCCGAGGGGCTCGGCATGACCTGCAACGTGGGCATCGCCGAGCGCACCGAGCGACTACTCATCGTCGGCGTCGGCGGCCTGCTCGCCGGCCTCGGCCTGCCGGTCGCGCTGCCCATCGCGCTCTGGCTGCTCGCCGCCGTGTCGATCTTCACGGTCGGGCAGCGGATGGCCCACGTGTACCGGCAGTCCCAGCAGGTCCCCACCGCGTCGGGCGGGCAGGGGTGAGGGCCGTGCGGGGCCGGCGCCGGTGACCCTCACCGAGCTGGCCTACCTCGCCGGGTGGCGCGCCGTCCGCGCGCTGCCCCGGCCCGTCGCGGCCGCGGCCTTCCGGGCGGGCGCCGACCGCGCCCACCGTCGCGGCGGCCCGAGTACGGCCCGACTCCGCGCCAACCTGCGCCGCGTCGTCGGCCCCGAGATGCCGGAGGCCGAGCTGGACGAGCTGGTCCGCGCCGGCCTGCGCTCCTACGCCCGGTACTGGCTGGAGGCGTTCCGCCTGCCGGCGCTGAGCCGCGCGGAGATCCTCGCCGCCTTCCGGCTGGACGGTGAGGACGTGCTGGCGGCCGACGTGGCCGCCGGCCGGGGCGCGGTCGTGGCGCTGCCGCACGCCGGCAACTGGGACGCCGCCGGCGCCTGGGTCGCGGCGATGGGCTGGCCGATCACCACCGTCGCCGAGCGGCTCAAGCCGGAGGGCGTCTACCGGCGTTTCCTCGCCTTCCGGCGGAATCTCGGCATGGAGATCCTGCCCACCCAGGGTGGGGAGCGGCCCGCCTTCGACGTGCTGGTCGACCGGATCCAGGCCGGTGCGATCGTCCCGCTCCTCGCCGACCGGGACCTCTCGGCGCGCGGCGTCGAGGTGAACTTCTTCGGCGCCCGCACCCGGATGCCCCCCGGTCCGGCGTTGCTCGCGCTGCGCACCGGCGCGCCCCTCTACGTGGCATCGATGTGGTACGAGCCGGACGCCGCGCACGCCTCGATCGAGGGGCCGGTGCCGGTGCCCGGCCCGGAGGAGGGCCCGCTGGACGCGCGGGTCCGGGCCCTGACACAGCGGGTCGCCGACGGTCTGGCGGCGGGCATCGCCCGCCATCCGGAAGACTGGCACATGTTGCAGCGGATGTGGTTGGACCAGCAGCACGCCGCCACGACCGGCGTGGCCCAGCCCTCGCCGGCAACCGGACAGGCCTGAGGGAAAGGGCGCCAACGTGCGAATCGGCATCGTGTGCCCGTACTCCTTCGACGTACCGGGCGGCGTGCAGAACCACGTGATGGACCTCGCCGAGGCGCTGATCGGCCTCGGGCACGAGGTGAGCGTCCTCGCCCCGGCCGACGAGGACTCGCCGCTGCCGCCGTACGTCGTGCCGGCCGGGCGGGCGGTGCCGCTGCCGTACAACGGCTCGGTGGCCCGGATCGCCTTCGGCCCGGTCTCCACCGCCCGGGTCCGCCGGTGGATCATCCGGGGCGACTTCGACGTGCTGCACGTGCACGAGCCGCTGACGCTCAGCCTGTCCATGCTCGCCGTGCTCTCCGCGCGGGGGCCGGTGGTGGCCACGTTCCACACCGCGATGACCCGCTCCCGGGTACTCGCCGCCGCGCAGGGCGTGCTCCAGATCGTGCTGGAGCGCATCACCGCCCGGATCGCGGTCAGCGCCCTGGCCCGCAAGGTGCAGGTCGAGCACATGGACGGCGGGGCGGTGGAGATCCCGAACGGGGTGGCCGTCGCGAAGTTCACCGACGCCGAGCCGCTGCCCGGCTGGCCGGGGGAGTGCGCACCGGGACGGGGCGGCACGATCGGCTTCCTCGGCCGGTTCACCGAGGCCCGCAAGGGCTTCCCGGTGCTTCGGGACGCGTTCGTGCACCTCGCGTCCGAACGCCCCGGGCTGCGGCTGCTGGTCGCGGGGCCCGGTGACTCCGACGACCTGTACGAGAAGTTCCCGGCCGAGCTGCATGACCAGATCACCTTCCTCGGCCTGGTCTCCGAGGCGGACAAGGCCCGGATGCTGCGCAGCGTCCACCTCTATGTGGCGCCGAACACCGGCGGCGAGTCGTTCGGGATGATCCTCACGGAGGCGCTCGCGGCGGGGACGACGGTCGTCGCGAGTGATCTGGACGCCTTCCGCCGGGTGCTCGACGGCGGCCGGGCCGGCCGGCTGTTCCGCACCGGCGACCCGTCGGCACTGGGGACCGCCCTCGCCGACCTGCTCGACGACCCGGAGACGCGGGCCACGCTGACCGCCTGCGGCGACCAGGTGGTGGCGAATTTCGACTGGCCCGTGGTTGCCCGCCGGGTTCTGGAGGTATACGCAGCGGCGATCGAGGCCACCGACGGTCGGGTCATCGACCAGGAATGGGTGGGGCTGGGCTGACCGGTGGGGCCGGTGGTGCGGGGGAGGCCGGCGGTCGGCCGGCCGTGGCCGGCGGAGACGGGAACGGAGCGACACTACGATGCCGGGCATGTGGTGGGCGGTGGGCGCGACGCTGGTCGTCGGGCTGCTGGCGGCGTACCTCGTCTGGACCGCCGGACGGGTTCGGCGCCTGCAGGCGCGGGCGGAGTCGGCGGCCCGGGCGCTCGACGCCCACCTGCTGCGCCGCGCGGCGGCCGCCGCGGTCCTCGCCGAGCGCCGCTACGGTGTCGAGCTGTACGCGGCCGCGCGGATCGCGCTGGATGCCCGCCCCGACGAGCGTGAGGCGGCCGAGAACGACCTCACCCGCCAACTGCGCGCGGTTCAGCTCGATCCGGGCGATCCGGACGCGGAGGCCGTGATCGCCGCGAGCCGTCGGCTGGCGTTGGCCCGGCAGGTGCACACCGACCTGGTCCGTGACGCCCGGGCGGCGCGGGGGCGACCGCTGGTGCGTCTGTTACGGATGGGGCGACGGCAGCCCTGGCCGCGGTACTTCGACATCGACGATCCGACGCTGACCGCACCCGCCGACGTCCCCGCCGGCTGAGCGCGCGACACCTCCCGGCCCGTGACGGCTGCCACACAGCAGGCCACCGTGGGTCTGATTGGCTGTCGGACGCGCGTTCACCCCGTCGTAGCATCTCCGCAGCCACCCTCCCAGCACGTCTCTAGGAGCGATGACCCGTGCCCGAAACCACCTCCCCGAACACCACTGCCACCCCCGTGACCGGCACCGCCCGCGTCAAGCGCGGCATGGCCGAGATGCTCAAGGGCGGCGTGATCATGGACGTGGTCACCCCCGAGCAGGCCAAGATCGCCGAGGACGCCGGCGCCGTCGCCGTGATGGCGCTGGAGCGGGTGCCCGCCGACATCCGCGCCCAGGGCGGCGTCTCCCGGATGAGCGACCCGGACATGATCGACGGCATCATCAACGCCGTCTCCATCCCGGTGATGGCCAAGGCCCGGATCGGCCACTTCGTCGAGGCGCAGATCCTGCAGTCCCTCGGTGTGGACTACGTCGACGAGTCCGAGGTGCTGACCCCGGCCGACTACGAGAACCACATCGACAAGTGGGCCTTCACCGTCCCCTTCGTCTGCGGCGCCACCAACCTGGGCGAGGCGCTGCGCCGGATCACCGAGGGGGCGGCCATGATCCGCTCCAAGGGCGAGGCCGGCACCGGTGACGTCTCCAACGCCACCACCCACATGCGCAAGATCCGCAAGGAGATCCGCCGGCTCCGGTCGCTGCCGGCCGACGAGCTGTACGTCGCCGCCAAGGAGCTGCAGGCGCCGTACGAGCTGGTCAAGGAGGTCGCCGAGACCGGCAAGCTGCCGGTGGTGCTGTTCACCGCCGGTGGTATCGCCACCCCGGCCGACGCCGCCATGATGATGCAGCTCGGCGCCGAGGGCGTCTTCGTCGGCTCCGGCATCTTCAAGTCCGGCAACCCGGCGCAGCGTGCCGCCGCGATCGTCAAGGCCACCACCTTCCACGACGACCCGGACGTGCTGGCCAAGGTCTCCCGCGGCCTCGGCGAGGCGATGGTCGGCATCAACGTCGACGAGACCCCGCAGCCGCACCGCCTGGCCGAGCGCGGCTGGTGAAGGAAGGGCCCCTGCTTAACGCCTCCGGTAGAGAAGGGGCCCCCTCTTAACGACTGCGGAAGGAGTGAACGTGACGGCACCCGTGATCGGTGTGCTCGCCCTCCAGGGCGACGTCCGGGAGCACGCCGACGCCCTGGCCGCCGCCGGAGCGGACGCCCGACCGGTCCGCCGCCGCGAGGAGTTGGACGCGGTCGACGGCCTGGTCATCCCGGGCGGCGAGTCCACCACGATCAGCAAGCTGGCCGACATCTTCGAGCTGCGCGAGCCGATCGACAAGCGCGTCGCCGGTGGCATGCCGGTCTACGGGTCCTGCGCCGGCATGATCATGCTGGCCGGTGAGGTGCTCGACGGCCGGCCCGACCAGCGCGGCTTCGCCGGCATCGACATGACCGTCCGGCGCAACGCGTTCGGCCGCCAGGTCGACTCGTTCGAGGCGCTGGTGGAGGTCACCGGCGTCGACGGCGGGCCGTTCCACGCGGTGTTCATCCGGGCGCCCTGGGTGGAGCGCGTCGGTGCGGGCGTCGAGGTGCTCGGCACGGTGACCGAGGGCCCCGCCGCCGGGCGGATCGTCGCGGTCCGGCAGGGCAACCTGCTGGCCACCTCGTTCCACCCGGAGCTGACCGGCGACCGGCGCCTGCACGCGTACTTCGTGAACCTCGTCCGCACCGCCCGCTGACCCCGCCCGACCCGCCCGCGCGCCGGCGCTCGTCGATCAAGAGGTTTGCGGGGCCGCGCCTCTCGATCGACCCGAGCGGGTGATCGACCGGGCGGGTGGGCGGGGGCTCAGCCTGCGACGGCGCGCAGGCGGCCGGGTACGCGGCCCAGGAGCTTGTCCAGCCGGGCGGCCGTGGCCGCGTCCGCCGGCACGTGGGTGATCAACCACTGGTCGCCCGTGTCGCCGACCGTCAGGGTCTCGTAGGCCAGCCGTAGCGGCCCGACGTGCGGGTGGCGCAGCTCGCGTACCCCGTGGTGCGCCGCCGGCACCGGACGCCGCCGCCACCGGTCGGCGAACGGCGTGCCCACGGTCCGGACCAGCCGGTCGGCGAACTCGTCGGTCGCCGGATCGCCCTGGCGCAGCCGGTGCAGCTCGGCGACCTGGTGGTCGGCCGTTCCGGCCCAGTCGGCGAACGCCTCCCGGGCCCGTTCGTCGGTGAAGACGTACCAGGTCAGGTTGGGGCGGGAGCCGTCGAGCAGACCCAGCGGCCGGGCGACCCGGTCGAAGGGGTCGTTCCACGCCAGGACGTCGCCGAGCCGGTTGGCCAGGTGCGCCGGCGCGTCGCGGAAGGCGTCGAGCAGCGCGCGGACGGACGGCCGCACCGTACGCGTGACCGCGGTCCTCCCGCGCGGGCAGAGCTGCCTGCTGTGGTGGGCGGCCGCGAGCTGGCGGAGGTGTTCGCGGTCGGCGTCGTCCAACCGCAGCGCGTCGGCGAGCGCGGCGAGGATCTCCGGCGACGGGCGGGTGTCGCGGCCCTGTTCCAGGCGGGTCAGGTACTCCACGCTCACCTGCGCGAGCGTCGCCAGCTCGGCGCGGCGCAGTCCCGGCGTCCGGCGCCGGGGCCCCTCGGGAAGGCCGACCCGTCCGGGCGGGAGCGCTTCCCGCCGGCTGCGCAGGAACGCGCCGAGCTCTCCGTCCATCACCGGCCCAGTCTGACACCGGACACCCGACGAAGCCTGTCCCTGCCGGGGCCACCCTCGCGCCGGCCTCCCCACCCAGCCGCCCCGGCGCGAGGCTCAGGTCATGCAGAACACACAGACCTCCGCGCCGGTCCGGATCGGCGTGATCGTGGGCAGCACCCGACCGGGCCGGCGCGGCACCGCCGTCGCCGGCTGGGTGACCCGGGTCGCGTCCCGGCACCCGGCCGTTCGCGACGGCGACGCCGCCGTCGAGCTGGTGGACCTGGCCGAGCAGGACCTGCCGCTGCTCGACGAGCCGGTGCCGGCGTTGTTCGGCGACTACCGCAACCCGCACACCCGGCGCTGGGCGGGCGTGGTCGGCGGGTACGACGCCTTCCTGTTCGTCACCCCGGACTACAACCGGTCCGTCCCGGCCGCGTTGAAGAACGCCGTCGACTACCTGTACGCCGAGTGGAACGGCAAGGTCGCCGGGGTGCTGACCTACGGCGTGCAGGGCGGCACCCGGGCCGGCGACCACCTCCAGACCGTCCTCGGCGAGGTGCGGGTCGTGGTCGTACCGACGCGGGTGGCCCTGGGGCTCTTCACCGATTTCGACTTCTCCGGCGCGGCGCCGGATGACCCGACCCACCCGGCCCGGCTCGCTCCCGAGGACGGGCGGGAGCAGTCGCTCACCACCATGCTCACCGAGATCCTGACCTGGACGGCCGCGCTGCGGGTCGCGGCGGACCGCCGGCCCGAGCTGGTGGGGTGAGCGGTGGAGACGATCGTCATCCAGTACCGGGTCCGTCCCGAACACGTCGGGACGCACCTGGCCCTCCTGCGTGCCGTCTACGCCGAGTTGTCCCGGACCCGGCCGGCCGGGCTGCGCTTCGTGACGCTGCAACTCGACGACGGGCGCAGCTTCGTCGACATCGCCCTGGCCCCGGAGCTGCCGGGACCGCTGCCGCAGCTGGAATCGTTCCGCCGGTACCGCGCCGGGCTGGAGGACCGGTGTGCGGAGCGGAGCACCTCCGGATTCACCGAGGTCGGGTCGTACGGCTTCGGGGAATGACCACCCGGCCCGCCCCGTTGTGCCTGTTCGGGCCGCACGGGGCGGGCCGGCGGCGTGCGGTGCGTGACATCCACCCGCGGCCCGCCGGTAGGATTGCCGAGATTCGGCAGGGCCATCTGCCCGCCACGGCTTCCACCAGAGCTGACCGGCACTCTCCGCGTGCGCCGGCGGGAGCGGGGGCGAGTGCGGTGCGGTCGATGCAGACGGCGGGTAGCAACGGAGGTAACTGATGTCCGGCCACTCAAAGTGGGCGACGACCAAGCACAAGAAGGCGGTCATCGACGCCAAGCGCGGCAAGATGTTCGCCAAGCTGATCAAGAACGTCGAGGTGGCGGCGCGCACCGGCGGCGGCGACCCGGCCGGCAACCCGACCCTCTACGACGCGATCCAGAAGGCCAAGAAGAATTCGGTCCCCAACGACAACATCGATCGCGCGGTCAAGCGGGGCTCCGGCCTGGAGGCCGGCGGCGCCGACTACCAGACGATCATGTACGAGGGCTACGGCCCGAACGGCGTCGCGCTGCTGATCGAGTGCCTCACCGACAACCGCAACCGCGCCGCCACCGAGGTGCGTACCGCGCTGACCCGCAACGGCGGTTCGTTCGCCGACGCCGGCTCGGTGTCGTACATGTTCTCCCGCAAGGGCGTGGTCATCGTCCCCAAGGCCGGCACCAGCGAGGACGACGTGATGATGGCCGTCCTGGACGCGGGCGCCGAAGAGGTCAACGACCTCGGCGAGGCGTTCGAGGTGGTCTCCGAGCCGACCGACCTGATCGCGGTCCGCACCGCGCTGCAGGACGCCGGCATCGAGTACGAGTCGGCCGAGTCCTCGCTGATCCCGAGCGTCAACGTCCCGCTGGACGAGGAGGGCGCCCGGAAGATCTTCAAGCTGATCGACGTCCTGGAGGACTGCGACGACGTGCAGAACGTCTACGCGAACTTCGACGTCAGCGACGAGATCATGGCCGCCGTCGGCTGAGCCGCCGCCGGGAGCGCTTCGCGCCGGGCCCGCGCCATCGGTGGTGCCGGGCCCGTTTCGCGTCCGCGTCAGCCCAGCGTCTCCCGGGAGCGCCAGGCCGTGCCGATCGAGGTGCGGCCGTTGGTACGCAGCAGCGAGCCCTCGTACACCCGGGCTCCCGCGGCCAGGAACGCGGCGGCGGTGACCAGCAGCAGGGCCAGCGACACCAGCGGTTCCCAGCCGGCGGCGTCACCGGTGAACAGCCGCAGCGGCATCGCCGTCGGCGCGGAGAACGGCAGGTAGGACATCACCCGCATGGCGGTCGCGTTGTCGTTGAGGAAGATGACCGCGAAGAACGGCACCATCACGGCGAGCTGCACCGGTGTGGACACCCCGCCGATGTCCTCGAGCCGGTTGACCAGGGCCCCGGCCGCCGCCCACATGGCCGCGATCAGCACGAAGCCCAGCAGGAAGAACGGCAGGAACCACCCGATCGCGGGCGCGAGCAGCGAGAGCAGCCCGCCGCTGTCGCCGAACGTCATGCCGGCGACCGTGACCAGGGCGACCAGGGCGATCTGCCCCAGCGCCAGCAGGGTCCCGGCGACCAGCTTGCCGGCCAGCAGTGCCCGGACCGGCACCGCGGCGACGAGGATCTCGACGATCCTGGTCTGCTTCTCCTCGATGATGCTCTGCGCGATCTGCACGCCGAAGGTCTGTGACGTCACGAAGAAGACGAACGCGAAGGCGAACGGCACCAGGAACGCCACCGCCGGGTCCACCGCGTCGGGGTTCAGCAGCCGCACCGGCGGCTGGGTGCTCAGGGCGGTCACGACGTCGTCGGGCGCCTCGTCCATCGCGAGCACGGTCGGGCCGGACACGACGGCGGCGTCCACGTCGCCGTCGCGGACGGCCTGCTCGGCGGCGCGGTCGTCCGGCAGCGTCCGTACCTCGAGCCCCGCCGCGCGCAGCGGACCGGCCACCGCCTCGGTCGCGGCCACGGTGGACGGACCGCCGGAGAGCAGCGGCGGCAGGATCGTCGCCGCGGCGGCGATGAGCAGGAAGAACAGCGTGCTGATGAGGAAGGTCCGGTCGCGCAGCTTGACCCGGACCTCCCGGACGGCGACCAGGCGGGTGGCCTGCAGGGTGTTCACTGGGCGACCTCTCGGAAGATCTCGGTGAGGGAGGGGCTGACCGGGCGGAACGCGCGGACCGGGCCGCGGGCGAGCGCCGCGTGCAGCACCGGCTGCTCGTCGGTGCCCGGCGGGAGGTCGAAGACGGCGCGGGCGCCGTCCAGGTCCACCAGGGTCACCCCCGGCTGGTCGCGGAGCCAGCCGGCGTCGGTCTCCACCACCAGCTCGTAGCGGGGCGAGGTGTACGTCGAGCGCAACTGCTCGCGGCTACCGGCGGCCCGGATCACGCCGCCCGCGATGATCACCAGGTCGTCGCAGAGCCGTTCCACGACGTCGAGCTGGTGGCTGGAGAAGAGCACCGGTGCGCCGGTCGCGGCGCGCTCGCGCAGCACGGCGACGACCGTGTCCACGGCCAGCGGGTCGAGGCCGGAGAACGGCTCGTCGAGCACCAGCACCTCGGGGTCGTGCACCAGCGCGGCGGCGATCTGGGCGCGCTGCTGGTTGCCCAGCGAGAGCGTCTCCAGCAGGTCGTCGCCGCGTTCGGCGAGGCCGACCCGCTCCAGCAGCACGTCGGTGTTGCGGCGGGCCGCCGCCGTGGTCATCCCGTGCAGCCGGCCCAGGTAGGTCACCTGCTCCCGGACGCTCATCTTCGGGTAGAGGCCGCGTTCCTCCGGCATGTAGCCGAAGCGTCGGCGGTCCTCCCGCGTCAGTGGTCTGCCCTGCCAGGTCACCTGACCGGCGTCGGCGGCGAGCACGCCGAGGATGATCCGCATGGTGGTCGTCTTGCCGGCGCCGTTGCCGCCCACGAAGCCGGTCATCCGCCCGGCCGGCACCTCGAAGGACACGTTCTGGAGCACCCGACGGTCGCCGAAGCTGCGGTCGACACCGTCGAGACGGAGGACGTTCGTCACGGCGGCCACGCTAGGTCACCGGGCGCCGTCCGCCGTCCGTCCACGGGCTGAGCCTCCGGATCCCCCGCGGGACGGACCGGAGATCATCCGCGGGGGCGTACCACCCCGTGCTCGTACGCGAAGACCACCGCCTGGACCCGGTCGCGCAGGCCGAGTTTGGTCAGCACCCGGCTGACGTGCGTCTTCACCGTCGCCTCGCCCAGGTGCAGGCCGGCGGCGATCTCCGCGTTGCTCGCGCCCCCGGCGACCAGGACCAGCACCTCCCGCTCCCGGGGGGTGAGGCCCCGCAGCGCCTCCTCCGGTGCCGTCCCCGCCGTGGCCGCGGCGCCGGAGCGGGCGAAGGTGGCGATCACCCGCCGGGTGAGCTCCGGGGCGATGAGCCCCTCGCCGCGGGCCACCACCCGGATCGCTTCGACCAGCGCCTCCGGAGTGCCGTTCTTGAGCAGGAACCCGCTCGCCCCGGCGCGCAGCGCGGTGAACAGGTAGTCGTCCCGGTCGAAGGTGGTGAGGATCAGCACCGCCGGCCCGCCCGACTGGTCCGCGTCGGCGGTGATCCGCCGGGTGGCCTCCAGCCCGTCGACGCCGGGCATCTCCACGTCCATCAGCACCACGTCCGGGCGCAGCGCCCGGGTCATGCCCACCGCCCGTTCGCCGTCCGCGGCCTCCCCGACCACCTCGATGTCGTCCTCCACCTCGAGGATGACCCGGAACCCGGTGCGGACCAGGTGCTGGTCGTCGGCGAGCAGCACCCGGATCGGCCGGTCGGCCGTCGCCTCGGCGCTCATGCCGGGCGCTCCGCCGGGGCGGGCAGCGGGAAGCGGGCCCGTACCCGCCAGCCGCCGCCGGCGCGTGGGCCGACCTCGAGCACACCGCCGTGGGTGGCGACCCGCTCGCGCATCCCGACCAGGCCCATCCCGCCGGGATTGGGCGGGCCGGTGGGCCGTCCGTCGTCGGTCACGTCCACCTCCACGTCGTGCGCCAGGTGACGGATCCGCACGTCCAGCACGGTCGCCCCGGTCGCGTGCTTCAGCGCGTTCGTCACCGCCTCCTGCACCACCCGGTACGCGGCCTGGGAGACCGACTCCGGTAGCGGCACCGGGTCCCCGTACACCCCGAGGCTGGCCCGGAGCCCCGCCTCCCGGGCCCGGTCGACCACCGCGGTGACCTGGTCGATCCCGGCGGGCTGCTCGACACCCACCGGCTCGCGGTCGCGGGCGCGCAGGACGCCGAGCATCCGGCGCAGCTCGTCCACCGCCGTGCGCGCCGACTCCTCGATGGCGCTCAGCGCGGCGCGGGCCTTGGTCGGGTCCCGGTCGAGGACCCGGCGGGCGGCGGCCGCCTGCACGCCCATGACCGACACGTGGTGGGCGACGACGTCGTGCAGTTCCCGGGCGATGCGGACCCGCTCGCCGACGACGGCGTGCTCGCGGACCTCGGCCTGCGACCGGCGAAGTTCCTCGGCCTGGGTACGGAGGTCGTGCGACCGGCGGGCGGCCAGCCAGGCGGTCTCCCCGAAGACGTACGCGAACCCGAAGAACAGGCCGTTGAGCAGCACCCCGTTGACCATCATCGCGATCACCGGGGGGACCGGCCCGACGGCGCCGGCGAACGCGTCGGGCGGGATGCGGGCGACACTGATCGCGTACGAGACGCCGAGCCAGACGAACATGGCGGCGATCACGCCGATCCGCAGTCGCCGTGCGAGGCGGCGGTCCCGGCCCCACGCGCCGAGCGTGTAGAGGGCGGCGAAGAGCGCGCCCGAGGTCACCTGGAACTCCGGTGCGGCACGGGCCTGCCCCGCGATGAACGCGCCGGAGACGACCAGCGTGACCGTGGCGGGGAAGCGTCGCCGCCAGATCAGCGGCAGAGTGGCCGCGACGGTCCAGAGGACCTGCTCCGCCACCGACGGAGGCGGGCCCAGGACGAACGCCCCGGTGCTGCGGGCGAGGGTGAGGCTGACCAGGGCGAGCACGGTCACCGCCAGCCCCACGTAGACGTCGCGCCGCTGCTGCTCAGGCGTCGGCCCGGGCCGCCGCCAGTCCTCACCCGCCGCCGTGCTCATTCTGGTCAGGATCTCATCCATCCGGTCGGTGCCCGCCCGGAACCCCACCTGGCCGCCGCGCCGGCCGACGGGCGGGGCGGCACGGCGTTCGCCCGGTCGGTGTGATCCACTCCGTGCCGCCGGCATCGCGTGATCTACGGCGGCGGGACACCGCGATGCCGCCGGCATCGAGTCGATCATGCGCCGCCGGGACCGGGTGTGTCAGCGGCGGGCACGTAGCGCCTTGACCACGCTGTCGACGACGTCCCAGAGCACGACGGCCACGGTGCCGATCGCGACGCCGTTCGCGAGCGTCTCGAGATTGTCGCCGTCGCGCAGCCACGGAATGTGGGCGACGAACTCGGGGTTGAACAGCCGGTCGGTGAGCAGCAGCCAGACCGCCGGCACCGCGAACGCCAGGTGCAGCAGGGCGTTGAGCGCGACGAGGGGCCAGGTCCAGCGGCCGACGCGGTACTTGGTGATCTCCAGGCCGGCGCTGACGACCAGCACCGCGAGGAGGACCGGGAGCCAGGACGTCCACAGTGCGGGGTCGAGGATCGCCAGGCGGTCACCGTCGGCCGGGACCAGCGTCTGGAAGTGCTGCCAGACGAGGAACGCGGCGGTCAGGACCAGGGCGACGAGCGAGGCGCACGTGTCGGTGAGCGGGACGTCCCGCTCGACGGGCTCGTCGGGGAGGTCGTCGACGGTCCAGCCGGGCAGGTTCAGCGGGGTGCCCAGCCGTTCGAGCACCGCGAAGACCAGCGTCACCCAGAACGCGATCTGCACGGCGGTCTGGAAGGCCGCGACGATGCCGGCCCCGATGGCGCCGCCCGGGTTGTCGCCGGCGGTGGCCTCCACGACGCCGACGACCACGCCGACGATGCCGGGGATGATGCTGAGCAACGTGACGAGCAGCCGCTGCCAGGCCAGGTAGTAGGTGGGGCCGATGAGTTGGAGCCGCCGGTCGGCGTACCGGGCGGCGAGCTGCGCCGGGTCGCCCAGCTCGGTGAGCACCTCCCGCTCGGCGGAGGCGGTGTCCTCCCCGGCGGCTGTCCGGCCCTCGATCATGTCCTCGATCGAGGCGCGCAGCTCGGTGGCGATCTCCCCGCGGCGCGCGGCGGGCACCGAGCGCAGGGTCGCGGCGACGTAGCGGTCGGTCAGGGCGGTCATCGGTCCACTCCTTCGAGCAGGGCGGTCATGGAGGTCTGCACGGCGGACAGGTCGGCGAGGAGCCGGTCGAGGACCGCCTCGCCGTCGGGGCTGGTCCGGTAGAACTTGCGCGGCCGACTCTCCTCGGTGTTCCACTCGCTGGTCAGCAGCCCCTGGTCCTCGAGGCGGCGCAGCAGCGGGTAGAGCGTGTTGGCATCGACGGGAAAGCCGTGCTCGGTCAGGCGTTGCAGCAGCGCGTAGCCGTAGTCGGGGCGGCGCAGGACGACGAGGCTCGCCACCACGACCGTGCCCCGGCGCAGCTCCTGGAGGTGGGTCCGGAGGATCTCTTCGCTGACCATGCATCACACGCTACTGTGCGCCACACACTATTGTCCAGCCGGACATCATTGTGCCCAGGTGACTGCGGGGTGGCGGTGCTTGCACCGCCCTGTGACACTGACCCGGCGACCGGCCGGACGCGCGTGGATCCCCTCGGGACAGCTCGGCCGGACTTCAGCGGGGAAAGGTGTCATGACCAGCTATTTCTCGTCCGGCCGTGCCCGGACCAGCACACTTGCCATGGCGGTGGCAGCCGCCCTCCTGCCCGCCGGTGCCGCGGAGGCGGCACCGCGCGGGAGCACCACCATCGACCGTCCGGCCCCAGCGACCGCGTTCTGGTCGGTGGAGACGTATCCGGGCATCACCCGGGAGCAGGCCCTCGCCGACAACCAGCCCGCCGTCGGCGGTGACAGCCCACTGACGCCCGTGGGCCTCGGCTGGGAGCAGGACGCCCGGCTGGTCGGGGGAGAGGCGTCCGCGTTCGACGGCGCGTCGTCGTACCTGTCCGCGTCGCCCACCACGTTGGACAGCGCCGGCACCTTCTCGGTCGCCGCCTGGGTCCGCCTCACCGACGCGTCCGTCAGCCGGGACTTCGTCAGCAAGGCCGGTTCGCGGCACGCCACGCTCTCCGTGGGCTACGACAAGGCCTCCAACCGGTGGCAGGTCCGGATGCCGACGAAGACCGGGAAGGGCGCCAAGTGGTCGGTCGCCCGGTCCACGTCGGCGCCGCGGGTCGGCCTCTGGACCCACGTCGCGGTGGTCCACGACGCCGCCGCGCGTACCCTCACCCTCTGGGTTGACGGCGTCGCCGAGGCGACCAAGTTCCGGGTGACCGCCGTCAACCACCCCGCCGGCGAGTTCCGGCTGGGTCGTGGCGACGCCACCTGGTGGCGGGGCAATCTGGCCGACGTGCGGGTGTACGACCGGACCCTCGTCGCTCAGGACTTCACCGGCTGGCGCGCCTCCGACCCGGGGTCCGGCGGCTTCGACGAGCCGGGCCTCCTGCGGCCGGTCCAGGTCGGCAAGTGGAACTTCGAGAACGCGATTCCGTGCTACGACGAGTCGATCGACGACCCCACCCTCTGCTCCGCGCCCGACAGCACCGCGTTCGACCGTCAGCTCTACCTGACCCAAGGGTCGTATGTCGACGCCGGGCGGCAGGGCAGCGTCCTCGCACTGGACGGGACGCACTGGATCGACGACCCGTCGGATCCGCACTACGGCGAGACCACCCGGGAGTACGCCCGCAGCCAGGCCAACCGGGGTGAGCCGGGCAACCCGGTCTGGGCGGACGCGCCGGTGCTGCGTACCGACCAGTCGTTCACCCTCGCCACCTGGGTCCGGCTCGACCCGTCCCGCGGCGCGCAGACCGTGGTGTCGCAGGACGCGGCCGGCGGTCACGCGTTGCGCCTCGGCTGGGAGCCGGTCGACGGCGGACGCTGGACCCTCGTGGTTCCGGCGGACGGCGCCGGCGCGCCCGGCGGCGCCGCCACGGAGGCGACCGCCCCGGCGGCCGACGCCGACCTGTGGCACCACCTGGTCGTGGTGCTCGACGCCGCCCACCGGCAGGTGCTGCTCCACGTCGACGGCACCCTCGTCCGCACGGTGGCGCTGGACGCCGCCGGGCAGCCCCGGCAGGCAACCGGTTCCCTGGTGGTCGGGCGCGTGAGCACCGCGGCCGGCCCCGAGGGGTGGCTCTACGGCCAGGTGGACGACCTGGGCGCGTACCAGGGCGCGATGAGCTCGGCGGACGTGGCGGCACTCTTCGTCGCCCAGCGGGTCTGACACCCGGCGAGGGCGCGGGCATCCCGGCGGTGCCCGCGCCCTCGCCGGCCGCGTCCTGGCCGCCCCCGCCGGCCGGGCCCTCGCCGGCCGCGGCGAGATGCGGACCACCTCCGGCGCGGACGGTGGAGGCCGTCAGCCGGCGTCGGTAGGGTAGGTCGGTCGACTCCGACACCGCTTGATCCACAACCCGGGGGGCGCCACGCATGGGCGATTCGTTCGCGCATCTGCACGTGCACACGGAGTACTCGATGCTCGACGGTGCCGCCCGGCTCAAGGACCTCTTCGCCGAGGTCAGCCGCCAGGGGATGCCGGCGGTCGCGATGACCGACCACGGCAACATGCACGGCGCGAACGACTTCTACAAGCAGGCCATGGCCGCCGGCGTGAAGCCGATCCTGGGCATCGAGGCGTACGTGGCGCCGGAGTCGCGGTTCCACAAGCAGCGGGTGCGGTGGGGCCGCCCGGAGCAGAAGAGCGACGACGTCTCCGGCAGCGGCGGCTACACGCACATGACGATCTGGGCGCGGAACAAGGCCGGCCTGCACAACCTGTTCAAGCTCACCAGCCGGTCGTACACCGAGGGTTTCTTCGTCAAGTGGCCGCGGATGGACGCGGAACTGCTCGCCGAGCACGCCGACGGCCTGATGGCGACCACCGGCTGCCCCTCGGGTGAGGTGCAGACCCGGTTGCGGCTGGGCCAGTACGACGAGGCGTTGAAGGCCGCGGCCAGGTACCAGGAGATCTTCGGGAAGGACAACTACTTCCTGGAGATCATGGACCACGGCATCAGCATCGAGCGCCGGGTGCGCCAGGAGCTGATGGAGATCTCCCGCAAACTGGACATCCCGCCGGTGGTCACGAACGACTCGCACTACACGCACGAGTCGCAGGCCGAGGCGCACGACGTGCTGCTCTGCGTGCAGACCGCGGCGAACGTCGCCGACCCGAACCGGTTCCGGTTCGACGGCAGCGGCTACTACATCAAGTCCGCCGAGGAGATGCGCGGCGTCGACACGTCCGACCTCTGGCTGGAGGGCTGCCGCAACACCCTGCTGGTCGCGGAGAAGGTCGACCCGGCCGGCATGTTCGAGTTCCACAACCTCATGCCGCGTTTCCCCGTGCCCGACGGGGAGACCGAGGAGTCCTGGTTCCGCAAGGAGACGTTCGCCGGCCTGGCCCGCCGCTACCCGCAGGGCATCCCGGAGGGGCACGTCAAGCAGGCCGAGTACGAGTTGGGCGTCATCATCCAGATGGGCTTCCCGTCGTACTTCCTCGTGGTCGCCGACTTCATCCAGTGGGCCAAGAGCCAGGGCATCGCCGTCGGTCCGGGCCGTGGCTCGGCCGCCGGCTCGCTGGTCGCTTACGCCCTCGGCATCACCGACCTGGACCCGATCCCGCACGGCCTGATCTTCGAGCGGTTCCTCAACCCCGAGCGGGTCTCGATGCCGGATGTCGACATCGACTTCGACGACCGGCGTCGCGGCGAGGTCATCCAGTACGTCACCGAGAAGTACGGCGAGGACAAGGTCGCGCAGATCGCCACCTTCGGCACGATCAAGGCGAAGGCCGCGATCAAGGACTCGGCGCGGGTGCTCGGCTATCCCTACGCGGTGGGAGACCGGATCACCAAGGCGATGCCGCCGGCCGTCATGGGCAAGGACATCCCGCTGACCGGCATCTTCGACGCGAAGCACCCCCGCTACGCGGAGGCCGGCGAGATCCGCGGGCTGTACGAGTCGGACCCGGACGTCAAGAAGGTCATCGACACCGCGCGCGGCATCGAGGGGCTGATCCGGCAGACCGGTGTGCACGCCGCCGGCGTCATCATGTCCGCCGAGCCGATCATCGAGCACATCCCGCTGATGCGGCGGGACGCCGACGGGACGATCATCACGCAGTTCGACTACCCGACCTGCGAGTCGCTCGGGCTGCTGAAGATGGACTTCCTCGGCCTTCGCAACCTGACCATCATCGACGACGCGGTCAGGAACATCGAGCTCAACCACGGCACCAAGCTCGACCTGCTGGCCCTGCCGCTGGACGACAAGCCCGCCTACGACCTGCTGGCCCGCGGCGACACGCTGGGCGTGTTCCAGCTCGACGGTGGGCCGATGCGCTCGCTGCTACGGCTGATGAAGCCGGACAACTTCGAGGACATCTCGGCCGTGCTGGCGCTGTACCGGCCCGGTCCGATGGGCGTCGACTCGCACACCAACTACGCGCTGCGCAAGAACGGGCTCCAGGAGATCACCCCGATCCACCCGGAGCTGGAGGAGCCGCTGCGGGAGATCCTGGCCCCCACCTACGGCCTGATCGTCTACCAGGAGCAGGTGCAGCGCGCCGCGCAGATCCTCGCCGGCTACAGCCTCGGCCAGGCCGACCTGCTGCGCCGGGCGATGGGCAAGAAGAAGAAGGAGATCCTGGACAAGGAGTTCATCCCGTTCCGGGACGGCTGCCGCGAGCGCGGCTACTCCGACCAGGCGATCCAGGCGGTGTGGGACGTCCTGGTGCCGTTCGCCGGCTACGCCTTCAACAAGGCGCACTCCGCGGCGTACGGGCTGGTGTCGTACTGGACCGCGTACCTGAAGGCGCACTACCCGGCCGAGTACATGGCGGCGCTGCTCACGTCCGTCGGCGACGACAAGGACAAGATGGCGCTGTACCTGTCGGAGTGCCGCCGGATGGGCATTCAGGTCCTGCCGCCCGACGTCAACGACTCGGCCGGGCCGTTCACCCCGGTCGGCCGGGACATCCGCTTCGGCCTCGCCGCGATCCGCAACGTCGGCGCCAACGTGGTGAGCGCGATCATGCGTTGCCGTGACGAGAAGGGCGCGTACGCCGACTTCTACGACTTCCTGTCCAAGGTGGACGCGGTGGTCTGCAACAAGAAGACCATCGAATCGCTGATCAAGGCGGGTGCGTTCGACTCGCTGCGGCACCCGCGCAAGGGGTTGCTCGCCGTGCACGCCGATGCCATCGACGCGTACGCCGACGTGAAGCGCAAGGAGGCGGTCGGCCAGTACGATCTGTTCGGCGCCGGTTTCGGCGACACGGACGCCCCCGCCAGCACCACGGTGATGCCGACCATCGCCGAGGGGGAGTGGGACAAGCGGGACAAGCTCGCCTTCGAACGCGAGATGCTCGGCCTGTACGTCTCCGACCATCCGCTGTTCGGCCTGGAGCACGTGCTCGGCGCGGCGGCGGACTGCACGATCGCCGCGCTCTCCGAGGAGGGCACCGTCCCGGACGGCGCGGTGGTGACCCTCGCCGGAATCCTCTCCGGTGTGCAGCGCCGGGTCACCAAGCAGGGCCGCGCGTGGGCGTCGGCCACGCTGGAGGATCTCGCCGGCGGCGTGGAGACGCTGTTCTTCCCCAACACCTACGAGGTGATCGGGCAGTACATCGCCGAGGACGCGATCGTGGTGGTCAAGGGGCGGGTCGACCGCCGCGACGACGTACCGCGGATCATGGCGATGGACATGTCGATGCCGGACATCAGCAGCAACCCGGCCAACAAGCCGGTGACGCTCACCATCCCGGTGCACCGGTGCACGCCGCCACTGGTGGAACGCCTCAAGGAGACGCTCGTGCTGCACCCCGGCGACACCGAGGTGCACGTCAAGCTGCTCAACGGCGGCAAGGTGACCACGCTGCGGCTCGGCCCGTTCCGGGTGGCGGCCACCACCGCGCTGATGGGTGACCTGAAGAGCGTCCTCGGCCCGGCCAACGTCAGCTGACGGCGGCCGGCCCCCAGCTCGGCTATCATTCGACGCAGATCGATAGGCCGGGGAGGGCGAGATGGCTGCTCGTCGAGCCCGGGGCGCCCGGCCCGCCGCGGGCGGGTCGTCGGCGCGCGGGTGGGGCCGGCTCTCCGACGGGGTGGTGCAGGCCCTCATCGGAGCCGCCGCGGTGGTGCTGGCCGCCGTGATCGCCGGCGGGGTGGCACTCCACACGGCCCGGCAGCAGCCGCCGAGCGGGTCGGAGGAGGCATCACCCAGCGCCAGCACCCCGCCCGGTCCGTCCGTTCCGGCCGGCGGGCCTGGGTCCGGCGGTCCTGACCCGGCAGCGACGCCCACACCGTCGGGCTCACGCATCCCGACCAACCTGGTTCTGGAACCCACCAGCGTCCGGGTCGGTGACACGGTGACGGTCACCGGCACCGGCTTTCCCGCCCTGACGGAGGTAACCGTCAGCCAGGGCTCCGACCTGACCCGCAACGTGGTCACCCGAACGGACGGGTCCTTCGTCATGACGTTCGTCGTCACACCGGGGATGTGCTGCGGCCCGAAGATCGTGTTCGCCATGGCCGGCAGCAGTCGTGCCCTGCAGGACGTGCGGATCGAGAGGTGACCCGGCGCGGGCCAGCAGCGCGTGATTGGTCCTCCTCGGGCCGCCGTCGCCCGGTTAGCGTCGGTGAGGTGGAGATCGAGAAGGCGCAGCAGCTCTGGCAGCCCCAGCCCGGCTGGTTGAACACGGCCACCTACGGATTGCCGCCGGACCCGGCGTGGGAGGCGTTGCAGGAGGCGCTGGCCGGCTGGCGGGTCGGGCGGATGGCGTGGGAGAGCTGGGACATCGCCACGTCACGGACCCGCGCCGCGTTCGCCCGGCTGGTCGGGGTGGCCGTCGCGGACGTGACGGTCGGCAGCACCGCGTCGCAGCTGGTAGCGCCCGTGGCGGCGGCGCTGCCGGCGGGCGCGACCGTGCTGGTCCCCGAGGTCGAGTTCACCTCCAACCTCTTCCCCTGGCTGGTGCAGGAGCAGCGCGGGGTCCGCGTCCGCACGGTCCCGCTGGCCGGTCTCGTCGACGCGATCGACGCCGACACCGACCTCGTCGCGTTCAGCCTGGTGCAGTCGTCCGACGGGACGGTGGCCCCGTACGAGGAGATCGTGGCCGCCGCCCGCGCGCACGGCGCCCTCGTGGCGGTCGACGCCACCCAGGCCTGCGGTTGGCTCCCGTTCGACGCCTCCCGGGCCGACGCGGTGGTGGTCGCCGCGTACAAATGGCTGATGGCCCCGCGCGGCGTGGCCCTGGCGTACTACGCGCCGGAGCTGCGCGACCGGATGCGCCCCGACGCCGCCTGCTGGTACGCCGGTGCCGACCCGCACGCCGCCTACTACGGGCCGCCGCTGCGGCTGGCCGACGACGCTCGGCGTTTCGACATCTCCCCGGCCTGGTTCAGCTGGGTCGGCGCCGCCCCGGCCCTGGAGCTGCTGGCGGAGATCGGGCTGCCGGCGGTGCACGCCCACGACGTGGCGCTGGCCAACCGGTTCCTCGCCGGCCTGGGCCGGCCGCCGGGCGACAGCGCGATCGTCACCGTGGAGGTGCCGGGCGCGCAGGAGAAGCTGGAACGGGCCGGCGTGCGGGCGGCGGTCCGGGCCGGCCGGGTCCGGGCGTCCTTCCACCTGTACTCCACGACGGACGACGTCGATCTGGCCCTCGACGCCCTCGCGGGGTGACCACCCCGGCCGCCACGTAGCGTCCACGGCCGCCGGCACGCCCGGCGCGCTGCGCCCTCGCGCCGCGGGCACGTCGTGCACGCTGCGTCCACGCGCCGCGGGCACGTCGTGACGGGTTGCCGGCGTGGGATGTGGGCGGCCCACGCCGGCACGGCCGGGAGCGCACACAGTCACCGTCCTCGATGACCCGGCCGGCGGTCGAGGTGGCTGTCGGGCCCGGTTCCGGGCCGGGGATTATGTGGGCCGTCAACATGGCTGCGTTCGGCGGCCCGGCCGTAGGTTTCCTGCACGCGACGGCCCTGTGACCACGGTCACCGAACCGGACGTCGCGCCAGAACTGCGGAGGATGTGGCGATGGCCGGGCAAGCGCTCCTGTCGGCTCGCGGGCTGACCCGCGACTTCCGGGGTTTCCGGGCGGTCGACGGTGTCGACCTCGACGTGGCACCGGACAGCGTGCACGCGCTGGTCGGCCCGAACGGCGCCGGTAAGACGACCCTGTTCAACCTGCTCACCGGGTTCCTCGCGCCCAGCGGCGGGCGGATCGAGCTGGACGGCCGGGACATCACCGGGCTGGCCCCGGAGCAGGTCGCCCGCCTCGGCGTGGCGCGCTCGTTCCAGATCACCAGCCTCTTCCCGCAGCTGTCCGCACGCGAGCACGTCGAGCTGGCGTTGCAGAGCCGGAGCGGGCTGGGCTGGCGGTTCTGGCGATCGGCGAAGCTCATGCGGCGCTACACCGACCGGGCCGCCGAACTGCTGGACATGGTCGGGCTCGCCGACCTGGCCGAGGCGCCCGCCGAGGCCCTGGCGTACGGGCGCAAGCGGGCGCTGGAGCTCGCGATCGCCCTCGCCCTCGACCCGAAGGTGCTGCTGCTGGACGAGCCGACCGCCGGCATGGGCCTGGAGGACGTCGATCGCACCGTCGACCTGATCGGCCGGGTCCGGCAGGGCCGGACCGTCGTCATGGTCGAGCACAACATGAGCGTCGTCGGGCGGCTGGCCGACACCGTCACCGTCCTTCAGGCCGGGAAGGTCCTGGTCGAGGGCCCGTACGAGCAGGTCCGCACCGACGAGCGCGTGATCACCGCCTACCTGGGAGCCGCTGATGCTGCGCATTGAGAACCTGTCCGCCTGGTACGGCGAGGCGCAGGTGCTGCGGGAGGTCGGCCTGGAGGTGCAGGCCGGCGAGGTGGTGACGCTGGTCGGCCGCAACGGCGCCGGCAAGTCCACGTTGCTGCGCTGCGTGATGGGCCTGCACGGCGGTCAACGGGGGACCGTCGAGCTGGACGGGAAGGACGTCGGCAGGCTGCCGGCGTACAAGCGGGCGCGGCTCGGGCTGGGCTGGGTGCCGGACGACCGGGGCAGCTACGCCACGCTGACGGTGACGGAGAACCTGACGCTGCCGCCGACGGTGGGGCCCGACCCGTGGTCGTTGGAGCGGGTGTACGAGGCGTTCCCGGCCCTGTACGAGCGGCGCGACTCGGCCGCCACCATGCTCTCCGGTGGCGAGCAGCAGATGCTGGCGCTGGCCCGGGTGCTGCGGATGGGCGCCCGGCTGCTGCTCTGCGACGAACCGACCGAGGGGCTCTCGCCGCTGCTCGTGCAGCAGGTCGGCGACCTCCTGCGCGAGGCCAAGAAGCACGGCGTGACCGTGCTGCTGGTCGAGCAGAACCTGCACTTCGCCACCGGCGTCGCCGACCGGCACTACCTGCTGGCCGAGGGGCGCATCGCGGAGGCGATGGACAACTCCGAGGTGCGGTCGCGGGAACGCGAACTGCTGTCGTACCTCGGCATCTGATTTCTCTACCGACGACCGACCCCGCGCGCCGCGCGGACGAAAGGGATGAGCATGCGTAGGACGGTGGGTGTGGCCGCCGCGTCGGCGGCCGCGATGATGGTGGTCGCCGGCTGCGGCGGCGGTGGTCCCCAGTCGGGCGGCGACGAGAAGCTGACCGGGGGCAAGATCGTGCTGGGCGTGCTCAACGACCAGTCCGGCGCGTACTCGGAGCTGTCCGGCAAGAACTCGGTCAAGGCCGTGGAGATGGCCATCGCCGACTTCAAGGCCAAGCACGGCGACAAGGCGGTCGCGAAGGACATCACCGTGGAGACCGCCGACCACCAGAACAAGCCGGACGTGGCCAACAGCAAGGCCCAGGAGATGTACGACCGGCAGGGCGCCGACATCATCCTCGACGTGCCCACCTCGTCGGCGGCGCTGCGGGTGGCCGACGTGGCCAAGGCGAAGAAGAAGCTCTACTTCAACATCGGCGCGGCGACCACCGACCTGACCGGCAAGAGCTGCAACAAGTACACGTTCCACTACGCGTACGACACGTACATGCTGGCCAACGGCACCGGGAAGACCACGACCGAGCAGGTCGGCAAGAACTGGTACATCCTCTACCCGAACTACGCCTTCGGCCAGGACATGGAGAAGAGCTTCTCCACGGCGATCACCGCCGCCGGCGGCAAGGTCGTCGGCAAGGACGGCGCGCCGTTCCCGAACACCAGCGGCGACTTCTCCACCTTCCTGCTCAAGGCGCCGACGCTGAACCCGAAGCCGGACGTGCTCGGCACCATGCAGGCCGGCGCGGAGCTGGTCAACGTGGTCAAGCAGTACAACGAGTTCAAGCTCCGGGACAAGGGCGTCGGGCTGGCCGTCGGGCTGATGTTCATCACCGACATCCACTCGCTCACCCCGGCGGCGCTGGCCGGCACCACGTACACCGACGCCTGGTACTGGAACTTCGACCAGCAGAACCGCGAGTTCGCCGACCGGTTCCAGAAGGAGACCGGCACCCGGCCGTCGTTCGCGCACGCGGCCAACTACTCCGCCGCCATGCAGTACCTGGAGGCCGTGCAGGCCGCCGGCACCGACGACGCCGACACGGTGGTCAAGGAGCTGGAGGGCAAGGAGGTCAACGACGTCTTCCTGCGCAACGGCAAGATCCGCGCCGAGGACCACCGGGTGATCCACGACGCGTACCTGGCCCAGGTGAAGCCGCAGTCCGAGGTCACCGAGCCGTGGGACTACGTGAAGATCCTGAAGACCATCCCGGCCGCGGAGGCGTTCCGCACCCCGTCCCCGGACTGCAAGCTGTGACCGGTTTTCTCCAGAACGCGTTCAACGGGTTGGTGAGCGGGGCGTTCTACGCCCTGCTCGCCCTCGGGCTCGCGGTCATCTTCGGCATGCTCCGGGTGGTCAACTTCGCCCACGGCGCGTTCTACATGCTCGGCGCGTTCGGCGCTTACGTGCTGCTGAGCGAGGCGGGCGTGCCGTTCTGGGCGGCGCTGGTGATCATGCCGCTGGGGCTCGCGCTGCTCGGCATGGCCCTCGAACGGGCCTTCATCCACCGGCTCACCCGGCTCGACCCGCTCTACAACTTCCTGCTCACCTTCGGCCTCACGCTGATCCTCCAGGACCTGGTGAAGCTCCGGTACGGCGTGCAGTCCAGCCCGTACGAGACCCCGTCCGCGTTGAGCGGGTCGGTCGACTTCGGGCTCTTCGACTTCCCGACGTACCGGGTGTTCATCCTCGGGTTCGCCGTGGCGGTCTGCGTCGGCGTGTGGTGGGCGCTGACCCGTACCCGGGTCGGCATGGTGGTCCGCGCGTCGACCGAGCGGCCGGAGCTGACCCGCGCGTTCGGCATCAACGTCGGGCGCTGGGTCACCCCGGTGTTCGGCTTCGGGATCGGGCTCGCCGGGCTGGCCGGCGTGCTGGCCGCGCCGATGCGGGCGGTCAACCCGCTGATGGGCGCGGACCTCATCATCGTGGTCTTCGCCGTGGTGGTGATCGGTGGGCTGGGCTCGATCTTCGGCTCGGTCGCCGCCGGCTTCGGCATCGGCCTGGTGCAGGCGTGGGGTGAGGCGTACCTGTCCGCCTTCCCGATCGTGTCCCAGACGATCGTCTTCATCGTGATGGCCGCCGTGCTGCTCTGGCGTCCGGCCGGGCTGTTCGGCCGTGAGGAGGCACCGGCATGACGAGCACCGTGGACACCAAGGCGGACGCCTCCCGTCCGGCCGTACCGTCCGGGCTGGTCACCGTCGCCCGCGCTCCCGGCTGGGTCCGGTACGCGCTGCTCGCGGTGGCCCTGGTGGTAGCGCTCTGGCTGCCCAACGGTCTCTACCCGGCGGTCGCGGTGGACATCCTCTGCTGGGCGCTGTTCGCCGTCGCGGTGGACCTGCTGCTCGGCTTCACCGGGCTGATGTCCTTCGGGCACGCCGCGTTCTGGGGGGCGTCGGCGTACGTGACCGGCCTGGTGGCGATCCACGCCGGCCTGCCGTTCCCGGTGGCCGTGCTCGCCGGGGCGCTCGCCGCCGCGGTCCTCGCCGTGCCGATCGGGTACCTGGCGGTCAAGCGCACCGGCATCTACTTCGCCATGGTCACCCTGGCGTTCGCCCAGATGGTCTACTACGTCGCCAACGAGTGGCGTTCGGTGACCCAGGGCGAGAACGGCCTGCAGGGCGTGCCGCGGGAACTGTTCGGGCTGGACCTGTCCGACGACTACTACTTCTACTACGCGATCCTGCCGATCGTGCTGCTCGGCCTGGCGGGCGCCTGGCGGGTCGTGCACTCGCCGTTCGGTCGGGTGCTGGTCGGCATCCGGGACAACCCGGCCCGGGCCCGCGCGCTCGGCTATCCGGTGCACCGCTACAAGCTGACCGTGTTCGTGCTCTCCGGCTTCATCGCCGGCCTCGGCGGCGGCCTGTTCGCCGTCGGCCACCGCTTCGTGTCGCTGGAGGTCCTGCATTGGACTACCTCCGGCAAGGCGGTGATCGTGGTGGTGCTCGGCGGCATCGGCACCCTCTGGGGCGGTGTGCTCGGGGCGGGCATCGTGGTCCGCCTGGAGGACTGGCTGTCGTTCTCCGGGTTCGAGGCGATCGGGCTGGTGACCGGCGGCATCTTCGTCCTCGTCGTGCTGCTGTTCCGGCGCGGCATCTGGGGCACCGCGTCGGCGCTGGCCCTGCGCTGGTGGACATCCCGCCGCAAGTGAATCCCGCGTAGGGCGCATCCGGACCGCGCCCTCCCGACGAACCCCCGGGTAGCAACCGTCTACCCGGGGGTATGTCTGGTGTTGACCGCTCCGATGCCGGCCGAGGCGGTGGAGATCGCACGCAAGCGCCTCGCGTCTGCCGCCGAGGACCTGGCGGGCAACCGCGTCGCCGCGCTCGTCACCGACCTGGCGCAGGAGTGGGGTGTCGCGGCGCTGTGGGAGCAGGTCTGCGTGCCGATGCTCGCCGCGCTTCCCGGCCACACCGGCGGCGAGATCGCCGTCGAACACGCCCTGTCCGAGGGGGTACGGGTAGGCCTCGACGTGTTCCGCCGCGACCGTGTCCGGCCGCTCTCCGCCGGCGGCGTGCTGCTGGCCGGCGCCGAGCAGGAGGCCCACTGCCTGGGCCTGCACGCGCTCGCCGCCGCCCTGCGGGAACGGGACCACGGCCCGCTGCTGCTCGGCGCGGCCCTGCCCTGGTCCGCTCTCTCTGGCGCCGTGCGCCGGGCCCGCCCGCGCACCGTCGTGGTCTGGTCGCAGACGCCGGTCACCGGCCGCGCGTACCGGCTGGTGCGCTTCGCCCGGGACTTTCCCTCGGTGGCGGTGTACGGCGCCGGACCCGGCTGGATCGAGCCGCGCACCGCCCCGGCGACCCGCCTCGGCTCCCTCCCCGCCGCGGTCGCCGCCTGTCTCGCGACGGGCGCGCGTCGGTGACCGCCGTCACAATAGAAACGGACCGGTTCCGTATCGTTAATCCGGCGCCTAGGCTGAGCCCAGTTACGAGTCTGACCCGTATCGAAAACGGGAGCCGGGGGAGCCGCAGATGCCACCACACGAGAACACCGGACACCCGAGGAGGTGGGCGATCCTCGGCGTGCTGGTGATCAGCCTGCTCGTGGTCGTCCTCGACAACACCATCCTGAACGTCGCACTGCGTACGCTCGCCGACCCGGTGCACGGGCTCGGCGCCACCCAGGGCGAGCTGGAATGGTCGATCAACTCCTACACGCTCGTCTTCGCCGGGCTGCTCTTCACCTTCGGCGTGCTCGGCGACCGCGCCGGCCGGCGGCGCTTCCTGCTGATCGGGCTGGTGCTCTTCGGGCTCGCGTCGCTGCTGTCGGCGTACGCGCAGAGCCCGGCCCAGCTGATCGCGGCCCGCGCCCTGATGGGGGTCGGCGGCGCGGCCATCATGCCGGTGACCCTCTCGATCATCTCCAACGTCTTCGACCCCCGGGAGCGGGGCCGGGCCATCGGCGTGTGGGCCGGGGCGGTCGGCCTGGCGGTGGCGATCGGGCCGGTCCTCGGCGGCGCGCTGCTGGAGCACTACTGGTGGGGTTCGGTCTTCCTGATCAACGTGCCCGTGGTGGCGCTCGGCGTGGTCCTGGTGGCGCTGCTGGTGCCCGAGTCCCGGGACCCGAGACCGGGGCGCGTCGACGTGCTCGGCGTGCTGCTCTCGGTGGTCGGCCTGGTCGCCCTGACCTACGGCATCATCGACGGCGGTGAGCACGGCTTCGACCGCCCGCTGGTCTGGACCGCCATCCTCGCCGGCCTGGCGGTGCTGGCCTGGTTCGTCGCGTACGAGCGGCGCAGTGACCACCCCTCGCTGGACGTCCGCCTGTTCCGCGTGCCGCGCTTCGCCGCGCCGGTCGCGGTGGTCGGGCTGGTCTTCTTCGCCGCGATGGGCGTCATGTTCTTCAGTTCCTTCTACCTGCAACTGGTCCGCGGCTACAGCCCGCTGGAGACCGGCCTGCTCTTCCTGCCCTTCGCGGCGGCCCAGCTGTTCTTCGCCCCGCGCAGCGCGGCGATGGTCCACCGCTACGGCGGCAAGGCCGTCTCGGCGGTGGGGCTGGCGCTGACCGTGCTGGCGCTGGGTGCCTTCGCGTTCGTCGACGAGACCACCCCGATCTGGGTGGTGCTGGTCTTCTTCTTCCTCCAGGGCACCGGAATGGCGAACATCATGCCGCCGGCCACCGAGTCGATCATGTCGGCGCTGCCTCGGGAGAAGGCCGGAGTCGGCTCCGCCGTGAGCAACACCGTCCGCCAGGTGGCGGGCGCGCTCGGCGTGGCGGTGCTCGGTTCGGTCCTCTCCGCGGCCTACCGGGCCGACGTCGCCACCGCCCTCGGGGACCTTCCCGACGGTGCGCGGGACGCGGCCGGTGAGTCGATCTCCGGGGCGTACGCCGCGGCCGGCCAGCTCGGTCCGGCGGCGCCGCAGCTGATCGCGGTGGCCAACGACGCCTTCGTCTCGGCCATGCACTGGGCGGCGGCGCTCGCCGCGGTGGTCGCCGCGGTCGGCATCCTGGTGGTGCTGCGCTGGATGCCCGGCCGCACGGAGACGCCCGCGGTGCTGCCGGCCGGCGAACCCGAGTTGGCCGGGGCGGCCTAGGTTCGGGGAGAATGTCCGCCATGACCTCCACCGCCGATGCTCCGCGGTCGCCCGGGCGACCGCGGAGCGTCCGCGCGGACGAGGCGATCATCGACGCCACGCTGGACCTGCTCGCCGAAGGCAACACGATCGAGGCGATCTCCGTCGAGGCCATCGCGGCCCGGGCCGGGGTCGGCAAGGCCACGATCTATCGCCGCTGGCCGGGCAAGGAGGCGCTGCTGCGCGACGCGCTGCGGACGCTCAAGGGCGGTCAGCCCGAGCTCTCCGGCCGTTCGGTCCGCGAGGACCTGATACTGCTGCTCGGCGCGGTCGGGCACAACGTCGACCCCCGAGCCGCGCGGATCATGCCCTGCCTGGTTCCCGCGGTGAACCGGAGCCCGGAGCAGTACGAGCTCTACCAGAACATCATCGAGCCGCGCCGGGCGCTGATGCGGGAGGTGCTGCGCCGCGGAACGCACACCGGGGAGCTGCGCGCCGACCTCGACATCGAGGTCACCCTGGCGATGCTCACCGGGCCGATGCTGGTCCAGCGGTTGTTGCGCTGGCACCCGGACCTCGACGAGGCGACCCTGCCGGAAAAGGTCGTCGACGGTGTCCTGGAGGGCATCCGCGCCCGCTGACCGGCGCGGCCGCCGTCGTCAGCCGGCCGGGTGGCGCAGGCGGTGCAGCCGCAGCGCGAGCTGGACCTCCAGGGCGCGCTCCGGCCGCTGCCAGTCCGCGCCGAGCAGCTGGCCCACCCGCTCCAGGCGCTGGGTGACGGTGTTGACGTGCACGTGCAGCTGCTCGGCCGCCCGGGCCAGGCTGCCGCCCACCCCGAAGTACGCCTCCAGCGTCTTGACCAGCGCGGTGCCCCGGCGGGCGTCGTAGTCGACCACCGCACCCACCGTGGCGTCCAGGAACCGGGCCACGTCCTTGTCACCGCCGTCGCCGACCGCGCCCAGCAGCAGCCCGACGAAGCCCAGCTCCTCGGTGCTGGCGCCCTGCCCGGCCCGGCCGAGCGCACCCAGGGCGGTCAGGCAGCGGGCGGCCTCCTGGAAACTGCCGGCCAGCGAGGCCGGGCCGGTGGACGGGCCGCTCGCCCCGGCGGTCACCGGCCGCCCGGTCACCCGGGACAGGTCGCGCGCCACCGCGCGGGCGGCGCCGCCCGCGTCCTTGCCGGGCAGCATCAGCACCACCCGCCCGTCGCGCGCCGCCGCCAGACCACCCCGGGTGGACGCGTACGTGGTGGCCCAGGAGAGCACCCGCTGCCGGGCCGAGCCGGTCGCGGCGATCGCGTCGTCGCCGACCGCCACCAGCACGTGCGGGGCGTCCAGGTCCACGCCGAGGCGGCGCGCCCGGCTGCGCAGGGCGTCGGTGTCCCGCAGCGGGCGGGCGATCAGGTCGTCGAGCAGCTCGCCCCGGACCCGTCCCTCCGCCTCGGCGACCGTCCGCCGGAACAGCAGCAGCAGCGCGGTCACCAGGGACGCCCGCTCCAGGATCCGCTGGTCGGCGTCGACCAGCTCGCCGTCCGGACGTAGCACCAGCGCGCCCAGGTTCTCCGCGCCGGCGACCACCGCCGCGTACCAGAGGGGACCACGTCGGACGCTGCGCCCCTCCGTACGCGACGCCGCCACCGCCTCCACCATGTCGGCCCGGTCCGGCTCTTCGATCTCACCCACCCGGGCCAGCAGCCGGCCCTCGGCGTCCAGCGCGAGCAGGGCGCCGCCGAGGACCTCCGTGACGGCGGCGGCCACGTCCTCGACGCCGCCGCCGCGCAGCACGAGGGCGGTCATCCGGTCGTGCGCGGCCGCCGCCCGCTCCACCGAGGTGCTGTGTGCGCGGATGGTGGTGTTGGCCGCCGAGAGCTCCTCCAGCGCGGAGCGGGTCTCGGCGAGCAGCCGGGCCGTGTCGATCGCGACCGCGGCGTGCGCGGCGAGGGAGACCAGGAGAGCGACCTCCTCCCGGGCGAACGGCCGGGCCGAGCGGTTGGCCGCGTAGAGCACGCCGATCGAGGTCGATCCGAGCCGCAGCGGCACCCCGAGGATCGCCACCAGGCCCTCCTCGCCCACCCCGGCGTCGATCTCCCCGGTGTGGTGGAACCGCTCGTCCTCGGGGTAGTTCGCGGTGGCGTACGGGGTGCCGCTCTGGGCCACCAGCCCGCCCAGGCCGGCCCCCATCGGCAGCCGCAGCCGCTGGAACCGCGCCGAGATCGAGCCGTCGGTGACCCGCATGTACGTGTCGCCGTGCTCCTCGTCGTTGAGCGTCATGTACGCCACGTCGGTGCCGAGCAGGATCCGGGCCCGGTGCACGATCGCCCGCAGCACGTCGTCCAGGTCCCGCAGCCCCGCCAGGTCGCTGGCCGTGTCGTACAGGCCGGAGAGCTCAATCTCCCGGCGGCGCCGGCGCTCCAGCAGCGCGCGTACCCGCAGCGCCACCGTCTTCGCCTGCTCCAGCTCCGCCAGCCGGTCGGCGGGCAGGCCGGCGGCGCGCGCGGCGACCAGCGGGCCCTCGAACTCGACCGCGGCCGCCTCCCGCGCGAGCAGCTCCAGGAACTCCACCGGCGACGACATGAGCGACATTGTGCGCGAGGCCACTAGTTGGCCGTCCAGCCCCCGTCGAGGGCGATCGACGCGCCGGTGATGAAGGCCGCCGGTGGGGAGCACAGGTACGCGACCAGCTCGGCGACCTCCTCCGGCTCGATCAGCCGCTTGATCGCCGCCCGGGCCAGCATGATCCGCTCGACGACCTCGGCCTCCGGGATGCCGTGGGTGGCCGCCTGGTCGGCGATCTGGCTCTCCACCAGCGCCGTACGCACGTACGCGGGATTGATGCAGTTGGCGGTGACGCCGTGCGGGGCGCCCTCCAGCGCGACCACCTTCGACAGGCCCTCCAGGGCGTGCTTCGCCGACACGTACGCCGCCTTGTACGGCGAGGCGCGCAGCCCGTGCACGGAGGAGATGTTGACGACCCGGCCCCAGCCCTTGGCGTACATGTGCGGCAGCGCCCGCCGGATGATCAGGAACGGCGCCTCCACCATCACTCGGTGCAGGTACTCGAAGCGTTCGACGGAGAACTCCTGCACCGGCGCGACGTGCTGGAGGCCGGCGTTGTTCACGACGATGTCGATGTCGGCGTCGAGCCGCTCCACCGCCACCGGGTCGGCCAGGTCGATGCCCTCGGCGCGCCCGCCGGCCTCGGCGGCGACCGACTTGGCCGCCTCCACGTTGCGGTCCACCACCAGGACCTTGGCACCGGCCGCGCCGAGCCGAAGGGCACACGCCCGCCCGATGCCACTGCCGCCCCCGGTCACCAGGGCGGTACGACCTGCGAGGTCGACGTGTACGACGTGGGGGACCGCCACGGGTTCTGCCGTCATGGCGCAAGAAACTACGAGCTGTGTGGCCGGGCGCACATGGCGCGGCGACACATACTCGACCCGGACTGTGTGTGGTCGGGCGCGACATCCCGCGTGCTGGCCTGTCCACCACGCTGTCGTCGCGGCGGCACCCCGCCCCGGTCCATGATCGCTGCGCGTCCGGCCGGATGTCGCAGGGTGGTGGGAGGCTCGCCGCGTCGGTGTGCGGGGCGGCGGACGGGGGCGGTGGTGGAGCGAGTCGACGAGACCTTCGAGGCGACGCTGGTGCGGTGGTCGGGCGCCGGCGGGTGGGTGTTCGCCCCGGTGCCGTCGCGGCACGCGCCCGGCACGGCGGGGCCGTTCGGGCGGGTCCCGGTGACCGCCACCGTCGACGGCCGCACCTGGTCGACGAGCGTCTGGCGGGATCGGAAGGCCGGCTGGCTGCTCCCGGTGCCCGCCCGGATCCGGGCCGGCAAGGACGACGGCGACCCGGTGACGGTGACGATCGAGGTCGACCCGACCCGCCGCTGACGTCCGCCCTGTCCGGGCGGGGGCGCGGCGTGTCCCGTGGCGCGGTGCGGCGGCGGCATCGGTAGGGTGTCGAACACACGTACTGCTGGCGGTCGGGGAGGAGGCGGCGTGCGCGTGCTCGGCATCGACCCGGGCCTGACCCGCTGCGGGGTCGGCGTGGTCGAGGGCGTGCCCGGGCGGCCCTGCACGCTGGTCGCCTACTACGTCGTCTACACCGACCCGGCCGACGATCTGCCGGTGCGGCTGCTGCACCTGGACCGGTCGCTCACCGACCTGGTCGCCGAGCACCGGCCGGACAGCGTCGCCGTCGAGCGCGTGTTCAGCCAGCACAACGTCCGCACGGTGATGGGCACCGCGCAGGCCAGCGGGATCGCGGTCCTCGCCGGGGCGCGGGCCGGGCTGCCGGTGCAGACGTACACGCCGAGCGAGGTGAAGGCGGCGGTGACGGGTTCCGGTCAGGCCGACAAGGCCCAGATGACCGCCATGGTGACCCGGCTGCTGCGGCTGCCCGAGCCGCCCCGCCCGGCCGACGCCGCCGACGCCCTCGCGCTGGCCATCTGTCACGTGTGGCGCGGCGGCACCCGCTCGAAGCTGGCCGCCGCGGCCGACCGGGTACGACGAGGAGGAGCCCGATGATCGCCAGCGTCCGGGGCGTGGTGACCGCGACCGGTCCCGACCACGCCGTGATCGAGGTGGGCGGGGTGGGCCTGGCGGTGCAGTGCGCCCCGGGCACCATCGCCGAGCTGCGGGTCGGCCAGCCGGCCCGGCTCGCCACCAGCCTGGTCGTCCGCGAGGATTCGCTGACCCTCTACGGCTTCGCCGACGACGACGCGAAGACCCTGTTCGAGCTCCTCCAGACCGCGAGCGGGGTCGGCCCCCGGCTCGCCCAGGCGGTGCTCGCCGTGCACACGCCGGACGCGGTCCGCAAGGCCATCGCCAACGCCGACACCGCCGCGCTGACCCGCGTGCCGGGCATCGGCAAGAAGGGCGCCGAGCGGCTGGTCCTGGAGCTGCGCGACCGGGTCGGCCCGGTCCCGGTGGGCGTCGACGGGGTGGCCGGCGTCACCACCGGCGCCTGGCCCGAGCAGGTCCGGCAGGCGCTCGTCGGTCTCGGGTGGACGGCCGGTCAGGCCGACCAGGCGGTCGCGGCGGTGGCGGAGACGCTCGACGGGGACGTGCCGCCGGTGCCGGTCCTGCTCAAGCAGGCCATCCGACTGCTGGGCCGCACCCGGTGAGCGGGGACAATCTGGTCTCGGCGTACGTCAGCGACGCGGAACGGGACGCGGAGGCCAGCGTCCGGCCGAAGCGGCTGGCCGACTTCATCGCCCAGGACCGGGTCCGCGACCAGCTCGACCTGCTGCTCCAGGGCGCGATGCGGCGCGGCAGCCCGCCGGACCACATCCTCCTCTCGGGGCCGCCCGGCTTGGGTAAGACCAGCCTCGCCAACATCGTCGCCGCCGAGCTGGGCACCGGCATCCGGGTGACCAGCGGCCCGGCGATCGAGCGCTCCGGCGACCTGGCCGCGATCCTGACCAGCCTCGCCGAGGGCGACGTGCTGTTCATCGACGAGATCCACCGGATCGCCCGCCCGGCGGAGGAGCTGCTCTACTCCGCGATGGAGGACTTCCGGGTCGACGTCGTGGTCGGCAAGGGGCCCGGCGCGACCGCCATCCCGCTGGACGTGGAACCGTTCACGCTGGTCGGCGCGACCACCCGGTCCGGCCTGCTCACCGGCCCGATGCGGGACCGGTTCGGCTTCGTCGCGCACCTGGACTTCTACGCCCCGGCGGACCTGGAGGCGTTGCTGCACCGCTCGGCGCGGATCCTCGGCGTGCCGATCACCGACGACGGCGCCGCCGAGATCGCCGGCCGGTCGCGGGGCACCCCGCGGATCGCCAACCGGCTGCTGCGCCGGGTCCGGGACTTCGCCGAGGTCCGGGCCGAGGGCGTGGTCACCCTGGAGACCGCCCGGGCGGCCCTGACCGTGTACGACGTGGACGCGCTCGGGCTCGACCGGCTGGACCGGGCGGTGCTCACCGCGCTGGTCGACTCGTTCCGGGGTGGCCCGGTGGGGCTGTCGACTCTCGCCGTCGCGGTGGGGGAGCAGCCGGACACGGTGGAGGAGGTGTGCGAGCCGTTCCTGGTGCGGGCCGGCCTGCTCGCCCGGACGCCCCGCGGCCGGGTCGCCACCGAGGCCGCCTGGCGGCACCTGGGGCGTACGCCGCCAAATGGTATATTCGGCACGGATGCCCCTCCCGTGCCCGATCTGTTCTCCGTGGAGCCCGAACAGCCGTGATGCGAACGTGATCTGCACCGCATTCGGCGTTCCCAGGCGCAGGGATTAGACTTCGCCGCGGTCTGTACAGGACGTGAGAATCCGCCTCCGCTCCGGCGCCCCTCGTGCCGGCGGAGGCCAATGGGAAGGTCTACCACCGTGCTTTACGCACAATCGGCCGGCGGCGCCGGCGGCTTCACGCCCATCCTCATGATCGCCCTGCTGTTCGGCGTCATGTACTTCATGATGATCCGTCCGCAGCAGAAGCGGCGCCGCGAAGCTGAGGCCATGCAGTCCTCGCTCGGCCCGGGCGACGAGGTCGTCACCATCGGCGGCCTCTACGGCACCGTCACCGCCGTCGAGGACGACAGCGTCCTGCTCGAGGTCGCCCCCGGCGTGCAGACCCGCTACGCCCGCCCCGCGATCGCGCGGGTCGTCACCAAGGCGGAGAGTCCGGCCGAGTCGGCCGCCGACGACGCGGACGTCGTCAAGGAGTGACCCGTCGCCCGCCCCGGTGAGCACCGGGGCGGCGCTCGCGACGTGACAAGTGGATAGTCGGGTCGGCGCGCGGCGCCGGTACGCCCGGGGCCGGCGCGTGCTGCCGCAACCCGTGTGCCGGTCGCCCGTACCGGCCCGGGCAGCTCGTCGGCCGGGAGGGCCGGCCGACACCCGCCGCCCGCAGCGGCGGCGTGACCCAACAGGGAGACAGGACAGCCGTGGCACCACCTCAGGGACAGATGCGCCCCGGACGGCAGCTGGCCGTGCTCGGGTTCATCTTCGTCGTCCTCTACCTTCTGGTGTTCTTCGGGGCCGGCGCCAGCGGCAGCTGGAAGGACCGGCTCGAGCCGAAGCTCGGCCTGGACCTCGTCGGCGGCACCCGGCTCACGCTCGAGGCGACGAACACGGCCAACGGGCAGCCGCCGACCGCGGAGAACCTCGAGGAGGCCCGGCAGATCATCGAGAGCCGGGTCAACGCGTTCGGTGTCGCCGAGGCCGAGGTGGTCACCGAGGGCGACCGGAACATCGTGATCTCCCTGCCCGGTGAGAACCGGGACCTGACCGAGGTCGGCAGCGCGGCCGAGCTGCGCTTCCGCAAGGTGCTCAAGGTCGCCGACGGCAGCGGTGCGGCCGCCGCCCCGGCTCCCAGCCCGACCGCCACCCCCTCCGGCACCGCCTCGCCCGCCCCCACGGGCAGCGCCACGCCGACCCCGTCGTCCAGCGTGAAGGCGACCCCGTCGCCGAGCGGCGGCCAGGGCGGCGGTGCCCCGGCGCCGAGTGCCAGCGCCACCCCGTCGGCGACCGCGTCGGCCACCCCGAGCGCCGCCGCGCCGTCGCCGAGCGGCAGCGCCGCGCCCGTCCCGGCGAGCGTCGAGGAGCAGCGCAAGGCGGTCGAGAAGAAGGTCGGTGCGGCCGCCTGGGCCGCCGCCAGCGGCCTGCAGGCTCCGGCCGACCTGAGCGCCGACCCGTCGCTGGCGGAGAAGCTCAAGCCGTTCGCGTCGCTGACCCCGCGCGAGGTCGCGGTGCTGCCGGCGCAGATGCAGTTCAACGTCCCGCAGATCACCTGTGCTCAGCTCGACGCCCGCCCGCCGGCGTCGATCTCGCCGCCGGACCAGCAGGTCGTCGCCTGCGAGGACGGTGCCGTCAAGTACCTGCTCGACGAGGCCAAGGTGCTCGGCACCGACGTGGACGACGCCAACGCGGTGCTCGACCAGACCAACCAGTGGGTGGTCAGCCTCGACTTCACCGGCCCCGGCCAGGAGAAGTGGACGAACCTGACCCGCGAGTCCTTCAACAACGAGGGCCAGGCCTGCGACGCCTCCGCGCTCGGTGACAGCGGCAAGTGCCGGGTGGCGGTCGTGCTCGACAACGACGTGGTCTCCTCGCCCGAGATCCAGGGTGTGCTGACCGGCAACTCCCAGATCACCGGCAACTTCACCCAGCGGGACGCGAGCGACCTGGCCAGCACGCTGCGCTACGGCGCGCTGCCGGTGACCTTCGAGGCCGCCGAGCAGCAGAACGTCACCGCCACGCTGGGCGCCAGCCACCTGCGGGCCGGTCTGCTCGCGGCCGGCATCGGCATGCTGCTGGTCATCATCTACTCGTTCTTCTACTACCGGCTGCTCGGCTCGGTCATCTTCCTGAGCCTGGTGCTGTCGGCGCTGCTGGTCTTCGGCGCGCTGGTGGTGCTCGGCCGGCAGATCGGGTTCACCCTCACCCTCGCCGGCATCGCCGGCATGATCGTCTCACTCGGTGTGGCGGCGGACTCGTTCGTCATCTACTTCGAGCGCCTCAAGGACGAGATCCGGGAGGGGCGCAGCCCACGCAGCGCGGTGTCGCGGGCGTGGATCCGGGCCCGCCGGACGATCATCTCGGCCAACGCGATCACCCTCATGTCGGCGGTGGTGCTCTACATCGTCTCGGTGGGCGCGGTGAAGGGCTTCGCCTTCGCGCTCGGCCTCGCCACGGTGCTCGACCTGGTGGTGGTGTTCCTCTTCCGGCACCCGATCATGACGATGTTCGCCCGTACCCGGGCGTTCCTGTCCCCACGGGTCAGCGGTCTCGGCCGGGCGCTCCCGGCGCGGAGCGCCGAGCCGGCCAAGCCGCGCAACCCGCGCGCGAAGGAGGCCTGAGATGGCTCGTGAAGGTCTCGCAAGCCGCCTCTACCGTGGTGAGGCCGGGCTCAACATCATCGGGCGGCGCAAGCTGTGGTTCGGCGTCGCCGCGGCCCTGATCCTCATCTCGGTGCTGAGCTTCGGGCTGCTCCGGTTCGACCTGGGTATCGAGTTCGCCGGCGGCAACTCGTTCCAGATCCCGGCCAGCGTCGGCACCCTGGAGCAGGCCGAGGAGAAGGTCGACGCGGCGCTCGCCGCCGAGGGCGGCGGTGCCGAGGTGGTCACCGCCCAGGAGGTGGGCGGCACCGGCACCACCGTCTACGAGATGCGCACCTCGCAGCTCTCGCCGGAGCAGGCGACGGCCGTCACCGCGGAGCTGGCCGCCGAGTTCGGCATCCCGACCGGCGACATCAGCTACACGCAGGTCAGCGAGGCGTGGGGCAGCCAGGTCACCCAGCGCGCGCTGCTCGGTCTGGTGATCTTCGTGGCGCTGGTGATGGTGTACCTGATCCTGCGCTTCGAGTGGCGGATGGCGGTCGCCGCCGTCTCCTCCCTGGTCATGAACCTGATCCTCACCGCCGGCATCTACTCGCTGGTCGGCTTCGAGGTCACCCCGTCGACCGTGATCGGCTTCCTCACGATCCTGGGCTTCGCGCTCTACGACGTCGTGGTGGTCTTCGACAAGGTCCAGGAGAACACCCGGGGCATCACCGCGAACAACAACCAGACGTACGGCGAGGCGGCCAACCTGGCGATCAACCAGAGCCTGATGCGGTCGCTGAACACGTCCATCGTGGCCCTGCTCCCGGTCGGTGGCCTGCTCTTCATCGGTGCCGGTCTGCTCGGCGCGGGCACCCTGAAGGACCTCGGCCTGGTGCTGTTCGTCGGTATGGCGGTGGCATTCTTCTCCTCGATCACGCTGGCCACCCCGCTGCTCGTGCTGCTGAAGAACATGGAGCCGCGGATCCAGGCGCACAACAAGCGCGTCCTGGCCCGCCGGGCGGCGATCGAGCGCGGCGAGGTCACCCCGAAGGGCGCACCCCGGTCGGTGGAGAGCACCGAGGCGGCGGCCGACCCGGAGGCGGCGGCGATGGCCGGCGCCGCACCGAAGGTGGGCGCGCGTCCGGCGGGCAAGCGGCCGTCCGGCGCCCGGGGCGGTCGTCCCGCCGGCGGCGGTGGCAACCGTCCGGGTGGCAAGCGGCGCTGACCCGGCGCAGACCGGTCCGACGGCGTCCTTCATGCTGTGCGAGCAGCAGGGAGGACGCCGTCGTCGTCGAAGGGAACGGAAACTGCCGTGACGGAGACCCACAGCACCGGGGTACGGGGAGACAGCGGCCGGGAGGTCGCCCAGCTGGTGGCCAGCCGGGTGCTCGACGTGCCCGAGTTCCCGAAGCCGGGCGTCGTGTTCAAGGACCTGATGCCGCTCTTCGCCGACGGTGACGTGTTCCGGGAGGTGATCGACGGGATCATCCGCCACCACGGGCGGGACTCGTTCGACGCGGTGGTCGGGATCGAGGCGCGCGGGTTCGTGATCGCGGCGGCCATCGCGTACGCGGCCGGCGTCGGCGTGGTGCCGGTGCGTAAGGCGGGCAAGCTGCCCCGCCCCGCGTACTCGGCCTCCTACGAACTGGAGTACGGCGAGGCCACCCTGGAGGTCCACCAGGACGCGTTCACCGCCGGGCACCGGGTGCTGGTGGTCGACGACGTGCTCGCCACCGGCGGCACCGCCGAGGCCACCCTCGACCTGGTCGAGCGGGCCGGCGGCACGGTTGCCGGTTTCACGGTGCTGCTGGAACTGGGCTTCCTCGGTGGCCGGCAGCGGCTCGCCCCGCGTCCGGTCCATGCCCTGTTGACCGTTTGAGCACCACAGCCGTCGGACGGACCCGGGGCGGTCCGTCCGGCGGAGCGGCGGGGCACCGTGCGTGCGGGTAGCATTGCCCTTTGCTGACCGGACGGGTGACCGTCCGGTGGGCGCCGGCCCGGAGCCGGCGGGGAACAAGACCGGCCCGGCGGCCGGTTGAACGCGACGTCGGCCGCACGGCCGGCGCATTTCCGGCGAGCGGTGAGGAGGCCGGTGTCCCACGATGTCGCCCCTCCGGTGGAGGGCACGGTGCACCCGACAGGCGACGGCTCGGTGACCGACCGGAACGGTGACGCCCGGGTGACCGGCCCCGGCGACGCCCCCGGCGCGACGGACGCCATCCGCCCCGGCGCGACCGCCGGGAGCGAGGGGGTCGTCGTCCCGATCCGGGGCGCCTCGCCCGACACCTCCCCGAGCGGTGGGTTCGCCCTGTCCAACGCGCCCACCGGGCGGCGGGTCCGGGCGCGCCTGGCCCGGTTCAACGCCCCTTGGCAGTCCTCGCAGGTCAGCGAGGTGCTGGAGCCGCTGATCGCCACCCACCGGGAAAACCACCCGAAGGCCGACGCGCGGCTGCTCCAGCGCGCCTTCGACACGGCCGCCCGATGGCACTCCGGCCAGTACCGCAAGTCCGGTGACCCGTACATCACCCATCCCCTCGCGGTGGCGACGATCCTCGCCAACCTGGGGATGGACAGCACGACCCTGGTGGCGGCGCTGCTGCACGACACCATCGAGGACACGGAGTACACGCTCGACCAGATGCGCGCCGACTTCGGCGGCGAGGTGGCGCTGCTGGTCGACGGCGTCACGAAGCTCGACAAGGTCAAGCTGGGCGACGCGGCCAAGGCGGAGACGATCCGCAAGATGGTCGTCGCCATGGCCAAGGACCCGCGCGTCCTGGTGATCAAGCTCGCCGACCGGCTGCACAACATGCGGACCCTGACCTTCCTGCCCCGTCCCAAGCAGGAGCAGAAGGCCAAGGAGACGCTGGAGATCCTCGCCCCGCTGGCCCACCGCCTCGGTATGAACACGATCAAGTGGGAGCTGGAGGACCTAGCGTTCGGCACCCTGTTCCCCAAGCGGTACGAGGAGATCAACCGCCTGATCGGGGAGCACCAGCCGCAGCGGGAGGCGCTGCTGCGCCAGGTCACCCAGAAGGTGGGCACCGACCTGAAGGCCGCCAAGATCAAGGCGGAGGTCACCGGCCGGCCGAAGCACCTCTACTCGATCTACCAGAAGATGATCGTGCGGGGTCGCGACTTCAACGACATCTACGACCTGGTCGGTGTGCGGATCCTGGTCGACACGGTGCGGGACTGCTACGCGGCGCTGGGCGTGATCCACGCCAACTGGCAGCCGGTGCCGGGCCGGTTCAAGGACTACATCGCCATGCCCAAGTTCAACATGTACCAGTCGTTGCACACGACGGTCATCGGGCCGACCGGCAAGCCGGTGGAGATGCAGATCCGCACGTACGCGATGCACCGCACCGCCGAGTTCGGCATCGCCGCGCACTGGAAGTACAAGGAGCACAAGGGCACGCAGATCGTCGGGCCGCCGGCGCACATCGACGAGATGACGTGGCTGCGGCAGCTGCTGGACTGGCAGCGGGAGGCGGCCGACCCGAGCGAGTTCCTCGACGCGCTGCGCTTCGACCTGTCCAGCCAGGAGGTGTACGTCTTCACCCCGAAGGGTGACGTCATCCCGCTGCCGACCGGGTCGACGCCGGTGGACTTCGCGTACGCGGTGCACACCGAGGTCGGGCACAAGTGCATCGGCGCCCGGGTCAACGGCAAGCTGGTGCCCCTCGAATCGACGCTGTCCAACGGCGACGTGATCGAGATCTTCACCTCGAAGTCCGACACCGCCGGCCCGACCCAGGACTGGCTGGGCTTCGTCAAGAGCCCGCGGGCGCGGACGAAGATCCGCCAGTACTTCAACAAGGAGCGGCGCGAGGAGGCGATCGAGGCCGGCAAGGACGCGATCGTCAAGGCGATGCGCAAGCAGGGCATGCCCCTGCAGCGGATGCTCACCTCGGACGCGCTGATGGCGATCGCCCGGGACCTGCACCTGGCCGACGTGGCCTCCCTGTACGCCGCGGTCGGCGACAGCCAGGTCTCCGCCCAGTCCGTGGTGCAGAGGCTGATGGCCACGTACGGCGGCGAGGAGGGCGCGGCGGAGGACATCGCCGAGACCGCCGTCGCCACCCGGCCGCCGCGCAGCCGGCAGAGCAGTGCCGACCCGGGTGTGGTGGTCCGCGGGGTCAGCGACGTGTGGATCAAGCTGGCCCGCTGCTGCACCCCGGTGCCGCCGGACACGGTCTTCGGCTTCGTCACCCGCTCCGGCGGGGTGAGCGTGCACCGGGACGACTGCGCCAACGCCGAGGACCTGCGGGCGCAGAGCGAGCGGGTCGTCGAGGTGAGCTGGAAACTCACCAGCGCCTCGACGTTCCTGGTGGCCATCCAGGTGGAGGCGCTCGACCGGCACAAGCTCCTGGCCGACGTGACGCGGGTGCTCTCCGACGAGCGGGTCAACATCCTCTCCGCCACCGTCACCACCACCCGGGACCGGGTGGCGGTGAGCCGGTTCAGCTTCGAGATGGCCGACCCGAAGCACCTGGGCCACCTGCTGGCCGCCGTCCGCAAGGTCGACGGCGTCTTCGACGCGTACCGGGTGACCTCCGGCGCCTGACACGCAGGCGCCCGCCGGTCCGAGACCGGCGGGCGCCTGCGTGTTCGTGCGAAGTCAGCTCATGGTGAGCTTGTTGATGACGATCTCCTTCTTCGGATGACCGCCGCCGGCCTGCTGGGCGAACGCCTTGTCGTCGCCGGCCGCCGCCACCTGCTTGACGATGTCCATGCCGCTGGTGATGGTCCCGAGCACGGTGTAGTTCGGGTCCAGCGGCGAGTCGCCGTAGACGATGAAGAACTGGCTGCCGGTGCTGCCCGGCTGGCCGGAGTTCGCCATCGCGATGACGCCCTCCGGGTACGGGGGCCGCTTGTCCGTGGGCAGGTTCTCCTCGCCGAGCCGGTAGCTCGGGCCGCCGGTGCCGTCGGTCTCCCGCCAGCCCTTGCCGGTCGCGCTCGGGTCACCGCACTGGAGCACCTTGATGCCCTCGGTCACCAGCCGGTGGCACTTGGTGTTGTCGAAGAAGTTCTTCTCGGCCAGGTGGTTGAAGCTCGCGGCGGTGCACGGCGTCCGGGCCCGGTCGACCTTGGCGGTGATCTGCCCCAGGTTGGTGTCGATCGTCATCGTCTGGGTGCCGGTGTTCGGCTGCTGGTTGCCGGGCAGGCCGACGTCCTTGATCTGCGGGGTGCGCTGCTCCGCCTCGATCGGGGTGAACGCGCACTGGGCGGCGCCCGACGGCGCGGCCGTGTCGGTGGTCGGGTCGTCGCCGACCGCGGACACCAGCCAGACGGTGCCGGCGACCACCAGCAGCAGGGCGGCACCCGCTCCGACGATCGCCTGGGTCTGCCGACGCCGGCGCGCCCGGGCCGACCGTTCGGCCATCTCCTTCTCGAGCCGGGCGCGGGCCGCCGCGCGCTGCCGCTCTCTGGTGGACGTCACGCCTGATCCTCCTGAGCTGTGTCGGGTTGGTGGGTCGGCCGCGTCAGCCGGCGCTGGGGCTGGCCGCCGGGGTGGCCGACGCGGTGGACGTCGGCGTCGCCGCCGGGCTCGGCGCCGGTTCGGTGACCGTCAGGCTCTGGACGACCACGTCGTCGTCCTTGGGCTTGACCTTCGCCCCGCTCCCATTGTCCACGGTCGGCAGCTTGCCGATCTTCTCGATCGTCTCCAGACCGGACGTGACCCGCCCGATGATCGGGTACTTCGGGTCGGCGGTGGTGAAGTCCTTGAAGAAGACCAGGAACTGGCTGCCGTTCGCCCCCGGCGCGGACCCGATCATCGCGACCGTGCCCTTCGGGTACGTCGCGGGCTGGCCGGGCGCGGGGCTCGCCGACGGGGACGGAGCGGCGGCGGGGACGTTCTCGTCGTAGAACGAGTACGCCGGGCCGCCCAGCCCCGTGCCGCTCGGGTCGCCGCAGCGCACCGCGCCCTCGGTCGTGATCTCGTGGCACTTGGTGTTGTCGTAGAAGGAGCGGCCGGCCAGGTGCGTGATGCTCGCGACCGCGCAGGGGGCGCTGGCGACGTCGAGCTCGGCGGTGACCGGGGCGCCCTGGTTCGTGACGACGGTCATCGTGCGGACGCCCTCGGTCGGCAGGCCGGTGGTGGCGGGCGTGCCGACGTCTCTGAGGTTGGTGTTCGCGGTGGCGTCCTGCGGCGTCCAGAGGCAGACGTCCTCGGCGGCGGAGTTCTCGGCCGGGTCGCGGTCGAAGGCGCCCAGCCCCCAGGCCGAGCCGAGCACGATCAGCACGAGGACGACGGCGACGCCGATCCCTGCCTGGATCTGTCGGCGACGACGCACCCGGGCGGCCCGCCGGGCCATCTGCCGGTCGAGTTTGGCCCGCGCGAGTTTGCGCTGCCGGTCCCTGCTGGAAGCCACCCGTGCTCCCCTTCCTCTACCCTGGTTCCGTGGCGGACGGGCCGCGCCCGTCGGGTGGGCAGGTGTGCCACGCCACACGCCCGCCAGAGTGTACGGCCAGTGGCTGGGAACGTGGTGTACGAGGTCGGCGCTGCCGTCATCGGGCATCGTCACTGTTCCCGGCCGGGTTGCGGAGCCGGTGCGTGGACGAAACCGTTTCCGTCGGCGACTAGGCTCAGGGACGGGACCCGACAGCTCGACGGAAGGGGAGCGGACGTGCTCGTGGCCGGCTTTCCCGCGGACGCCTTCGGCACCAACTGCTACGTGGTCGCCACGGCGCCGGGGGAGCAGTGCGTGGTGGTCGACCCCGGCATCGGCGTGCTCGACCGGCTCGACGCGCTGCTGGCCGAGCACCGGCTGCACCCGGCGGCGGTTCTGCTCACCCACGGCCACCTCGACCACACCTTCTCGGTCGCGCCGGTCTGCGGCGCGCGGGGGATCACCGCGTACGTGCACCCGGGCGACCGGGAGCTGCTCGCCGACCCGGCGAAGGGGCTGTCGGCCGACCTCACCGCGCTCTTCGGCGGCCGTCTGCCGTACACCGAGCCGGCGGACGTCGCGGAGCTGACCGACGGCGCCACGCTGAGCCTCGCCGGGCTGGAGATCACCGTCGACCACGCGCCCGGCCATACCGGCGGGTCGGTGCTGTTCCGGTTGCCCGGCGCCGGCTCGCGCTGGGAGGCGGACGAGATCTGCCTCTCCGGCGACGTGCTCTTCGCCGGCTCGATCGGCCGCACCGACCTGCCGGGCGGCGACATGCCGGCGATGCTCACCAGCCTGCGGAGCAAGATCCTCCCGCTGGCGGACGACACCGTCGTGCTGCCCGGCCACGGCCCCGCGACGACCATCGGCCGCGAGCGCGCGACCAACCCGTACCTCATCGAGGTGGCCGGGAACGACGGCGCGCGACCGGCGGCTCCCGCCCGCGGCCTGTAGCCGCACACCGACGCTTCCCGCGCCCGACCGCGCGGGTCCTGTGAACGGAGCATCATGAGCAAGCCCACGCCCATCTCCGGCTTCCCGGAGTGGACGCCCGCCCAGCGGATGATCGAGCAGTACGTGCTGGACCGGATCCGCGGCACCTTCGAGCTGTACGGGTTCGCGCCGCTGGAGACCCGCGCGGTCGAGCCCCTCGACCAGTTGCTGCGCAAGGGGGAGACCTCGAAGGAGGTCTACCTGATCCGGCGGTTGCAGGCGGACACCGACGGCCCGGCCGGTGACGACGCCCTCGGCCTGCACTTCGACCTGACCGTGCCGTTCGCCCGCTACGTGCTGGAGAACGCCGGCAAGCTGCAGTTCCCGTTCCGCCGCTACCAGATCCAGAAGGTGTGGCGGGGCGAGCGGCCGCAGGAGGGCCGGTACCGGGAGTTCCTCCAGGCCGACATCGACATCGTCGACCGGGACACCCTCGCCCCGCAGCACGAGGCGGAGATGCCGCTGGTGATCGGTGACGCGCTGCGTTCGCTGCCGATCCCGCCGGTGCGGATCCAGGTCAACAACCGCAAGATCTGCGAGGGCTTCTACCGGGGGATCGGCATCGAGGACCCGGAGGCGGCGCTGCGCGCCGTCGACAAGCTCGACAAGATCGGCCCGGCGAAGGTCGCCGAGCTGCTGGCCGAGACGGCCGGCGCGAGCGAGGCGCAGGCCAAGGCCGTCCTGTCGCTGGCCGAGATCGCCGCGCCGGACGCGTCGTTCGCCGACGCGGTACGGGCGCTCGGGGTGAACCACCCGCTGCTCGACGAGGGCGTCGAGGAGCTGGTCCGGGTGATGGACACCGCCGTCGAGCACGCCCCCGGGCTGTGCGTCGCCGACCTGCGCATCGCGCGGGGCCTGGACTACTACACCGGCACCGTCTACGAGACGCAGATGGTCGGGTACGAGCGGTTCGGCTCGGTCTGCTCCGGCGGCCGGTACGACAACCTCGCCACCTCCGGAACCGCCCGCTTCCCCGGCGTGGGCATCTCCATCGGGGTGACCCGCCTGCTCGGCCTGCTGTTCGGCGCGGGCGCGCTGACCGTGTCGCGGGACGTGCCGACCTGCGTGCTGGTGGCGGTGACCAGCGAGGAGTCCCGCGCCGCGAGCAACCGGGTCGCCGAGGCGCTGCGGGCGCGCGGCGTGCCGACCGAGGTGTCGCCGAGCGCGGCGAAGTTCGGCAAGCAGATCCGGTACGCCGAGCGGCGCGGCATCCCGTACGTGTGGTTCCCGGGCCCGGAGGGGGACGAGGTCAAGGACATCCGCTCCGGTGAGCAGCTACGCGCGGAGGCCGGGGTGTGGACGCCGCCGTCGGTGGACCTGAAGCCTCTCGTCAGCTGAGCGACCCGGGGCTCTGCTGGGACGCGACTGGCGCGGACGGACGATCGCACCTACGGTAACGTAAGTTACGCCACCGTAGGGAGATCGCCGTGACCGTGCTCAGCCAGACCGCCCTCCTGCACGAACTCGAGGCCGTGGTCGAGAAGAACCTCGACCGGCACCTGTCGCTGGCCAAGGAGTGGTTCCCGCACGAGTACGTGCCGTGGAGCGAGGGACGCGACTTCGACGGGCCGATGGGTGGGGAGGCGTGGTCCCCGGAGGACTCCACCATCCCCGAGGTGGCGCGCACCGCGCTGATCGTCAACCTGCTCACCGAGGACAACCTGCCCTCGTACCACCACCAGATCGCCACGCTCTTCGGCCGGGACGGCGCGTGGGGGACGTGGGTGCACCGGTGGACCGCCGAGGAGGGGCGGCACGGCACGGCGATCCGGGACTACCTGACGGTGACCCGTGCCGTCGACCCGGTGGCCCTGGAGCGGGCCCGGATGACGCACATGTCGAACGGGTTCCACAACGCCCACGACGAGGAGATGCTGCACTCGCTCGCGTACGTGTCCTTCCAGGAACTCGCCACGCGGATCTCCCACCGCAACACGGGCAGGGCCACCGGCGACCCGCGGTGCGAGGCGCTGCTCGCCCGGATCGCCGCCGACGAGAACCTGCACATGGTGTTCTACCGCAACCTACTCGGCGCGGCCCTGGAGTTGGCCCCGAGTCAGGCGATGCGCGCCGTGGCCGACGTGCTGGCTGACTTCCAGATGCCGGGCAACGGCATCGACGGCTTCGCCCGTAAGTCGGTGGCGATCGCCCTGGCCGGCATTTACGACCTGCGGCAGCACCGCGACGAGGTGGTGGTCCCGGTGCTGCGGCAGTGGGACATCTTCAAGGTCACCGGTCTGAACGGCGACGGTGAGGCCGCCCGCGAGCAGATCGCCACCCACCTGGACGATCTGGAGCGTGCCGCGTCCCGCTTCGAGGAGAAGCGCGACGCCCGCCGCGCCCGCCGGAGCGCGCTCCGCTGACCCCCTCGGCCTGCTGACCTCGGGCCTGCTGACGCGGCCCCGGGCGCGACCGTCGCCGGCTCTCGGAAGCGACGGCGCGCGCCCGGGGAGTTCCGGGGCCCCTCCCCGGGACTTCCTGCCGGTGCGGGAGGAGGGGCGGCGGGGGATCAGGCCCGGGTGGGGGCGTCCACGGGGAACAGGAGGCAGGTGGACGTGGCGTGGGCGATCAGCCGGCCCCTGGTGTCCGTGAGGCGGGCTTCGGCCAGGGCCGTCCCGCGGCCCCGCTGGAGGACGGTGCCCTCGCAGCGCAGGGTGCCGGAGTCGACGGTGACCGGGCGGAGGAACTTCACGTTCAGGTCGAGTGAGGTGTAGCCCACTCCCGCCGGCAGGGTGGTGTGCACGGCGCAGCCCGCGGCCGTGTCCAGCAGCGTGGAGATGACGCCACCGTGGACGGTGCCGAGCGGGTTGTAGTGGAACTCCTGCGGCACCAGCTCGACGGCGACCCAGCCCTCCTCGGCCTCCATCCGCGCCATGTCGACCAGGTGCATGATCGGCGGGGCGGCCAGCTCGCCCGCGATCATCGCCCGCAGCAGGTCGAGGCCGCTGCGCCGACCGAGCTGAGCGGCGTTGATGCCCGGGTCGGACCAGGAGAACGTACGGCTGCGGTCCTGCGTCTGTGTCATGGACTCAGCCTCGCAGCCGTTTGCTGAGTCTGTCAATCAGACCTAGCCTGGCGGGTATGAGACCCGCGGCACTGGACTGGTCGATCGAGAACTGCACGATCGCCCGCGCGATGGAGGTCCTCGGCGAGAAGTGGACCCTCGTGGTGCTGCGTGAGGTGTTCAACGGCGTCCGCCGCTTCGACGACATGCGGGTCCGCACCGGCGTCCCCCGCCAGGTGCTCACCAACCGCCTCGCCATGCTGGTCGCGCATGGCGTGCTGCGCCGCGAGCCGTACCGGGAGCCCGGCAGCCGGGTGCGTCACGAGTACCGGCTGACCCCCAAGGGCCTCGACCTGTGGCCGGTGCTGGTCGCCGTGCTCGGGTGGGGCGACCGGTACCTCGCCGACCCGGAGGGTCCCCCGCTGCGCGTCGACCACCGTGACTGCGGCGGCGAGGTGGGTGTCGTCCTGCGCTGCGAGCGGGGCCACCAGATCGACGAGCCCCGTGACGTGGTGCCCCGGCCGGGCCCAGGGGCGCGCCGCCGGGCCGGCTGACCCGGTCGGCGGCGCCCGGTGCCGCTGCGGGGAGGCCGGGCGCGCGGACGCCGGAGCGCCGCGCGCCGGTCACGGGCTCGCCTACCAGCGGAAGCCGGCGGCGTACGACACGCTCGCCAGCACCTGCTGCCCGCTGGTGTTCGGGTGGAAGTAGTCCCAGCCGGAGAGCTGGCTCAGGGTGAAGGGGTAGCCGAAGACGGCGTTGTTGTCGAAGAGGCAGTTCGCGCCGTACGCCGCGCAGGCCGCCGCGAGCTGGGCGTTGAAGTCGATCACCCGTTGCCGGACCCGGTTGCGCCGGTCGACGTCGGCCTGGGCGGTGGAGGTGGGGTTGGCCAGCATGGACTGGCAGATGCCGAAGAGCGACCAGGCGCTGCGGGCGCTGCCGCTGCCCTTGCCGACGAACCAGAGCCGGTGGATGTCCGGGACGCTGATGAGGAAGACCTTGGCGTTGGGCAGACCCGCCTTGAGCCGGTTGAGCGCGGAGTCGATGTTCGCCCGGAAGGTGGTCACCGAGGTCATCGTCGACTCCGAGCTGGTGCAGGCGTCGTTCGCGCCGATCAGCATCGTGACGTACCCGACGCCCTGGCTGACCGCGGTGCCGGCCTGGCCGTACATGTCGGCGGACTTCGCTCCCGACCGGGCGTCGTTGTGGTTGCGACCGTTGATGTTCGGGTTGACCGCGCGGATGCGCAGGTAGTGACTGTTCACCGTGGAGTAGTCCCCGGTGCTGAATGAGCGGGAGGTGCAGTCGACGTACCACCCGCAGGCGTTGAAGCCGCGGGTGATGGAGTCGCCGAGACTCGCCATCGAGTTCGGTGGCGGGCCAGCGTCGGCGACGGCGGGGGTGGCGGCGAGCAGGACGAGGGCGATGACGCCGGCGAGGGCGGCCAGCGCGCGACGGATGACGGTCATGGGGGCCTCCGGGTCGCGGGTGCCGGGATACGCGGTTACCGGAGCGTATAGATAACGGTCTGTGTCCACAATGTTGCCGGGCCGTTACATGTGGCCGTTGGGTGAATTCGGGCAAACGGAGGCCTTGCCTATGATCTTAAATATGTGAATACTTCCCTCAGCTCGGCCGGTTCCCGCAGCTAGCCGGGTTGACCCCCGCGGTCCCGCTGCCCTGGCGTGGGCCGTCCCCCCCGTTCACGGAGGTTGTTACATGCGACCCACGAGGTCCACGTTCCGCCGCGCCGCCACCCTCGTCGCGGCCGGAACCCTGGTCGCCGGAGCCCTGATGGGAGCCCCGGCCCAGGCCGCCCCCGCCGCCGCCTCACCAGACGCCGCCGCCACCCTCGCCGAGCGGCTCGGTGACCGCGCTGCCGGTACCTACGCCGGCGCCAACGGCAAGATGGTCGTCGCCGTGACCGATGCCGTCGCCGCCCGCCAGGTCGCCGCCGCCGGCGCCACCCCGAAGATCGTCACGCGCGGCGCCGCCGAGCTGAACCGCGCCACCGCCGAACTGGAGCGCACCGCCAAGATCCCGGGCACCGCCTGGTGGGTCGACCCGGCCACCAACCAGGTCGTCGTCTCCGTCGACAGCACCGTGACCGGCGCCAAGCTGGAGCGGGTGAAGGCCGCCGCGGCGCGGACCAACGGCGCGGTGCGCATCGAGGCCGAGGCCGGCGTGCTGAGCACCCGGATCTCCGGCGGCCAGGCCATCTACGCCGGCGGCGGCGGGCGCTGCTCGCTCGGCTTCAACGTGCGCAGCAGCAGCGGCGTGAAGTACTTCATCACCGCCGGCCACTGCACGAACATCTCGTCGAACTGGTACTCGAACTCGGCCCAGACCTCGCTGCTGGGCACCCGGGCCGGCTCCAGCTTCCCGGGCAACGACTACGGCATCGTCCGGTACAGCAACCAGACCACCACGCAGCCGGGCAACGTCTACCTGTGGAACGGCAGCTACCGGGACATCACCGGCGCCGCCAACGCGTACGTCGGCCAGTCCGCGCAGCGCTCCGGCAGCACCACCGGCCTGCGCAGCGGCTCGGTCACCGCGCTCAACGCGACGGTGAACTACGCCGAGGGCTCCGTCTCCGGCCTGATCCGCACCAACATCTGCGCCCAGCCCGGTGACAGCGGCGGCTCGCTGTTCAGCGGCTCCACCGCCCTCGGCCTGACCTCGGGCGGCAGCGGCAACTGCAGCACCGGCGGCACCACCTACTTCCAGCCGGTCACCGAGGTGCTGAGCCGCTACGGCGTCAGCGTCTACTGACCGATCCGTCCCGAGCGGGCCGCCGGACTCCTCCTCCGGCGGCCCGCCCGCACGTGGCGGTCCGCCCGCATGTAAGGAAGGGCCCCTTCTTGACACCCGCGCGTTAAGAAGGGGCCCTTCCTTACACCCGTGGAACGTGGCGCCGGCAGCCCTGACAGAATGCCGGGGCAGAGACATTCCGCAGACGAGGGAGACGCACGTCGTGATCCGTACCCATGACGCCGGCAGCCTGCGCGCGACGGACGCCGGCACCACGGTGACGCTCGCCGGCTGGGTGGCCCGCCGGCGCGACCACGGCGGTGTCATCTTCGTCGACCTGCGGGACGGCTCCGGCGTGGTGCAGGTCGTCTTCCGCGAGGAGGACGCGCACGCGCTGCGCAACGAGTTCTGCGTCAAGGTCACCGGCGAGGTGACCCGCCGCCCCGAGGGCAACGAGAACCCGGACCTCGCGACCGGCGAGGTCGAGGTGACGGCCGTCGAGCTGGAGGTGCTGTCCGAGGCGGCTCCGCTGCCGCTGCCGGTCGACGACCAGGTGGAGGCAGGTGACGACGTCCGCCTCCGCTACCGCTACCTGGACCTGCGCCGCAGCGGCCCGGCGAAGGCCATGCGGCTGCGCTCGCGGGCGAACCAGCTCGCCCGGACCGTGCTGCACGAGCGGGACTTCCTGGAGATCGAGACCCCGACGCTCACCCGCTCGACCCCCGAGGGCGCCCGCGACTTCCTGGTTCCGGTGCGGCTCCAGCCGGGCACCTGGTACGCGCTGCCCCAGTCGCCGCAGCTGTTCAAGCAGCTGCTCATGGTCGGCGGCATGGAGCGGTACTACCAGATCGCCCGCTGCTACCGCGACGAGGACTTCCGCGCCGACCGGCAGCCGGAGTTCACCCAGCTCGACATCGAGATGTCGTTCGTCACCGAGGACGACGTGATCGACCTCGGCGAGGCGATCGTCGGCGCGCTGTGGAAGGACCTGGCCGGCCACGAGATCGCCCGGCCGATCCCGCGGATCACCTGGCACGACGCGATGGCCCGGTACGGCTCCGACAAGCCGGACCTGCGCTACGGCGTCGAGCTGACCGAGCTGACCGACTACCTGCGCGGCACGCAGTTCCGGGTCTTCGCCGGCGCGATCGACGCGGGCGGCTACGTCGGCGCGGTCGTCATGCCGGGCGGCGCGAGCCAGTCCCGCAAGGAGTTGGACGGCTGGCAGGACTGGGCCAAGGCGCGCGGCGCGAAGGGCCTCGCGTACGTGGTGCTCGACGCCGAGACCGGCGAGGCCCGCGGCCCGGTGGCGAAGAACCTCTCCGAGGAGCACCTGGCCGGCCTGGCCGACGCGGTCGGCGCCAAGCCCGGCGACGCGATCTTCTTCGCCGCCGGCGCCAACATCCGGGAGGCGCAGGAACTGCTCGGCGCCGCCCGGATCGAGATCGCCAAGCGGGCCAACCTGGTCGACGAGAGCGCCTGGGCGTTCTGCTGGGTGGTCGACGCGCCGATGTTCGAACGCACCGACGAGGGAGGCTGGACGGCCGTGCACCACCCCTTCACGTCGCCGAACGCGGAGTGGGTGGACCGCTTCGAGGAGGCGCCGGACCGGGCCCTGGCGTACGCGTACGACATCGTCTGCAACGGCAACGAGATCGGCGGCGGCTCGATCCGTATCCACCGTGGCGACGTGCAGCGGCGCGTCTTCGACCTGCTCGGCATCACGCCCGACGAGGCGCAGGACAAGTTCGGCTTCCTGCTGGAGGCGTTCAAGTACGGCCCGCCCCCGCACGGCGGCATCGCGTTCGGCTGGGACCGGGTCTGCATGCTGCTCTCCGGCGCCGACTCGATCCGGGAGGTCATCGCCTTCCCGAAGACGCGCGGCGGCTTCGACCCGCTGACCGGCGCCCCCACCCCGATCACCGCCCAGCAGCGCCTGGAGGCCGGCATCGACGCCAAGCCCAAGCCGCCGGCGACGGCCCACACCGGCACCGCCGGCCCAGCCGCCCCGGTAGCCGACCCCACCTGACGGCCCCACCCGGCTCCAGCCCGCGTCGATCATGAGGTTGACGGGTGGCGACACGGCGTGTCGCGCCCGCTAACCTCATGATCGACAGAGTCGGGGGTGGGGCGGGATGACGCTGCTCGTGGTGGGGGCCAGCGGGTTCCTCGGTCGCGAGGTGTGCCGGCAGGTGGTGGCGGCCGGTCGGCGCGTGGTGGGGACGTACTTCGGCAGCGCGGTCGCGGTGCCGGGTGTCCGGGTGCGCCGGATGGACGTCACGGACCGGTCCGCCGTGCGGGCGCTCCTTGCCGAGGTACGCCCCGACGCGGTCGTCGCCACCCCCTACCGGTACGACGACTGGGCGGTCACCGCCGACGGGGCGGCCCACGTCGCGTACGCCGCCGCCGAGGTCGGGGCGCGGCTGGTGCACCTGTCCAGCGACGCCGTGCACGCCGGACGGCCGACGCCGTACCTCGACGACGAGGCGCCCACCCCGATCTTCCCGTACGGTGCGGCGAAGGCGGCGGCCGAGACCGCCGTACGCGCGATCGACCCCGGCGCCGTGCTGGTCCGGACCTCGCTGATCGTGGGGGAGGGGAGCAAGCAGATCCAGCTCTGCCGGGACGCCCTCGCCGGGCGGGCGGCCCTGTTCACCGGCGAACTGCGCTGCCCGGTCGACGTGACCGACCTGGCCGCCGCCGTCCTGGAACTGGTCGACTCCGATGTCGCCGGCCCATTGAACGTGGCCGGCCCGGACGCGGTGAGCCGCGCCGAGCTGGGGCTGCTGGTCGCCGCGTCGTCCGGTCTGGACCCGGCCGGCCTGAAGACCACCACGAGCGCCCAGTTGGGGCTGCACCGCCCCGCCGAGGTACGCCTCGACTCGTCCCGGGCGGCCGGCCTGCTCCGCACCCGCCTGCGCGGCGTCACCGAACTTCTGATCGCCTGAGCTTCGACCCGCCCGGCCCCGGGCCCTGCGCACACTTTCTATGCACAACTCTTGTGCATAGAAAGTGTGCACAACTATTGTGCAGGTATGGCTGAGAGTGAGGGCGCGCGACCGGCACCGCGCGCGGTGCGGATCGACCACCGTCAGGTCCGGGTGCTGGCGCATCCGTTGCGGATCCGGCTGCTCGGGGCGCTGCGGGTGCAGGGCCCGGCCACCGCCACCACGCTGGCCGAGCTGCTCGGCACCAACACCGGCGCCACCAGCTACCACCTGCGCCAGCTCGCCGAAGTGGGGCTGGTCGTGGAGGATCCCGACCGGGGCACCGGCCGGCAGCGCTGGTGGCGTGCCGCGCACGACGTCACCAACTGGGAGCCCACCGACTTCGACGACGACCCGGACGCCCGGGCCGCCGTCGACTGGATCCAGGCCAACCAGGTCCGCCTGCTCGCCGAGCACGCCGACCGGTGGTTCGCGGTGCAGGACCAGTGGTCGCCGGCCTGGCGGGACGCCTTCGGCATGGGCGACATCTTCCTGACCATCCCGGCCGCCCGGCTCCACGCCCTCGAGGCGGAGCTGTGGCAGGTCCTGGAGCGCTACCGCGAGGAGGCGGACCCGGCCGAGCCGGGTGCCGAGCAGATCCAGGTCTTCCTCGCCGCCTACCCGCTGCTGAAGGGGAAGTGATGACAGGGCTGTCGGTCCGTCAGGTCCGCGCCCGTTACCTCGTCCTGCACGGCCTGCGCTGGCTGCCGGTCGGGTTGCTGATCCCGGTGACGATCCTCCTGATGCAGGAGCGCGGCCTGTCGCTGACTCAGATCGGCGTCGTCGCCGCCGCTCAGGGCCTGCTCGTCCTCGCCCTCGAACTCCCCACCGGCGGCCTCGCCGACGCGCTCGGCCGGCGGCCGCTGCTGGTGGTCGCCGCGCTGGTCAACCTGCTCTCCACCGGTCTGCTGGTGGTGGCGGACACCTTCGCGCTGCTGGTCGCGGTCTGGGCGTTGCAGGGCGTCTACCGCGCCCTGGACAGCGGCCCCCTCGAATCCTGGTACGTCGACAGCACCCTCGCCGCCGACCCGGACGCCTCGTACGAGAAGGGGCTCAGCCAGGGTGGGACGGTGCTCGGCCTCAGCATCGCCGCGGGCGCGCTGGTCAGCGGCGGACTGATCGCGCTCGGGCCGCTCGGGCCGGTCAGCGCCCTCACCGTACCGGTCGTGGCGGCCCTGGCGCTCCAGGTGGTGTCGCTGGTGGCGCTGCTCGCGTTGCTGGACGAGCGTCGGCCCACCGCCGGCGCCGCGGCGCTGCGGTCCTCACTCGCGATCGCCGGGCCGATGGTCGGCCAGGCGTTCGGGCTGCTGCGCCGCTCGCGGGTGCTCGCCGCCCTGGTGGTGGTCGAACTGTTCTGGGGCTTCGGCATGGTGACCTTCGAGAACCTGCTGCCGGTCCGCCTCGCCGACGTCGTCGGTGACCCGGACCGTGCGGCGGCTCTGCTCGGCCCGGGCAGTACGGTCGCCTGGCTCGCCTCGGCTGCCGGCGCCGCGCTCGTCCCGCTGCTCACCCGCCGGCTCGGCGCGGCGCCCACCGCCATGCTGCTGCACGTCGTGCAGGGTGCCACGGTGGTCGGCATGGGCCTGTTGGGCGGTCCGGTCGGGGTGCTGCTCGCCTACTTCGCCTGTTACGCCGTGCACGGCGCGGCCAACCCGGTGTACAAGGGGCTCGTCCATCGTCAGGTCGACGGGCCGAACCGAACCAGCGTGATCTCGCTGACCTCGATGATGGGGATGCCCGCTGCGGCGCTCGGCGGGGTGGTGCTCGGCTTCGTGGCCGACCGGGCCGGCGTGACCACCGCGATGCTGGCCGGCGCGATGGCGCTGGCCCTCGCCGCGGCGTTCTACGTTCCCGCCTGGCAGGCGGCGCGGCGCGACAGGTCACGGTCGGACGTCCCGCTCGACGTCGCGCCGGCGCCGGACGCGCCCGCGTCCACACGTTAAAAAGGGGCCCTTCCACTACCGCAGGCGTTAAGAAGGGGCCCTTCCTTTCACGCGAGGTGGGGAGGGTGGCGGGGGCCGGCCCGGGCGACGCGGCGCCGATCCAGGGTGGAGATTGACGGACGGACCGATTGGGTACATCCCGGCCGACCTACTGGGACCCCCCTCACCGGAGGAACGCCATGCTCGCCATTCTCGCGGCGATCGTTTTCGGGTTCGCCCTGCTCCTCGACCTGATGGACACCAACTTCGGCGCGCCGGACCTGTTCAACTGGAACACCCTCGTACTCATCGGGCTGCTGCTGCTCTCCCTGTACCTGGCCGGGGTCGGCCGTGGGCCGGGCGGCGGCGGCGGTCGCTGGTACCGGGGCCGGCGGCCCGGTCGGGGCTGACCGTAACCGATCAGTGAGGGCCCGGTCGGCGGCGCTGATTCCGGCGTCACCGGCCGGGCCCGGTACTGTTCCCGTGATGGAGTCCGACGCCCTCTTCTCCCTCGGAGGCCCCGCCGCCGCGCCCGCCGCGCCGGGGGGCCCGACCGGCGTGGACGGCTTCACTCCGGTCGGGGAGGATTCGCCCCTGGCCGTCCGGATGCGCCCGGCCAGCCTGGACGAGCTGGTCGGTCAGGACCACCTCCTCGCGCCCGGCGCCCCGCTGCGGCAGCTCGTCTCCGGCGCCGCCCCGATGTCGGTCATCCTCTGGGGGCCGCCGGGCAGCGGCAAGACCACGATCGCGCACCTCGTGGCCCGCGCCACCGACCGCCGCTTCGTCGCCATGTCGGCCCTGAACGCCGGGGTCAAGGACGTCCGCGCCGTCATCGAGGCCGCCCGCCGGCAGCGTCGCGCCGGCGGCCCGCAGACCGTGCTCTTCATCGACGAGGTGCACCGGTTCAGCAAGACCCAGCAGGATTCGCTGCTCGCCGCGGTCGAGGACCGGACCGTCACGCTGCTGGCGGCGACCACCGAGAATCCGTACTTCTCGGTCATCTCGCCGCTGCTGTCGCGGTGCGTGCTGCTCACCCTCCAGCCGCTCGACGACACGGCGGTACGCGGCCTGCTCCGCCGGGCGGTCGCCGACGAGCGCGGCCTGCACGGCGCGTTGACCCTCGACCCCGACGCCGAGGACCACCTCGTCCGGCTCGCCGCCGGGGACGTCCGCAAGGCGCTGACCGCGCTGGAGGCGGCCGCCGCCTCGGCCGCCGCCGTCGGCGCCGACCGCATCGACCTCGGCACCGCCGAGCAGGCGGTGGACACCGCGGCCGTGCGCTACGACCGGGCCGGTGACGCGCACTACGACGTGACCAGCGCGTTCATCAAGAGCATGCGCGGCTCCGACGTGGACGCCGCACTGCACTGGCTGGCCCGGATGCTGGTCGCCGGTGAGGACGCCCGGTTCATCGCCCGGCGTCTGGTGATCTTCGCCAGCGAGGACGTCGGCATGGCGGACCCGGGCGCGCTCGGCGTGGCCACCGCCGCCGCGCACGCGGTGGAGTACGTGGGCCTGCCGGAGGCTCAGCTCAACCTCGCCCAGGCGGTGATCCACCTGGCCACCGCGCCCAAGTCGAACTCGGCGACCACCGCTCTCGGGGCGGCCCTCGCCGACGTCCGGAGCGGCCGGGGCGGGCCCGTGCCGCGCGGGCTGCGCGACGCGCACTACGCCGGCGCCAAGGGCCTCGGCCACGGCGCCGGCTACCGCTACCCGCACGACGACCAGCGTGGCGTGGTCACCCAGCAGTACGTGCCCGACGACCTCGTCGGCACCGACTACTACCGGCCCAGCCAGCACGGTTCCGAACGCGCGGTGGCCGACCGGCTGCCGCTGCTGCGCCGGATCGTCCGCGGGCTTCCGGCCCAGGCCGCGCGCCCGCCCGTGGTGGCGACCGCCGGCGGCACGACGGGCAACGGCCGTCGACCCGGGGGGTCGGTCGACGGTGGGGCGCACGAGGGCGGCACGGAAGCCGCCGAGGAGGGTCAGCAGTGAAGTCGCGTGGGGCGGAGCGACCCGAGGACGGCGCCGACGAGCGGCGTACCAAGGGCCGGCGCTGGGGGCGGGGCAAGGCCGAGGCCGAGCCCGAGGAGCCGATCAGCGGCGAGGAGTTCGGCTGGATCGACGACCTGCGTACGGCCAAGGCGCAGCGGACGGAGCTCGGCCCCGGAGGCGGGCCGGCCGGCCCGGCGACGCCGCCGGACCCGTCCGGCCCCGACGGAGCCGCGCGCGGTCCGGCCGCGACGCCTCCGCCGCGCCGTGGCGAGGCGGGGCAACCGCGACCCGGTGCCGCTCCGGGGCCGGGCGCCGCCGAGCCGGCCGGTCTCGCGCGTCGAGGCGACCTCCCCGCACCGGGTGCCCGTCCCGTCCCGTCGGCCGGTTCCGACCCCGCGGCACGCCGGGCAGGCGGGTGGCCGCAGGGCGGCCCCGACGGGCCGGCGCGACCGGTCTCCGGCCCGGGGACCCCGGCCGCCGCGCCACGGTCACAGCCCACGCCACCGCCCTCCGGGCCCCCGGCGGGCGGCCCGCGCCGCGGCGCACCCGCCGGCGCCCAGTCCGGCCCGCCCGCCCAGTCCGGGCCGCGCCGGCCCGCGCCCGCCGACGTACCCGGCCCGCACGCTCAGTCCGGCCCGCCCGCCCAGGCGCCGCATCCGGCGCGATCCGGTGGTCGCGCCGCACCGCCCGGCCCGCACGCGGCCGGCCCGGCGGGTGCCCGAGGCGTTCCGCCGGGCCCCCACACCGCTCCGGCCGATGTGAACGCCCCCGCGCCCGGGGGCCCGCCGGCAGCCCGCCGCCCGGACGCCGGTCGCGCCGGAGCCGACCCCTACCGGTCCGGTGACCTGACCGGTTCGGCGGCCCGGGTGTCCCGGCCCGGTGCGGTGCCGCCGGCCGCCCGTGACGGCGAGTCCCGGCCCGGCCCGGCCGACCCGTACCGGTCCGGTGACCTGACCGGTTCGGCGGCCCGGGCCCGGGTGCCCCGGCCCGGCCCCGCCGCACCGCCCCCGGCCGGCGAACCCCGGCCCGGTCCGACCCGCCGTGGCGCGGCGAACCCCGGGGGGCCCGCGGACGTCGCCCCGGGCTTCGGCCGCCCGCCGGGCGAGGTGTCCGGCGAGCTGCCGGACGTGGCCGCCCGCGGTGGACCCCACCGCCCGCCGGCGGCCGGCCCCGGCCGACGCCCGGCCCCCGGCACCGACGAACCGGTCGTGCCGCGCAGCGGCAACGCGCCGCCGGTGCCCGGCGTCGCGCCGCGCCGGGCCGGCCGGCGGGCCGCCGCCGAGGAGCCGACCGGACCGGCCCACGGTCCACTGCCTGACGCACCGGGCGAGGCCGGCGAGCCCCGTCCCGCGCCGGGACGCCGCGGCGCGCCGGACAGCGCTGCGCCGTCCGGCGGCCTGCCGTCCCCCGGCCTGCCGTCCGGTGGCCGGCGGGCCGCGCCGGAGAGTGCCGACGCGCCGCCGCGCGGGCGGCGGGCCGCCCCGGAGGACGTCGACGCCGCGCCGCGCGGGCGGCGGGCCGCGCCGGAGGTCGCCGACGCCGCGCCGCGCGGGCGGCGGGCGGCACCGGACGACGCCGCGCCCGGCGTCCCGCCGACCGCGGGCACCGAGACACCGGGCCGTCGGGCCGCCGCCGTCGACGGCGACGACCGACCGGCCACGGAGGGCCGGCGCGGCCGGCCGGAGCGCCCGGCCGACTGGCTCCGGCAGGCCGGACGTACCCCGCACCACACCGATCCCTCGCTGCGGACCATCAACCGTCCGGCGACCCCGCCCGGCTCGCCGGTTGCCCCGCGGAGTGGCCCGCCGGCCGGGCGCCGGGCCGCGAACACCGACGCCGGCCGTGGGCCCGCCGACGGAACCCGCTCCGGATTCGAGCCGCCCGGCGACGGCGCCGACACCGGCCGCGCGCGGCCCGGTCGCGCCCGCCCGGCCGACGGTGCCGCCGCCGGTCCGGCCGCCGCACGTGGCGCCGCCCGGCCGGCCGGTCCGACGTCCGGGCCGGGCACGCCCGACCGGCCGCACCCACCGGCCGGGCCCGCCGCCGAGCGCCCCCGTCCGTCCGCCGCCGCCTCCGGTGCCGGACGTGACCGCCGCCCCATCGGACCGGGTGGGGAAGCCCGTCCGCCCCGACCGGACGGCCCGCCGTCCGCCGTCGCGCGCCCGGACACCGGACCGGTCCGGGGCGCCGCGACCCCGCCCCGCCCTGGTACGCCGACGCCGTCGGTCGCCGGTGGCCCGACCCCGCCCGGCATCGCCCGTCCCGGGGCCGCACCAGGTGGCCCGCGGGGGGCGGCGGCCCCGCCCGGTGCCGTCCGCCCCGGCGCGGCGCCGGCCGGTCCGACGCCGCCCGGGGTGGCCCGTCCCGGCGCCCCGGCCGCCGCTCGGGGCGGCGCTCCCGTCCCGGTCCGGCCGCCGGTCGACGACGGCCCGCCGGAGCCGACGTCCGGGGGCCCGCGGCCACCGGCGGGAGTGGCCCGACCGGCCGGACCCCGGCCCGGCCCGGAGGACCGCTCGTACGGCCGGGCGCTGCCGCCCCAACGGGAGCCCGGTCGACCGGAGCCGTCGGGTGTGTCGCCCGTGCGGCCGGCCGAGCCGGCGCTCGCCCGCGCGGCCGTCGCGCCGCCGGTGGGCGCGGCGGCCGCGGTGCCGCCGCCGGACGGCCCGCCGCCGCACCGGCCCACCGCGCCCGACGACGACACACAGAACCCGAGCGGGTCGGATGGCGCCCGGTCGGAGCTGCGCCGGCAGATGCGCGAGCGGCGGCGGCTGCGGATGGCCGTCCTCGCGCTGGTCAGCATCGTTCTGCTCGGGGCGGTGCCGCTCTTCTTCGGGCTCCGGACCCTGAGCCGCGACCCGGCGTTCGACACGCTCGACGAGCTGGACGTGCCGAGCTGGGCCGCGGTGAAGACGGTGGACGACGTGAGCGGCAGTCGCTGGTGCCTGCTCGACTGCCGGCTGCGGGAGCGCACGGTGGAGTCCGAGAAGTCACCGGAGGAGACCGCGCAGGCGTACGAGGCGGCCCTGACCAGGGACGGCTGGCGGCCGTGGAAGGTGACTCCCTGCCCGGAGCAGCCGGCGAAGGGCAGCTACACCTGCTGGCGTCGGGACGAGTTGACGCTGGACCTGTGGGTGCGGGAGCCGACCTGCGTGCCACCGCCGGTGGACGGGGAACCGGCGGTCGTTCCCTCGCCCGACCCGTCGGCCGCAGCGGAGGAGTGCGCCGGCTCGTTGGTGTCGATGAAGGTCCGCAACGCGATCGACGACGACCGTACGCGGCCGCAGCCGAGCACCGACCCGTCGTTGACCGGTGAGGATCCCTTCCCGACGCTGTCCGAGGACCCGCTCGGGGAACTGACACCCTCACCGTCCTGAGCCGGTTTCCATCACGGACGGTAGGGTCTGGGGCTGGCAGGTCCGCCTGCTCCCGTTGGTCCGTCTCGGGGGCGCGCGGCGTGGCTGTGGGTACGACGGTCGCGCGTTCCGGGACGCCCGGCGCCGCGGATTCGGCTTGAGGAGGACAGGCGTGGACTTTGGAGAGGTCGCGGCGCTGATCGCGGCGATCGCGTTCGCGATGCTGGTGTTGATCCTGATGCTGCCCATCCTGCGGCTGCGGCACACCGTGGACGCCGCCACCCGGATGATCAACGACCTCAACGACCGCACCGCCCCGCTGCTCGGCGACGTCAACTCCACGGTGAAGAACGTCAACACCGCGCTGGAGCAGGTGCAGACCTCGCTGGACGGCGTCAACCTCCAGCTCGCGAAGGTCGACACCATGACCAGCCACGCGCAGAACGTCACCGCCAACATCGCCAACCTCGCCACCGTCGTCTCCGCTGCCGCCGCCAACCCGCTGGTCAAGGTCGCCGCCTTCGGCTACGGCGTCCGCCGGGCCGCCTCGGCGCGGCGGCACGCCGAGGCCGAGCGTGAGGTTCGCGACACGATCAAGCAGCAGCGACGGGCGGCCCGGCGCGGCAACCGCTGACCCGGGCCGGCGGCGAGCGGGAGGATGAGAGCATGAGGCGGTTGTTCTGGCTCGGTATCGGGCTGGCCGTCGGCGTGGTGGTGGTCCGCAAGGCCACCCGGACCGCGCAGGCGTACACGCCGGCGGGGATCGCGAGCGGGCTGTCGGAATCCGCTGGCAACCTGGTCGAGTCGCTGCGTAGCTTCGTGGAGGACGTCCGGATCGGGATGGCCGAGCGGGAGCAGGAGATCCACGAGGCCTTCGCCCGCGGCGAGGCGTTCGACGACCAGTTCGCCGACCTGCGGGAGGACCCGCGCATCGGCGACCGAGACATTTTCCCGGAGGAACACCAGCGATGAAGACGGCGGAGATCAAGCGGCGGTACCTCGCGCACTTCGAGGCGAATGGCCACACCGTGGTGCCGTCCGCTCCGCTGCCCGCCATCAGCGACCCGAACCTGCTGTTCGTCAACGCCGGCATGGTGCAGTTCGTCCCGTACTTCCTCGGCCAGCAGAGCCCGTCGTACCGGCGGGCGGTCAGCGTGCAGAAGTGCATCCGGACGCCGGACATCGACGAGGTCGGCAAGACCAGCCGGCACGGCACGTTCTTCCAGATGAACGGCAACTTCTCCTTCGGGGACTACTTCAAGGACGGGGCGATCCCGTTCGCCTGGGACCTGGTGACCAAGTCGGTCGCCGACGGCGGCTTCGGGCTGGACCCGGAGCGGATCTGGCCGACCGTCTACCTGGACGACGACGAGGCGTTCGGGATCTGGCGGTCGGTCGGCGTGCCGGCCGCGCGGATCGTGCGCCGCGGCAAGGCGGACAACTTCTGGTCGATGGGCATTCCGGGCCCGTGCGGCCCGTGCTCCGAGCTGTTCTACGACCGTGGGCCCGAGTACGGCCGCGAGGGCGGCCCGGCGGTCGACGAGGACCGCTACATGGAGTTCTGGAACCTCGTCTTCATGCAGTACGAGCGGGGTCCGGGCACCGGCAAGGAGGACTACCCGATCCTCGGTGACCTGCCGGCGAAGAACATCGACACCGGCATGGGCCTGGAGCGGATGGCGTCCATCCTCCAGGGCGTCGACAACCTGTACGAGATCGACGAGGTCCGGCCGATCCTGGACAAGGCCGCCGAGCTGACCGGCAAGCGGTACGGCGCGCAGTCCGGGCACGTGGCCAGCGAGTCGCACCCGGACGACGTGCGGCTGCGGGTCGTCGCCGACCACGTCCGCACCGCGCTGATGCTGATCGGCGACGGCGTGACGCCGAGCAACGAGGGGCGCGGCTACGTGCTGCGCCGCATCATGCGCCGCGCGATCCGCGCGGTCCGGCTGCTCGGCTGGCAGGAGCGGGCGATGCCCGAGCTGCTGCCGGTCGCCCGGGCCTGCATGGCGCCGTCGTACCCCGAGCTGGCCACCGACTTCGACCGGATCGCGGACTACGCGTACGCGGAGGAGGACGCGTTCCTGTCCACGCTGCGCGCCGGCACCACGATCCTGGACACCGCCATCACCGAGACCCGCACCGCGGGCCGGACGGCGATCACCGGCGAGAAGGCGTTCCAGCTGCACGACACGTACGGCTTCCCGATCGACCTCACCCTGGAGATCGCGGCGGAGCAGGGCCTGGAGGTGGACGCCGAGGGCTTCCGCCGGCTGATGGCCGACCAGCGGGCCCGGGCGAAGGCCGACGCGCAGGCGCGCAAGACGGGGCACACCGACCTGTCGTCGTACCGGGCGGTGCTCGACGAGGGCGGGCCGGTCACGTTCACCGGCTACCACGAGGTCGCGCGGGAGTCGACGGTGCGGGCGGTGCTCGGCGCCGAGGGTCCCCGCCAGGCGGCGGTCGAGGGCGACACGGTCGAGCTGGTGCTCGACACCACCCCGTTCTACGCCGAGGGCGGCGGGCAGCAGCCCGACCTCGGCCGGATCACGGTGGGCGGCGGGCAGGTCGAGGTCCTCGACGTGCAGCAGCCGGTGCCCGGTCTGATCGTGCACCGGGCCCGGGTCGTCCGGGGTGAGGTGCGTGCCGGCGAGACCGGCTTCGCCGAGATCGACACGAGCCGCCGCCGGGCGATCTCCCGGTCGCACACCGCGACCCACCTGGTGCACCAGACGATGCGCAACTTCCTCGGTGAGTCGGCCACCCAGGCCGGTTCGCTGAACGCGCCGGGCCGGCTGCGGTTCGACTTCAACACGCCGACCGGGGTGGCGCCGAGCGTGCTGCGCGACGTCGAGCAGCAGGTCAACGAGGTGCTCCTGGCGGATCTCGAGGTGCACGCGTTCATCACCTCGCTGGAGGAGGCGCGGCGCATCGGCGCGATGGCGCTGTTCGGCGAGAAGTACGGCGAGCAGGTCCGGGTCGTCGAGGTCGGCGACTACGCCCGGGAGCTGTGCGGCGGCACCCACGTCGCCCGCTCCGGCCAGCTCGGCCTGGTGAAGATCCTGTCCGAGTCGTCCATCGGGTCCGGCGTCCGCCGGGTCGAGGCGCTGGTCGGGATGGACGCGTTCAACTTCCTCGCCCGTGAGCACCTGCTGGTCTCCCGGCTCGCCGAGCTGTACCGGGTGCCCAGCGAGCAGGTCGCGGACCGGGTCGAGCAGACGGTCACCCAGCTGCGGGACGCGGAGAAGGAGCTGGAGAAGCTCCGGGCCCAGCTGGTGCTCGGCGGGGCGGCGGCGCTCGCGGCGCAGGCGAAGGACGTGCGCGGTGTCGCGTACGTCGGGACCGAGGCCCCGGAGGGCGCGGCCGGCAACGACGTGCGGACGCTCGCCCAGGAGATCCGCGGCAAGATCGACCCGGCGCGGCCGGCGGTGGTCGCGGTGGCCGCCCGGGCCAACGGCAAGGCGTCGCTGGTGGTGGCGGTCAACCCCGCCGCCCGCAGCCGTGGCCTGTCGGCGGCCGACCTGGTCAAGGTGGCCTTCTCCGGCCGGGGCGGGGGCAGCCCCGACCTGGCCCAGGGCGGTGGCCTGCCGGCGGCGGAGGCGCCCAACCTGCTCCTGACCGTCGAGAAGGCGGTCGCCGAGGCGTGACACGCTGTCGTACCTGGCCAGGGCGGACCGATCGGTCCGCCCTGGCCCGTCTCCGCCGAGGGGTGACCGTCCGTGACTGAACTGTCTCGGGGAGTGCGGCTCGGTGTGGACGTCGGGCAGGTCCGGGTGGGGGTGGCCCGGTCGGACCCGCACGGGGTGTTGGCCACCCCGCTGGTCACGCTGGCCCGCGACCGGACGGCGGCTCCCGACACGGTCCCGAGCGACGTCGCCGAGCTGGCGGCGCTGGTCGCGGAGCACGAGGCGGTGGAGGTGGTGGTCGGCCTTCCGGTCACCCTCGCCGGACAGCAGGGTCCGGCCGCCGTCCACGCGAGGGCGTACGCTGACCGTCTGGCCGATGTAATAGCGCCCGTGCCGGTAACGCTCACCGACGAGAGGATGTCCACCGTCGTGGCTAGTCGTAGGCTTGCCGAGCGTGGCGTCCGGGGACGACGACAACGCGCGGTGGTCGACCAGGCCGCCGCGGTGGAGATTCTGCAGAGCTGGCTGGACGCGCAGCGGAGGCGGACAGGATGATCGACGATCTGGAGCTCGGGTTCGATGAGCAGGAACGGGGGGAGAAGGGCCGGCATCGGCGCGGCTACGTCCGCAAGCGCAAGAACGGCTCCGGCGGCGGGCGCGGCAAGACCGTCCTGGCCCTGCTGCTGGCCCTGGTCCTGCTCGGCGGTGTCGGCGGCGGTGCCTTCTACGGCTTCGACCGGATCCAGAGCTACTTCGTCACTCCGGACTACGAGGGCGGCGGCACCGGCGAGGTGACCGTCGAGATCAAGCAGGGCGCCCTCATCTCGGACATGGCGGTGGCGCTCTACGACGCGGGGGTCGTCAAGAGCACCAAGGCGTTCGTCGAGGCGGCGGAGGAGAACGCCCGCAGCACCAACATTCAGCCGGGCCTGTACAAGCTGCGCAAGCAGATGAGCGGCGAGAGCGCCGTCGCGGCGATGCTCGACCTGAAGAACCGCGTCGTGAACGGGGTCACCATCCCGGAGGGGCGCTCCGCCAAGAACATCTACAAGCTGCTCTCCGAGAAGACCAAGATCCCGGTCAAGGAGTTCGAGGCGGCGGCGAAGGACCCCGTCGCGCTCGGCGTCCCGAACTGGTGGTTCAACCGCGGCGACGACAAGAAGGCGGCGAAGTCGATCGAGGGTTTCCTCTACCCGGACACGTACGAGATCCCGCCGAACGCGACCGCCGAGTCGATCCTCAAGCTGATGGTGGAGAACTTCGTCACCGTCACCGGTGAGCTCCAGTTCGCCGACAAGGTACAGAAGGGCCTGGGCGGCGTCAGCCCGTACGAGGCGCTGATCGTGGCGTCGCTCGCGCAGGCGGAGGCCGGCAACAAGGACGACCTCGGCAAGGTCGCCCGGGTCGCCTACAACCGGGTGTACAAGGGCAACTTCGACTGCGGCTGCCTGGAGATGGACGTCACGGTCAACTACTACCTGGAGCTGACCGGGCAGCCGACCAAGGCGTCCAAGGACATGACCGCGGCCGAGCTGAACAACCCGAAGAACCCGTACAACCGCAAGCTGCGGGGCATGATCCCCGGCCCGATCAACAACCCGGGCAAGGACGCGCTGGCCGGAGCGATGAACCCGCCCAAGGGCAACTGGCTGTTCTTCGTGGCGATCGACAAGGAGGGCCACTCCGCGTTCGCCGAGACCTACGAGGAGCAGTTGCGCAACGAGGCCAAGGCCCGGGAGGCCGGGATCATCTGATGGCGGTCGCGCGACGGGCGGCGGTGGTCGGCAAGCCGATCGCGCACTCGCTCTCCCCGGTGATCCACAACGCCGGGTACGCGGCGGCCGGCCTGGCCGGCTGGTCGTACACCCGGTTGGAGTGCGCGGAGGCGGAGCTGCCGGCCCTGGTCGCCGGGCTGGGCCCGGAGTGGGCGGGGCTGTCGGTGACCATGCCGGGCAAGGAGGCGGCGCTCGCGGTGGCGGCGGCCGCGTCGCCCGTCGCGACCGCCGTCGGCGCCGCCAACACGCTGGTACGGCGTCCGGACGGCACCTGGTACGCGGACAACACCGACGTCGCCGGCATGGTGGAGGTGCTGACCGGGGCCGGGGTACGGCCCGACGCCACGGTGACGGTGCTCGGCGCCGGTGGCACCGCCCGGGCGGCGGTCGCGGCGGCGGCGCGGTTGCGGGCGCGAGCGGTGACCGTGGTGGCCCGGCGCGTGCAGGCGGTCGACGACCTGCGGCCGGTGGCCGGGGCGGTCGGCGTGCCGCTCGCCGGCGCGCCGTGGGACGACGCAGCCGGGCAGGCCACCGCCGACGTGGTGATCTCGACCGTGCCGAAGGGCGTCGCCGACCCGCTCGCCGGGTCGGTGGCGTGGCGACCGGCCACCGTGTTCTTCGACGCCCTCTACGACCCCTGGCCGACGCCCCTGGCGGCCGCCGCGCGGGCCGCCGGCTGCCGGATCGTCTCCGGCCTCGACCTGCTGCTCGCCCAGGCGGTCGGCCAGTTCGAGCAGTTCACCGGCGTGCCGGCGCCCCGCGCGGCGATGGCCGCCGCCCTGGCCGGTGCGCGGGGCGACTGACCGCAGGGGTGGGCGGGACCGTCCCCTGTGGGTGTACCGGGAATCCTTAGGCGACGGTTAAGACCCGCTTAGGTCCCGCTGTCGTGCCCACGCCGGGTGGCGGCCATCGTTACGCTGCCGAGAGTCAACACAGCAGACACAGGGAGTTTCCTTGGGCAGGCGCGGAGTGCACCGACTGACCCGGCACCACGGCCCGCGGCGTAAGGCGGCGCTGCTGGGCGTGACCGCCGCGGCGGTGGTCGGCGGGCTGGTGGCCGGGGTGATGCCGCTGCTGGCGGCCGACGACATGTCCGTGCGGGCGGTGGCGGACACCACGGCCACCTTCGTGTCGCAGGACGGCGACAACGGTGCCAAGACCACCCTCGCGACCTGCCCGGCGCGCTGCGACGCCAACCCCCGCGGCACCCGCGAGGCGGTCGTCCAGTTCGCGGTGACGACCCTGCCGGCGAACGCCGTCAACATCCGGGCCACGCTGCGGGTGCACGCCTGGCAGAAGTTCGCCGCCAGCGTCACCGCCCACGCGTCCACCGTGGACGCTCGCCTGGCGCGGCCCGCGCCGGCGCCGGTGGGCGCCGTCCTCGACACGGTGGACGGGGTCCAGCCCGGCTTCAACGAGTGGGACGTGTCGAAGGTGGTGACCGGCAACGGCACGGTCACCGTGTCGCTGGCGCAGACGGGGCTGGAGAGCCGCATCTACTGGGCGTCGTCGGAGAACCGCAACCCCGACCTGCGCCCCCGACTCGTGCTCCGCTACGACGTCGGCAGCCGGCCGACCCCGGCGCCGAGCAGCGCCGCACCCTCGCCGAGCCGCACGACGGCGCCGACCACCCCGCCCGCGCCGCCGCCGTCGCCGAGCGCCAGCCCGAGCCGTCCGGCGCCGAGCCCGACCCTGACGCCGTCGCCGCGCCCCGGCGGCTGCGGGCAGGTCTCGTCGAAGCTGGTGCCCTCCTGCGGCGCCTGGTGGGGGATGTACTCGCCGGCGAACCCGGCCACCTGGGACCACGGCCGGGCCGTCGCCGACGTCGAGGCGCAGGTCGGGCGCCGGTTCGACATCGTGCACCGCTACCACGACTTCTCCAACCACGGCAGCAACGGGGCCTTCCCGGACGCGTACGAGCAGCAGCAGATGCGCGAGGGCCGGCTGATGTTCTTCGCCTGGGAGTCCCGGATCTTCTCCTCGGGTGCGGTGCTCACCTGGAAGGACGTCTACAGCGGCCGGCACGACGCGACGATCGACGCGGTCGCCGGCCGGATCCGGGCCACCGGCGTGCCGGTGTTCCTGGGCTTCGACCACGAGCCGGAGGACGAGCCGGCCAAGGGCAGCGACGCCGACTTCGTGCGTGCGTGGCGGTACGTGCACGACCGGGTGGTCGCCGCCGGCGCCCACAACGCGGTCTGGGTGTGGACGATGATGGGCTGGTCCGGCCACTACAGCCGGTACGCCGGCCTGTACCCGGGTGACCGTTACGTGGACTGGGTCGCCTGGGACCCGTACAACTTCCACGTCTGCAACGGCAGCACCGTCTGGAAGAGCCCGTCGACCACCATCGGCAGCTTCTACCGCTGGCTCGACCAGAACGGCATCGGCGCGGGCAAGCCGCGGATGCTCGCCGAGTTCGGCACGAACTTCAACTCGGCCGATCCGGACGCCAAGCGGCGCTGGTTCGAGGAGTTCCCCGCCGCGCTCAAGGCGCACCCGAAGATCAAGGCGGCGATCTACTTCAACTCCGCCGGCATGACGACGCGGACGAGCACCTGCGACATGACGATGAACCACGAGTCGTCCGCCCTGGCCGGGTTCGCCCGGGCCGGTCGCGACAGCTACCTGCGCCAACCGACGCCGGGTAGCTGACGGCGGGTCGACCGCGCGGCGGCGGCGGGGTGGCCGGAGGGGAGTCGGACATCCGACCCGGTACGCTCGCCGTCGTCGCGTGGGGTCACTGACCGCCCAATCGGCGGATATCGCCAAGCAGGGTCGGCGAGGCACGCTACGCGGGTTCTCATCCACCTTGGAGGCGCAGCGTGCCCGAAGTCTCGCTCTCTCGGCGTTCTGCCGGATTCCGCATCCGCGCGGCCGCGATCGGTCTGGTGACCCTCGCCGCCGTGTTGGCCGTGCCGTCGGCGAGTTCCGCCGCCGTGGTACCGGCGCCCGAGACGCAGACCCTGGTGTCGACCAACCCCGGCGACAGCACGCCGCACGCGCGCGACGGCGAGGCCCGCGCGTTCGCGCAGGTCGGTTCGATGGTGTACGTGGGTGGCAGCTTCACGCAGATCCGCCAGACCGCCACCTCGGCCTGGACCACGCAGCGCTACCTGTTCGCGTACGACCGCAGCAGCGGGACGGTCTCCACGACCTTCCTGCCGGTGCTCGACGGCGCCGTCAACACGCTGATCGCCGGCCCGAACAACACGCTGATCGTCGGTGGCGCGTTCAAGAACGTCAACGGCGTGTCGCGCAAGAACCTGGTGGCGCTCAACCCGACCACCGGGGCGATCATCGACAGCTGGGTGGGCCGCTCGGACGGCGGCACCGTACGGGACCTGGTGCTGCACGACAACTGGCTCTACGTCGCCGGCGCGTTCAACTGGTTGAACGGCACCGCGCACGGTGGGCTCGGCCGGCTCAACGCCACCACCGGTGCGATCGACCCGACGTTCAACGTCAACGCGACGGTCGGCCGCCACACGACGGCGCCGTACGTGTGGACCATCGACGTCAGCCCGGACGGGAACACCCTCGTCGTCGGCGGCAACTTCATGTACGTCAACGAGCTGCCGCGCAACCAGATGGCGCTGGTCGACCTCTCCGGCACCCCGACCGTCCTCGACTGGAGCACCGAGAAGTTCGTTCCGCCGTGCGCGGCGCCAGCGACGTTCATCCACTATGTGCAGGACGTGAAGTTCGGCGGCGACGGCACCTGGTTCGTCGTCGGCACCAACGGCGGCGGTGGCTGGCCGGCCGCGTACTGCGACGCGCTGGTCCGGTTCGAGACCGCCGCCCGGGGCAGTGGCCAGCTCGCCACCTGGGTCGACTTCACCGGCAACGACACCATCACCTCGGTCGAGGTCGCCGACAACGTGATCTACCTCGGCGGGCACTTCCGTTGGCTGAACAACCCCAACGCGAGCGACCGCGCGGGCGCCGGTGCCGTCGACCGGCTCGGCATCGCCGCGGTCACCCCCGCGACCGGCATGCCGGTCAACTGGAACCCGCGCCGCAGCGGCAGCGCGTCGATGCCCCCGGGGACCAGCGACTGGGGTTCGACGGTGCCGGTGCTGTGGCGGGGCAGCGACGGGCTGTACTTCGGGCAGAACTCCGACGGGATGGGCGGCGAGTACCACGGCCGGCTCGGCATGTTCCCGCTGACCGGCGGACGGACCGTCACCCCGAAGAACCCGCCGACGGCCACCACCGGCAACCTCTACCTGGGCACGGGTGAGGGTCAGCTGGCCAAGGTTCCGTTCGACGGCACGAACGTCGGCGCCCCGACGACGGTCAGCCAGCCGAACTACACCGGCGCCGGGGCGACCTGGCGGGTGAACGACCGGATCTACTGGTCGCACACGGTGGCGGGTACGCCCACCGGCAGCCGGATCGACATCTCGATGTTCAACGGCGGTGCCATCGGCGTGCCGTGGGAGGCCTCCGGCTACAACGACTGGTTCAACGCCGCCAACATGACCGGGGCGTTCTTCCTCAACGGCCGGCTCTACTACACCCGCACCGGCGCGAACGCCCTCTACTACCGGTACTTCGAGATCGACGGGAACTACCTCGGCGCCACCGAGTTCGTCCTGCCCACCACCGGCGTGACGTGGTCGGCGGTGCGCGGCATGGCCTGGGTCGGCGGCAAGATCGTGTACGGGAGCACCGACGGTACGCTGCGCGGCGTGCCCTTCGACCCGACGGCCGCACCGGCGGTCGACGGCGCGGGGGTCACCGTGCTCGTCCCGGCGAGCGCCGAGCTGACCTGGTCTACCCCGCGGACGTTCTTCTCCGTACAGTGACGCTCATCCGTCCGTAACGGAACATCGGTACGTTGTTCACGTTGGGCCGGCGGCGGATCCTCGTCGCCGGCCCCAGACGTGGGGAGGGGTCGTTGGGCGGCATCCGCCGTGGGCTCGCGGTGCGGGCGGTGTTCGCGGTGAAGCGCGGGTGGTACCGGGCGCGTTATCCCCGGCTGACCCTCGGCCGGGACGTGGAGATCCGGGGGCGGATCCGGCTGCGCCGGGGCGTGCGCGTGCACATCGGTGACCGGACCCGGCTCAACAAGCTGGTCCGGTTCGCCGGGCCGGGCGAGGTCCGGGTCGGTGCCGACTGCCTGCTGAACGCCACCTGGATCGGCACGTGGACGTCGGTCACCATCGGCGACCGGTGCCTGCTGTCGGACTGCGAACTGCTCGACAACGACTTCCACAACCTGTCGCCCGAGCGGCGGCACGATCCGCCCACCCCGGCCTCGCGGGCGCCGATCGTCGTCGAGGAGAACGTCTGGATCGGCGCGCACGCGCTGGTGATGAAGGGCGTCCGGATCGGCCGGGACAGTGTCGTGGGCGCCGCGACGGTGGTGCGGACGGACGTGCCGCCCCGCGTCGTGGTCGTCGGAAACCCCCAACAGACAGTGAAGAAGTTCAATGACTGACGCTCCTGGTGGTTCCTGGTCCGCCGACGCCGCTCCGGGCGGCGGGGGAGCGCCAGGCCGCACGGTCACCCTGATCGACCTGCTGCGCGTACCGCTGCACCGCATCCGCCTGGTGGCGGGGGTGGCCGTGGTCGGGCTGCTCGCCGCGCTCGGCTACGTGCTCCTCGTCCCGAGCGCGGTGACGGCCAACGCCGTGGTCGCGGTCCGTCCGGTGGTCACCGACGCGTTCACGCCCAGCGGGGCGTCCGCCGACCGGGCGGTCAACATGAACGTGGAGAGCGGTATCGCCACCGGCACCGACGTGGTGCAGCGGCTGGTCGACGCGACCGGCCGGGACCAGCGCGACGTGCGCGACGCCCTCGAGGTCGAGGTGCCGACCGGTGGGCAGATCCTGCGCTTCCTCTACACCGCTAACTCGCCGGAGGCGGCGGTGGAGAGCGTCAACCTCGCCGCCCAGGCGTACCTCGACGTGCGGCGGGCCATGTACGAGCGGCAGCGGGAGGACATGCTGCGCTCGTACGACGAGAGCATCAAGAAGGTGCAGGACCAGCAGGTGGCGCTCCAGCGGCGCATCGCCGGCGCCCGCGAGGGCGCGGTGGACGCGGCGGTCGCCGAGCTGGCCGGGGTCAACAACCAGCTCACCCAGCTGAGCTCCGCCCGCACCGAGATCGCGGCGGTCGACGTCAACCCCGGCTGGGTCACCCGCAAGGCCGAGAAGGCGTTGGTCGCCGCGGGCGGGAACCGCCCGCTCTACCTGATCGCCGGCCTGCTGGGCGGTGCGCTGCTCGGCATCGTGCTGGCGTACGTGTGGGAGTCGGTGGACCGCCGGATCCGGTCGGTCGACGACGGGCGGGACGCCACCGGCCTGCCGTTGCTCGGCACGGTCCGCAGCCGGGGCCTGCGCGGGTCGCGGCACGCGGTGGACGCCGACATCCGGTACGTGGCGATGGCGATCGCCGAGCGGGTCCGCGAACCGGCCCGGGTGGCGCTGCTGACCACCCGGGAGGACCAGACCACGATGACCGCCGGGCTGGCGGTGGCCCTCGCCGCCACCGGTCGGGACGTGTACGTCGCCGACGACAGCGGTCGCCTGGAGCGGCTGCGCACCGAGGTGCTGGCCGGCCTGGGACGCCTGCCGGCGGCGGCCAATCCGGCCGGCCCGGCCGTGCCCAAGCCCCGCGAGGGCGGGACGGCCAGCGTCGACGACATCACCGAGCAGATCACCGTCCGCCGGCCCTCTCCGCACCCGACCGGCACCCCCCGCCCGTCCACCGACCCGGACGCCACCATGACCCTGCCCCGGGTCGCATCCGGCGTGCCGGCCAGCGGCAAGAGCCAGGTCAGGAAAGCCGCCGACGAGGTGCCCGTGGGCGCCGGCGGGGTCCGCTTCGGCACCTGGCGGCAGCGGGCCGCCACCGGCACCGTGCTGTTCAACGCCCCACCGGCCGAGGCCGACGAGCGCGGTGTGGCGGCGGGCCGGCAGGGCACCGCGGTGGTGGTGGTCGAGCAGGACCGGACACGGCAGGGCGACCTGCGGCGGTTGGCCGAGCGGCTGCGCGCCGCCGGCGTGACACCCCTCGGGTTCGTGCTCACCCGCAGCGGGCGGGGCTGACGGTGCCCGTCACCCGTGCCCCGGCGACCAGCGAGCCGGCCGGGGACGGGCCCCTCCCGATCCTCCCGCCGCCCCCGCCCCCGCCACCCCCGCCCCGGTTGCCGATCTGGCCGCTGGCCATGATGTTCGGCCTGGTGCCGCTCTGGTGGCTGGCCGGCGCGTTCTACCTGGGCTGGCCGCTGCTGGGCGCGTTGCTGCTCGCGCTGCTGCTGGTCCGGGGCCGGGTGCCGCTGCCGCCGGCTGCCGGGATCTGGCTGCTGTTCCTGGCGGTCGTCCTGGTCAGCGCCACGCAGCTCGAAGCGTTCGCCTCGGTGCTGACGTTCGGGCTGCGGTTCGGGTTCTACGCCACCGCGCTCGTCGTCGGCGTCTACGTCTACGCCGTCGCCCGGGAACGCGCCGACCAGAGCGCGGTACTGGTGCCGATCTGCGCCTTCTGGTTCGGGCTGGTGGTGCTGGGCTGGCTGGGCGTGCTCGTGCCGCGGCTCGCCCTGACCACCCCGGTGGAGCTGCTGCTGCCCGGCGGCATCGCCGGTAACCCGTTCATCAACGACATGGTCCACCTCTCCACCGCGGAGTACAGCGTCCGATCGCTGAACCCGATCTACCGGCCGGCGGCGCCGTACGCGTACACGAACAACTACGGCAGCGCGTACGCGATGACCCTGCCGTGCGTGGTCGCGTTCACCATGCTCCGCCGGCGCGGTGCGCTGCGGTGGGCCGTGCTCGGATCGTTGCCGCTGTCGCTGGCGCCGGCCTTCCTCACCCTGAACCGGGCGATGTTCCTCAGCCTCGGCGTGGGTCTGCTCGTGCTCGGCGTGCGGGCCAGCCTGCGCGGCAACATGCGGGTCGCCGCCTCGATCGTCGGCGTGGTGGTGACCGGCGGGATCGCCACCCTGTTCATCCCCGTCGCCGAGCTGATCGGCAACCGCGTGGAGTCCAGCGACACGAACGCCGACCGGCTCTCCCTCTACAGCGAGGTGCTGCGGCGCGTGGGGGACTCGCCGTGGCTCGGGTACGGCGCGCCGGCCAACGTCGACACGGTCTCGGCCGAAGCCCCGATCGGCACCCAGGGGCAGCTGTGGATGGTGCTGTTCAGCCACGGCGTCCCCGCCCTGCTGTGCTTCGTGGCCTGGTTCCTCGTGGCCGCCCTCGTCTGTGGCCGGGCCACGTCCCCGGCGGGGCAGTGGCTCGCGATCGTGCCGGTGGTGTGTCTGGTGCAGATGCCCTTCTACGGCATGGCGAACCAGAACCTGGCGGTCGCCTTCTACGCGGTCGCGTTCGCGATGGCGCTCACCGAGCGGGAGGCGGCCGCACGGCGGGCGTCGGCGCCGACCCTGCCCGTCGGTCCGCAGGCGGTGACCACGTGACCGCCGCCGTCCGGTCCTCGACGGCCGGCTCGGCCGCGCCGAGCGCCGACGCGGAGACCCGGCGCAGCGCGCGCAGCGGATTCGCCGGCCTGATCGGTGCCGCCACCAGCGGCCTGTTCGGGTTCCTGCTGGCCGTCGTCATCACCCGCGGCTACGGCACCGCGGGCTCCGGCGCGATCTTCGCGGCGATCGGGGTGGTCACGGTGGCGACCGCCGTGTGCACCCTCGGCGCGGAGACCGGCCTCATGTGGGCGCTGCCGCGCCGGCGCACCGGGCCCCGGGGCGACGCCGCCCGCTTGCTGCCGGTGGGACTGCTGCCGCCGCTGGTGGTCGCGGTCGTCGTGGCGGTCACCGGTGTGCTCGCCGCCGACGCCCTCGCCCCCCGCGTGCTCGGTGGCGCGGCCGGGGCGGCGCTGCTCGTGACGAGCTTCGCCGCCGTGCCGGTGGTGGTGCTGATGACGCTGCTGCTCGCCGCGCTGCGCTGCGTACGACCGATCCGGGCGTACGTGTCGGTGCAGTTCTTCCTGCTGCCGGTGGCCCGGCCGGCGCTCGTCGGCGCGGCCGTGCTCGTCGGCGGCGGCCTGGTGGCGGGCATGTCCGCCTGGCTGGTCCCGGCCGGGATCGCCCTGCTGAGCTGCCTGGCCCTGGTCGCCGGCCCGCTCGGCGTGGGCCGGGGGGCGGCGCTGCGGCCCGAGCGGCGGGACTGGTCGACGTTCTGGGGCTTCGCGCTGCCCCGCGCCGCGTCGGCCGCCATCGACGCCGGCAACATGTGGGTCGGCGTGCTGCTCACGTCGGTCCTCGCCGGCGCGGGCGAGGCGGGTGTGTTCGGCGCCGTCGGCCGGTACATCCTCGCCGGCCAGCTGGCGATGCAGGGGTTGCGGGTGGCGGTGTCGCCGCAGCTGTCCCGGCTGCTCGGCGCGGGCCGGCCGGACGCGGCGGCCGCCGTGCACCGGCAGCTCACCGCCTGGGGGCTGGTGCTGTCCTGGCCGGTCTACCTGCTGCTCGCCGTGTTCGGGCTGGCGTTCCTGGAACTCTTCGGGTCCGGCTTCACCGCCGGCGCCACCGCGATGACCGTGCTCGCGCTGGCGATGCTGGTGAACACCGGGGTGGGCAACGTGCAGAGCCTGCTGCTGATGGGCGGCCGCAGCGAGCTGCACCTCGCCGCCACCGTCGCCGGGCTGCTGGTCACCGTCTCGCTCGGTCTGGTGCTGATTCCCGGCCACGGTGCCACCGGCGCTGCGGCGGCCTGGGCCGCCGGCATCGTCACCGAGAACCTGACGGCGGTGACGTGCGCCCGTGTCGTGTTCGGGCAGCCGCTGGTCGACGCGCCGATGCTGCGCGCCGCCGCGGCCACCGTCGCCGGGGTGGGCGCCGCCGCGACGGTCGGGGTGCTGGCCGGCGGCCGGGGCATTCCCGGCCTGCTGGTGGCGGCGGCGGTCCTGGCCGCCGGTTGCGTCGGCTTGTTGACGTTGCCCCGGGTGCGGCACGGCATCCGGGTGACCATGAGGCAGATCCGTGGGCGGGGGGAGGCGGCCCCGACCGCCACCGGCTCCGCACCACCGCAGCAGGAGGGCAGGTGAGGTCCGTCGTGCCGGCTATGCGCGATCGGGTGAAGCAACTCGTGCCGACGCAGGTGACCGAGCGGGTGAAGGAGTCCCTGGTCGGGTACGGCGTCCGGACCAGTGACCGGCGACCGCTGCCGGACTTCCTCATCATCGGCACGAAGCGGGGCGGCACCACCTCCCTGTGGAACTACCTCATCCGGCACCCGCTGGTGCCCCGGCTCTTTCCGGCGTGGAACACGAAGTCCGCCCACTACTTCGAGGAGCACTGGCGGCGCGGCGAGGCGTGGTACCGCTCGCACTTCCCGACGGTCCGGCAGCGCGAGGCGTTGCAGCGGCGGCACGGCGGCCCGGTCCGGGTCGGGGAGGCGGCCCCGCTGTACATGTTCCACCCGCTCGCCGCGCAGCGGGTGGCCGCGCTGATGCCGTCGGTGAAGCTGATCGTGCTGCTGCGCGACCCGGTGGAGCGGGCGTACTCGCACTGGAAGGAGCGGCGCACCCACGGCATCGAGCCGCTGGACTTCGCGGACGCCCTCGCGGCGGAGGAGGAGCGCACCGCGGGGGAGCGGGAGCGGTTGATCGCCGAGCCGGAGTACTTCAGCGAGGCGTACGACTGGTACACGTACCGGTCCCGGGGCCGCTACCTGGAGCACCTGGAGCCGTGGCTGGAGCGCTTCGACCGGGAGCAGTTCCTCTTCCTGCCCAGTGAGGACCTCTACCGGGACGCCCGTTCGACGTACCGCCGGACGCTGGACTTCCTCGGGCTGCCCCCGCACGACCTGCCGGACTTCAAGGTCTACAACGACCGCCGTTCGTCGCCGCTTGACCCGGCGCTGCGGGCGGAGCTGACCGCGTACTACCGCCCGCACAACGAGGCGCTGCGGCAGCGGCTCGGCATGGACCTCGACTGGCCGGACCGGGCCGCGTGACCGCGTCCGCGACCACGTCCGCCGACCCGCGTACGCGAACCGACGGGCTGGGCTGGGTGACCCGTGCGGTCTTCGGCGACGACCGGGTCGCGCTCACCCTGGGCGGCCAGCCGCCGGCCGACCACCGGGTGGTGGCGCGGTACGCGGTCGTCCCGTCGCCGGAGCGGGCCCGTTTCCTGCTCCCGCTGGGCGCGCCCCGGGCCACGGCCGCGTCGCTGCTGGCGTACAACGCACTGCGACCGCCGAAGGTGCGGGCCGTCCGGGCCGTCCTCGGCGGGATCGCCCGCCTGCGCGGGATCGAGCTGGCCCGGTTCCCGACGTTGACCGTGTCCCTGCCCGGCGGGGTGGCGGCCGACGAGGCACTGCTCGCGCACCGGCTCGCCGCCCTCCTCGGTGGCGCGCCGGCGTACGCCGCGTGTGGCGTACGCCCTCCGGACCCGAACCACAAGCCGACCCTGCAACTGTTCGACGCGGACGGCCGGCCGCTCGGCTACGCCAAGATCGGCTGGAACGACGCCACCCGCGCGCTGGTGACCGCCGAGGCGGCGGCCCTGCGCGAGTTGCCGGTGCTCGCCGGTGTGGCGGATCACCCGGTGGCTCCCCGACTGCTCGCCGAGACCACCTGGGCCGGGCAGGTCGTGGCGCTGGTCGAGCCGCTGCCGTCCGACGTACGCGGCGTGCCGGTTACCGACCCGCCGGAGGTGGCCGCGGTGCTCGCGGTGGCCCGCCGGGGCCGCCCGCCGGCTCCGCCGCGCCCGCTGGCGGGGTCGACCTTCCTGGACCGGCTCACCACGACCGCCGAGCGGGCGGCGGCTGCGACACCGGACGGCGCGCGGGCGGTCGCCGCGGTGGCCGCGCTCGCCGGCCGGCACGGCGGGACGGCCGTCGAGTTCGGCCACTGGCACGGCGACTGGGTGCCGTGGAACCTGGGCCGGCACGCCGGCCGGCTGGTCGCCTGGGACTGGGAGCACAGCGGCCGGGACGTGCCGCTCGGTTTCGACCTGGCGCACGACGCGTTCCAGCGCGCCCTGGTGCTGCGCGGCGAGCCGGCCGAGGCCGCGGCCGGCGCGGTGGACGCGCGACTCGACCGGTACGGCGACGCGCTGGGCCTGGACCCGGCCGGGCGCCGCCTGGTGGCTGACGCGTACCTGCTGGAGATGTGGCTGCGGACGTGGCGCCTCGCCGACGCCGGTGCGGGTTGGAACTCCGCGTTGCATCCCGCGCTGTTGGACGTGGTCGACAAGCGACATAACGGGTGAACCGCAGATGTCGCCGGGGTGTTGACGCCGGGTCCACTCCGGAGTGTGATGGTAGGGGTGCAGCTAGTGACGATCGTTGATGTCGCCGGATGCCGTGACGGGCAGAGCCCGTGGCCGGCGGCGGTCGACTGATCATCCGGTCGCCCTATACAACCCGCGCGGGAAACGTGATCTGCTCTCGCGTGGCGTCGATCGGAAGTCCAAGCGAACGTGGGGAGTCGCGTGGAGAGGAACATCGAGGATCGCGGCGATCCTCCCGTCCTGCTGCTGGTCGGGTCGAGTGGCGGGCACCTCGCCCAACTGCTCGCCCTGCGCTCCTGGTACGAGCGCTGGCACCGCGTCTGGGTCACCTTCGACACACCGGAGGCGGTCTCGCTGCTCACCGGCGAGGACGTGGTCCCCGCCCACCACCCGACCACCCGCAACGTGCGCAACCTGCTCCGCAACGCGGTGCTCGCGGCGCGGGTGCTGCGCCGGCGCAGGGTCGCCGCCGTGGTGACCACCGGCGCCGGCGTCGCGGTGCCGTTCGTGGTGCTCGCGTGGCTGCGGCGGATCCCGACCGTCTACATCGAGGTGTACGACCGGATCGACACCCCGACCCTGACCGCCCGCCTCTGCCGGCCGTTCCTGTCCGCGATGCTGGTGCAGTGGGAGGAGCAGCGCCGGCAGTACCCGGAGGCGACCGTCGTGGGGACGCTCCTGTGAGCGCGAGGAGTGCAGCGGAGCGGAGCCCCGCAGTCGCGAACGAGAGGCGGGCCCGATGAGCGGCGACTGCGAGGCGGCCGCGCCGCCGGTGCGGCCGGAGGCCGCGACCCGTGTCCCCCGCCAGCGGGACCGCGCCGGCGCGACCCTGACCACCGTCCTGGTCGCCGTCGGCACCGACAAGCACCCGTTCGACCGGCTGGTCGGATGGCTGGAGAGCTGGGCGCCGGAGGTCACCGACCGGGTGGCGTTCACCGTCCAGCACGGACACACCCGCGCCCCCGGCGTCCCCGGCGCGGTGCCCTTCCTCGGGCACGAGGAACTCCAGGCGGCGATGTCCGGGGCCGACCTCGTGGTCTGCCACGGCGGCCCGGCCACCATCCTGGAGGCCCGCCGGCACGGGCGCCTGCCGATCGTGGTCCCCCGGGACCCGGCCCGCGGCGAGCACGTCGACGACCACCAGCTGCTCTTCGCGCGCCGGCTCGGCGCGGCCGGCATGGTTGTCCTGTGCGAGACCCGCGAGGCGCTGGTGGAGGCGCTCGCCGCCGGAGTCGCCGACCCGGGCCGGTTCGCCGTCCGCGCCGACCCCGACTCGGCCCAGGCGCAGGAGACCGCGGTGGCGCGGGTCGGGGAGATCGTGGAGACGTTGGTGGCCGCGTCCAGTGGCCGGCGGACGTGGTGGCGGCCGTGGACACGGCCGCACCGGAACGGAGCGCGACGATGACCGGACACCCCAGCGTCAGCGCGGTGGTGCCCACCCGGGACCGCCCGGAGCTGTTGCGGTCCGCGGTCCGCGCCATCCTCGACCAGGACTACCCGGGCGACGTCGAGGTGGTCGTCGTGTACGACCGCTCCGAGCCGGACCCGACGCTGGCCGAGCTGTCCCGGCCCGGCCGGCCGGTGCGGGTGGTCCGCAACGAGCGAACCCCCGGCCTGGCCGGCGCCCGCAACACGGGCACCCTCGCCGCCACGGGCGAACTGATCGCCTTCTGCGACGACGACGACGAGTGGCTGCCCGGCAAGCTGCGCGCCCAGGTCGACGCGCTCGCCGCCGTGCCGGGCGCCGAGTTCGTCTCCTGCGGCATCCGGGTGAGCTACGACGGGCACACCGTCGACCGGTCCCTGCCGCGCGACCGGGTCACCCTCGCCGACCTGCTGCGCGACCGGATGACCGAGCTGCACCCGTCGACGTTCGTGATCCGCGCCGCCGCGTTGCGGGACGGGTTCGGGCTGGTCGACGAGGAGATCCCGGGCAGCTACGCCGAGGACTACGAGTTCCTGCTGCGGGCCGCCCGCAGCGCGCCGCTGGTCAACCTGCGCACCCCGTACGTGCTGGTGCGCTGGCACAAGCGCTCGTACTTCGCGCAGCGCTGGGACACCATCTCCGAGGCGTTGCAGTGGCTGCTGGAGCGCTACCCGGAGTTCGGCACCCAGCCGGCGGGCGAGGCGCGGGTCACCGGGCAGATCGCCTTCGCCCGGGCCGCGTCCGGTGACCGGCAGGGCGCGCTGCGCTGGGCGCGGCGGACCATCCGGCGCAACCCGCGGGAGCCGCGGGCGTACCTGGCGCTCGCGGTGGCCGGGCGGGTGGTCCGCGCGGACGCCGTCCTGCGCACCCTGCACAAGCGGGGCCGGGGCATCTGAGGCCGTCGGTGCGGGCGGTGCCCGCCCCGCGGCTCACCCGCGCCCCCGGCTGGGCCGGCGTCCACCCGGTCCCGATGGGCGGTGTCGATTCTCCGACTGACGCACCCACCGTGATCGATGGAATACTCAGCGTCATGGCACTCCACTCGCTGAGGTTCCGTCTCGTCGATGCGCCGACGTCGCTCGGCGCGAAGCGCCGGGCCCGCCGCGCCGCCTGGCTGGCCGACGCGTTCCCCGACCTCGCCGACATGTCGGTGCTGGACCTGGGCGGCCGGGTGGGCAGCTGGGAGCGGGTGCCCGTCCGTCCGGCCCGGGTGCACGTCGTCAATCTGGAACCCCTGCCGCCGGAGTTGCCGGACTGGGCCGAGGCGACCCACGCCGACGCGTGCGACCTGCCGGCGCACATCCTGGCCCGCCGGTACGACCTGGTCTTCAGCAACAGCGTGCTGGAGCACGTGGGCGGGCACGAACGCCGGCGGCGGATGGCCGGGGCGATCCGCGGGCTGGCGCCGGCGTACTGGGTGCAGACCCCGTACCGGTACTTCCCGATCGAGCCCCACTGGGTCGCGCCCGGCATGCAGTTCCTGCCGGTGCCGGCCCGGGTGGTCGTCGCCCGGAAGTGGCCGCTGGCGTACACCCCGGGCAAGTCCTACGAGGCGGCGATGCGGCAGGTCCTCACCACGGAACTGGTCGGCCGGGCCGAGATGCGGTATCTGTTCCCGGACGCCACCATCCGCAACGAGCGCCTGCTGGGCCTCACCAAGTCGCTGATCGCGATCCGTACGGCCTGACCGCGGTCGCCGTCGTCAGGACGGCGGCCCGTTCCCGGCCCCGCGACCGTTCCGGCGTTCCGCGGAGGCCGCCCGCAGCCGCTCGTACCAGTGCGGAGTCGTCGCGGGGTCGAAGATCCGGGCGATCGCGAGGTCGGTGGAGGAGTGCGCCAGGATCGACAGGACCACGGTCAGCGCCACGAGGTGGAACACCTCGTCGGCGGCGGCGATGCCGGCCTGGAGGACGAGCAGGCCGTACACGACCGACGCGAAGCCCTTCGGGCCGAACCACATGGCGGCGAACTGTTCGGTGCGGGTCAGATGCGAGCCGAGGAACGACACCGCCAGTGCGACCGGGCGGGCCACCGCGATGGCGAGCACCGCGAAGACCCAGCCGGTCCAGTGGATCTCGCCGAGGAACTCCACCGAGATCAGCGCACCGAAGACCAGCAGGGCGGCGAGCTTGAACACCTCGGCGATCAGCTCGCCGAAGTGCTCGAAGCTCTCCCGCTGCCGCTCGCCGAAGGTCGCCACCGTGATGCCGGCGGCGAACGCCGCCAGGAACAGGTTGGCGTGGGTGACGTGGCCCAGGGCCAGCACCAGGAGGCCGATCGCCACGCCGTTGAGCGGCTCGTACTGGGTGGAGGCGGAGAAGAAGCGCAGCTTCTCCAGCCGCAGCGCCAACCACGGGACCGCCACCCCGATCACCACGCCGAGCAGCAGCTCGGTGCCCAGCTCGTCGAGGTGCAGGTCGGCCGAGCCGGCGGCGATCGCCAGGAAGAGGATGACGAAGGGCAGCGCGAGGCCGTCGTTGATGCCCGACTCCACGTTGAGCAGGTGCCGCAGCCGCCCGGGCACCCGCTCGTTGCCGACCAGCGCGGCGGCGAAGACCGGGTCGGTCGGGGCCAGCACCGCGCCGATCAGCAGCGCCTCCGGCCAGTCCAGCCCGGCCACGTAGTGCGCCAGCAGCGCGGTGATCAGCAGGGTCAGTGGCAGGCCCCAGCCGAGCGCCCGCCCGGGCAGCCGCCACGCCGCCCGCAGGTCGGCGAAGCCGACCCGCATGCCGTCGGTGAACAGCACGGTGAACAGCGCCAGCTCGGCGAGCGTGGCGACGATCTCGCTGTCGGCGGTGATCTCCAGCACGCCGGTGGTGTCCGGGCCGAGGACGAAGCCGGCGACCAGGAAGAGCACCGCCGTGGAGAGGATGCTGCGGTGCGCGAGGCTGGACAGCAGGACGGCCAGCAGCAGCACGGCCGCGAACGCGAAGAGCAGCACCGGTGCCTCCCGATGGGGTCGACGAAGTCTCCGCCGACCAGACTTCCCGGCACGCCGCCATGATCGTACGGGTTTCCTGCCACCGGCGTCGTCCGGGTCACCGGCGGCCGCCGCGTCCGCAGGGCGGGACGGGCCGGCCACCGCCCCGGGGCGGCCACCCGGCGTGACAGACTGGCCGCTGTGTTGCGCTGGTTGACTGCAGGTGAATCGCACGGTCCCGCCCTCGTCGCGCTCCTGGAGGGCGTACCGGCCGGTGTCGAGGTGACCACCGGGGACATCGCCGGTGAGCTGGCCCGGCGCCGGCTCGGCTACGGCCGGGGCGCCCGGATGTCCTTCGAGCGGGACGAGGTCGAGATCATCGGCGGCCTGCGGCACGGCGTCACGCTGGGCAGTCCGGTCGCGATCCGGGTGGGCAACTCGGAGTGGCCGAAGTGGCGCACCGTCATGGCCGCCGACCCGGTCGACCCGGAGGAGCTTGCCCGGCAGGCCCGCAACGCCCCGCTCACCCGCCCGCGTCCGGGCCACGCCGACCTGGCCGGCATGCAGAAGTACGGGCACACCGACGCCCGGCCGATCCTGGAGCGGGCCAGCGCCCGGGAGACCGCCGCGCGGGTCGCCGTCGGCACCGTCGCCAAGGCGCTGGTCAAGCAGGCGCTCGGCGTCGAGATCGTCTCGCACGTGGTGGAGCTGGGGCCGGTGGCCGCGAAGCCCGGCCTGCGGCCGGCCCCGGCCGACGCCGCCCGGATCGACGCGGACCCGTTGCGCTGCCTCGACCCGGAGGCCAGCGCCCGGATGGTCGCCGAGGTCGACGCCGCGAAGAAGGCCGCCGACACCCTCGGGGGCGTGGTCGAGGTCCTGGCGTACGGGGTGCCGCCCGGCCTGGGCAGCCACGTGCAGTGGGACCGCAAGCTCGACGCCCGGCTCGCCACGGCGCTGATGTCCATCCAGGCGATCAAGGGCGTCGAGATCGGCGACGGCTGGCAGCAGGCGCGCTCCCGGGGCTCCGAGGCGCACGACGAGATCATCCCGACCGCCACCGGTGTCCGGCGGGTCACCGACCGGGCCGGCGGCCTGGAAGGCGGCATCACCACCGGTGAACCGCTGCGGGTCAAGGCCGCGATGAAGCCGATCTCGTCGCTCAACCGGGCCCTGTCGACCGTGGACGTCACCACCGGCGAGCCGGCCACCGCCATCAACCAGCGCTCGGACGTCTGCGCCGTGCCCGCCGCGGCGGTCGTCGCCGAGGCGATGGTGGCGCTGGTGCTCGCCGAGGCGGCGGTGGAAAAGTTCGGCGGTGACTCGGTCACCGAGATGCGTCGCAACCTCGCCGGTTACCTCGACGCGCTGGTGATCCGCTGATGGCGCCCGTCTGCGTCCTCGTCGGCGCGCCGGGCTCCGGCAAGTCCACCGTGGGGCAGGCGCTCGCCGCCCTCCTCGGGGTGGAGTTCCGCGACACCGACCTGGACATCGAGACGATGGCCGGCAAGCCGATCCCGGAGATCTTCGTGGACGAGGGGGAGGCGCACTTCCGTACGCTCGAACGGGCGGCGGTGGCGGCGGCGCTGGCCTCCTGCTCCGGCGTGCTCGCCCTCGGCGGCGGCGCGGTCCTCGCCGAGGAGACCCGGGCGGCGCTGGTGGGCCACCCGGTGGTGCACCTCTCCGTGGAGCTGCCCGACGCGGTCAAGCGGGTCGGCCTCGGCGCCGGTCGTCCGCTGCTCGCGATCAACCCTCGCGCCACCCTCAAGCACCTGATGGACCAGCGCCGGCCCCTGTACGAGGAGGTCGCCACCGCGACCGTGGTCACCGACGGGCGTGACCCGGAGGAGATCGCGGCCGAGGTCGCCGCGCTGCTCAAGGGCTGACGGCAGCCGGTTGCGGCCTGCTGGCCGCCCGCTCGGGCCGCCAGGTGACGAGCAGGGCGAGGGCGAGCAGGATCTCGGCCAGGTCCCCGCCGTAGTACATGATCGTCGCGCCGGCCCGCAGCTCGGCCGCCGTGGCCGGCACGTCGACGAGGACACCGGCGTAGAGGACCTGCGCGAGGGCGGCGTGCGCGGCCACCCCGACGCCCAGCACGACCAGGCGGACCGGGACGCGGGGCCGGTGCGGCCCGGGGTCCGGGCCGGCGATCGACCAGGCGAAGAGGTAGCCGCTCAGCACGAAGTGCAGCTGCACCAGGGCGTGCAGCCCGGCGTTGTCCAGGCTGGCCCGGTACAGCGGGGTGAGGTAGAGCAGCCAGAGCCCGCCCGCGGTGAGCAGCAGGCCGGTGACCGGGTGGGCGAGCGCCCCGGCCGCCGGGTGCCGCAGCAGCCGGACGGCCGCCCGCCCGGTCCGCGGCCCGACGGCGCGCAGCGCCAGCGTGCCGGGAGCGCCGAGCACCAGCGCGAGCGGCGCCAGCATGCCGAGCAGCAGGTGCTGGACCATGTGCCCGGGCAGGTCGCGGGCGGGCCAGAGGAGGCCGGCGACGAGCAGCGCGGCGCCGAGCCCGAAACTCACCGTCCGCCGGTGGCTCCACCCGGCCCGGTCCCGCTGCCCAAGCGCCGCGGCCAGATAGCCCCAGAACAGCACCAGGGGTACGAGGGCGGCCGCCGGGAAGCCGTCGGCCGGATGGCCGGCGTGCGTGAGGGTCACCGCCGCCCGCCGTCGCAGAGGTCGACCGGGGCGGCTCGCCGCTGGATCGTCCAGCCGGCGACCACCAGGGCCGCGCCGAGCGCGAGGAAGCCGAGGTCCCACCAGAGCTGGTGCGGGCCGCCGTGGACGTGGTGGATGCCGAGCAGGTGGTGGTCGACGGTCCCCTCGACGAGGTTGAACAGGCCCCAGCCGACCAGTACCCAGCCCCACAACGCCGGGGAGCGCCACAGCCGGCCCCGGGACCGGGTGACCCGCGCGTAGAGCAGCGCCAGGCCGGTGAGCACCGCCACCCAGGTGACCGCGTGGAAGAAGCCGTCCCAGAGGGTGTTCATCTGCAGGCCGGGCACGGTGTCGACCGGGTACGACCGGATCCCCACGTTGTCGGTGTCGGTACTGCTGAGCATGTGGTGCCACTGGAGGATCTGGTGCAGCAGGATGCCGTCGACGAATCCGCCCAGGCCCACGCCGAGGATCGTCGCCGGCACCCGGATGTCCGCCCCGTCGATGGTCGATCTGGCCATGTGCCGCAACCTCCGCGGTCGGTGGTCGTCCCTCCCGCAACCCGTCCCCCCGGTGGCACCGGTCAAACGTCCGTCCCGAGGCCTGGTCACGGAGTGGACACCGGCCGCGTCCGGACCGCCGCCTCGACTAGGCTGCGCGCGATGGACGACGTGACCCGGATCCCGGTGGGCGGCGAGCGGCCGTACGACGTGCTGGTGGGCCGTGGCCTGCTCGGCGACCTGCCGGCGCTGCTGCCCGGAGCGACCCGTGTGGCGGTGCTGTACGCCCCGCCGCTGACGGACCTGGCCAAGGTGGTCGACGACCGGCTCCGCGCCGCCGGCATGATCCCGCTGCCGGTGGAGGTGCCCGACGCCGAGGCCGGCAAGGACATCGACGTCGCGGCGGCCTGCTGGGACCGGCTGGGCGAGGCGGGCTTCACCCGGACCGACGCCGTGGTGGGCGTCGGCGGTGGTGCGGTCACCGACCTCGCCGGCTTCGTGGCGGCCTGCTGGCTGCGCGGCGTGCGGTGGGTGCCGGTGGCGACCTCCCTGCTCGGCATGGTGGACGCTGCCGTCGGCGGCAAGACCGGCGTCAACACGGCCGCCGGCAAGAACCTGGTCGGCGCGTTCCACCCGCCGGTCGGGGTGCTGGCCGACCTCGCGACCCTGGACGGCCTGCCGGCGGCCGAGCTGGCGGCCGGGATGGCCGAGGTGGTCAAGTGCGGGTTCATCGCCGACCCGGCGATCCTCGACCTGGTCGAGCGGGACCCGGCGGCGGCCACCGACCCGGCCGGGCCGGTGGCGCGGGAGCTGATCGAACGGGCGATCCGGGTCAAGGCCGACGTGGTCTCCGGCGACCTGCGCGAGTCCGGTGTCCGTGAGGTGCTCAACTACGGCCACACGCTGGCCCACGCCATCGAGAAGGTGGAGGGCTACCGCTGGCGGCACGGCCACGCGGTCGCCGTCGGGCTGGTGTACGCCGCGGCGCTGGCCCGGCTCGCCGGTCGCCTCGACGACGCCACCGCGCGGCGGCACCGCACGGCGGTGGCCGCGCTCGGCCTGCCCACCAGCTACCCCGCCGACGCGTGGCCTCAGCTGCTGGAGACCATGCGGGTGGACAAGAAGGCCCGCGGTGACCGGCTGCGCTTCGTGGTGCTGGACGGGCTGGCCCGCCCGGCGATCCTGGAGGGCCCCGACGACGAGCTGCTGGCCGCCGCCTACCGCGAGGTCGCCGCGTGAGGGTGTACGTGCTGAACGGCCCCAACCTGGGCCGCCTGGGCACCCGGCAGCCGGAGGTGTACGGCGCCACCACGTACGCCGACCTGGTGGAGCTGTGCGAGCGGACCGGCCGGGACCTCGGGCTGGACGTGGTGGTGCGGCAGACCGACGCCGAGCACGAGCTGCTCGGCTGGCTGCACGAGGCGGCCGACGAGGGCGCCGCGGTGCTCCTCAACCCGGCCGCGTGGTCGCACTACTCGATCGCGGTCCGGGACGCCTGCGCGATGCTGCGCGGCCCGCTGGTCGAGGTGCACATCTCCAACATCCACGCCAGGGAGCCGTTCCGGCACCACTCGGTGGTCTCCGCCGTGGCGACCGGGGTGATCTGCGGCCTGGGTGTGGACGGCTACCGCCTGGCCCTGCATCATCTGGCCGCCCGCTCCGCCTGACCGGCGAGGTCGGCGGGACACGTCAGGTCACGTCACGCTCCGCCCGCCCCACCCTCCTTCTTCCCCCTTTGCTCTGCTTCAACGGACGCACTGGTTCCAGCCGGATACCGGTGCGCGGGGTGAAGCAGAGCAAAGGGCGCGCAGTAGCACCTGGCCAACTGCGCTAGGTGACCGCCCGCCGACGGCGGCGGGTGCTGCTGCGGCGCAGCTAGTAGACTTGCTCAGTCTGTCCGCCAATTGATGATCAAGGCAGGAAATGGCCACCACCAACGACCTGAAGAACGGCCTGGTACTCAACCTCGACGGTGAGCTGTGGGCCGTCGTCGAGTTCCAGCACGTCAAGCCCGGCAAGGGTGGTGCGTTCGTGCGCACCACGCTCAAGAACGTGCTCTCCGGCAAGGTGGTCGACAAGACCTTCAACGCGGGCACCAAGGTCGAGACCGCGACCGTCGACAAGCGCACCATGCAGTACCTGTACGCCGACGGCGAGGACTACGTCTTCATGGACCTGGAGACGTTCGACCAGATCACCGTGCCCGGCGGCACGGTCGGCGAGGCGGCCAACTACCTGCTGCCCGAGGCCGAGGCGACCGTCGCCACCCACGAGGGCGTGCCGCTGTACATCGAGCTGCCGACCAGCGTCGTGCTCGAGGTCACGTACACCGAGCCCGGCCTCCAGGGTGACCGCTCGACCGGCGGCAACAAGCCGGCCACCGTCGAGACCGGTGCGACCGTGCAGGTGCCGCTCTTCATCACCACCGGCGAGAAGATCAAGGTCGACACCCGCGACGGCCGTTACCTCGGCCGGGCCTGATGGCCGAGGGTCCCAAGCAGCAGATGCCCGCGCGCCGCAAGGCGCGCAAGCGGGCGCTGGACGTGCTCTTCGAGGCCGATCTGCGGGACCGCCCACCGGTCGAGGTGCTCGCCGGCTACGTCGAGCGGATCGAGAAGCCGCGTCCCGAGCACCTGGGGTACACGGTCAGCCTGGTCGAGGGGATCGCCGGCCACCTCGACCGGATCGACGAGCTGATCGCCAGCTACGCCGAGGGCTGGACGCTCGACCGGATGCCGGCGGTGGACCGCAACCTCGCCCGGATCGCGGTGTACGAGCTGCTCCACGTCGACGAGGTCGACGACGCGGTGGCGATCAGCGAGGCGGTGGAGCTGGCCCGGCAGATGTCGACCGACGACTCGCCGCGCTTCCTCAACGGCATCCTCGGCCGCATCGCCGAGTACGCCCCCCGCTGAGCAGCCGATTCCCGCAGCCAGCCGGCGAGCGGGGTGGCGGCGCGCGATGCGACAGGAACGACGAAAGGGCCCGTGCCGGACGGCACGGGCCCTTTCGGTCGTCAGCGCTCAGGAGGCGAAGAACGCCCGCGGGTCGGCGACGAGCACGCCGTGCTCGGTCAGCCGCTCGATCAGGCCGGACGGCGAGGCGTCGTAGACGATCGCCAGGGCGCGCAGGTCGTCGGCGCGGATCGACAGGACGCGGCCGTTGTAGTCACCACGCTGCTGCTGGATCGCGCGGGCGTACCGGGCGACGTACGCGAGGTCCTCGCTGGCCTCGTCGTAGAGTCGCTCGAGGTCCAGGACGATCTTGCTGGTCGGCTCGTGACGGACGCCGCTGCCGTCGGGCAGCAGCTCGGAGACGGGAACGCGGTAGAAGTCGGCCAGCTCGGCGAGACGGGACACGGTGACGGCCCGGTCGCCGCGCTCGTAGGAGCCGACCACCACGGCCTTCCACCGCCCGTTCGACTTCTCCTCCACGCCCTGCAGGGACAGGCCCTGCTGCTGGCGGATGGAGCGCAGGCGGGCGCCCAGCGACTTGGCGTACTCAGAGGGCATTCGGACACTCCCAGTGCTGCTCGGGGTTCTCCCGTCGATCGCTACGGAGCGTGACGGTACGGGGATTGCGACAGCCGGTCAAGTGGTCGTGACCTTACTGTTGGGGGCGCTGGGGGAGTTGTCCCCATTTCGCCGCCCTGACTCCGAGGTCAGCGGGTGGCGACGGTCGGTGCGGTGACCACTGGTAACGTGGCTCGGAGCCCCCGGCCGGTCCGCCCGCGGTCCGCGCCGGTCATCCGACGTCCTTTAACGACCCGTCCCGTGAGGCGGGGAAGGAGGTCCGCCGTGGCCTACCCACCGGCTGCCCGGTCGTCGACCGCGCCGCAACCCTCGGTGAAGGTGATCCTCACCAGCGCCGACGTGCAGCGCGTGGTCGACCGCATCGCCCACCAGATCCTGGAGAAGACCCAGGGCGCCCAGCAGACCGTCCTGCTCGGCATTCCCACCCGGGGCGCACCCCTCGCCCGGCGGCTCGCCGCCCGGATCAGCGCCTTCGAGGGCGTCGACGTCCCGGTCGGCGTGCTCGACATCACCCTCTACCGCGACGACCTGCGTCGGCACGCCACCCGCGCGATCGGGCCGACCGAGCTGCCGGCCGGCGGCATCGACGGCAAGCGGGTCGTGCTCGTCGACGACGTCCTCTTCTCCGGCCGCACCGTGCGCGCGGCGCTCGACGCGTTGAACGACGTCGGCCGCCCGGCGTCGGTCCAGCTCGCCGTCCTGGTCGACCGCGGCCACCGCGAGCTGCCGATCCGCGCCGACTACGTCGGTAAGAACATCCCGACCTCCCTGGCCGAGAGCGTGAAGGTCACCCTCGCGGAGACCGACGGCGCGGACGAGGTCAAGCTGTACGGGGGAGCCACCGCATGATCCGTCACCTGCTCTCCGGCGCCGACCTGGACGCCGCCACCGCCACCCGGATCCTGGACACCGCCGCCGAGATGGCGACCGTGGCCGGCCGCGAGGTCAAGAAGCTGCCGGCGCTGCGGGGCCGGACGGTGGTGAACCTCTTCTACGAGGACTCCACCCGCACCCGGATCTCCTTCGAGGCCGCCGCGAAGCGGCTCAGCGCCGACGTGATCAACTTCTCGGCCAAGGGCTCCAGCGTCGCCAAGGGCGAGAGCCTCAAGGACACCGCGCTCACCCTCCAGGCGATGGGCGCCGACGCCGTGGTGGTCCGGCACCCCGCCTCGGGCGCCCCGCACCGGCTCGCCGACTGGGTGGACGGCTCGGTGGTCAACGCCGGCGACGGCACCCACGAACACCCGACCCAGGCGCTGCTCGACGCGTACACGATGCGCTCCCGGCTGGGCCGGCTCGCCGGTCTCTCGGTCGCGGTGGTCGGGGACGTGCTGCACAGCCGGGTGGCCCGCTCCAACGTCCTGCTGCTGTCCACGCTCGGCGCGAAGGTCACCCTGGTCGGCCCGCCGACGCTCATCCCGGTGGACATCGCGCAGGCGCTCGCGCCCGGCACCGACGTCTCGTACGACCTGGACGCGGTGCTGCCCCAGTCGGACGTGGTGATGATGCTGCGGGTGCAGCGCGAGCGCATGAACGACTCCTACTTCCCGTCCGCCCGCGAGTACGCCCGCCGCTACGGCCTCGACGGCCCGCGCATGCGCCGGCTGCCCGATCACGCGATCGTCATGCACCCCGGCCCGATGAACCGGGGCATGGAGATCACCCCCGAGGTCGCCGACTCGCCCCGCTCCACCATCGTCGAACAGGTCGCCAACGGCGTCTCCGTCCGGATGGCCGTCCTCTACCTGCTGCTCGGAGGGAACAACCGGTGAGCGCGTACCTGATCACCAACGTGAGCGTCGTCGGCGGCGCACCGACCGACCTGCTGATCCGCGACGGCGTCGTGGCCGAGACCGGCACGGGCCTCGCGGCGTCCGACGCCACCGTGGTCGACGGCACCGGCCTGGTCGCCCTGCCCGGCCTGGTCGACCTGCACACCCACCTGCGCGAGCCGGGCCGCGAGGACGCCGAGACCGTCGAGTCGGGCTCCCGGGCGGCGGCGCTCGGCGGCTACACGGCGGTGTGCGCGATGGCGAACACCTCCCCGGTCGCCGACACCGCCGGCGTGGTCGAGCAGGTGTGGCGGCTGGGCCGGGAGGCCGGGCTGGTCGACGTGCAGCCGATCGGCGCGGTCACCGTCGGCCTGGCCGGCGAGCACCTCGCCGAACTGGGCGCGATGGCCGACTCCGCCGCCCGGGTGCGGATCTTCTCCGACGACGGGCACTGCGTCGCCGACCCCCGGCTGATGCGCCGGGCGCTGGAGTACGTGAAGGCGTTCGACGGGATCATCGCCCAGCACGCCGAGGAGCCCCGCCTGACCAAGGGCGCCCAGATGCACGAGGGGGAGGTGTCCACCCGCCTCGGCCTGACCGGCTGGCCGGCGGTCGCCGAGGAGGCGATCATCGCCCGGGACGTGCTGCTCGCCGAGCACGTCGGCAGCCGGCTGCACATCTGCCACGTCTCCACCGCCGGCAGCGTCGAGGTGCTGCGCCAGGCCAAGGCCCGGGGGGTCCGGGTCACCGCCGAGGTGACCCCGCACCACCTGCTGCTCACCGACGAGAAGGCGGCCACCTACGACCCGGTCTACAAGGTCAACCCGCCGCTGCGCACCACCACCGACATCGCCGCGCTGCGCGCCGCGCTGGCCGAGGGCGTGATCGACGTCATCGCCACCGACCACGCCCCGCACGCGGTGGAGGACAAGGAGTGCGAGTGGGCGTACGCCCGGCCGGGCATGCTCGGCCTGGAGACGGCGCTGTCGATCGCGCTGGACGTGCTCGGCCCGCAGTGGGACCTCGTCGCCGAGCGGATGTCCCGCGCCCCGGCGCGCATCGCCGGCCTGGCCGACCACGGCCACGACCCGAGGCCGGGCGTACCGGCCAACCTGACCCTGGTGGACCCGGCCGCCCGCCGCACGATCGAGCCCGCGGAACTGGCCAGCCGCAGCCGCAACACCCCGTACGCCCGCATGACGCTGCCGGGTCGCATCGTGGCGACCTTCCTGCGCGGCGAGCCGACGGTCCTGGACGGAAAGGCAGTGAAGTGACCCGTAGACGACCGGCGATCCTCGTCCTGGAGGACGGGCGCACGTTCCACGGTGAGGCGTACGGCAGCGTCGGGGAGACCTTCGGCGAGGCGGTCTTCAACACCGGCATGACCGGTTACCAGGAGACGCTGACCGACCCGTCCTACCACCGCCAGGTGGTGGTGCAGACCGCGCCGCACATCGGCAACACCGGGGTCAACGGCGAGGACGACGAGTCCGGCCGGATCTGGGTCGCCGGGTACGTCGTCCGCGACCCCGCCCGGATCGGCTCGAACTGGCGCGCCACCGGCGGGCTGGAGGACCGGCTCGCCGCCGAGGGCGTGGTCGGCATCAGCGGCGTCGACACCCGCGCGCTGACCCGCCACCTGCGCGAGCGCGGCGCCATGCGGGTGGGTGTGTCCAGCGTGGAGACCGACCCGCGGGCGCTGCTGGCCCGGGTGCGCCAGTCGCCGCAGATGGTCGGCGCGGACCTCTCCGCCGAGGTGACCACCCCGAAGCCGTACGTGGTCGAGGCGGTGGGGGAGCACCGGTTCACCGTCGCCGCCCTCGACCTGGGCATCAAGCGCAACGTGCCGCGGCGGCTCGCCGCCCGCGGGGTCACCACCCACGTGCTGCCCGCCCACTCGACGATCGACGACCTGCTCGCCACCGGCGCCGACGCGGTGTTCTTCTCGCCCGGCCCGGGTGACCCGGCCACGGCGGACGGGCCGGTGGCGCTGGCCCGCGAGGTGCTGACCCGCGAGGTGCCGCTGTTCGGCATCTGCTTCGGCAGCCAGATCCTCGGGCGGGCGCTCGGCTTCGGCACGTACAAGCTGGGATACGGCCACCGCGGGATCAACCAGCCGGTGCTGGACCGGGCGACCGGCAAGGTCGAGGTGACCAGTCACAACCACGGCTTCGCGGTGCGGTTCCCCGGCGCCGAGCCGGGGGCGGTCGTGCCCAACCAGGTGATCGACACCGAGTTCGGCGGTGTGGAGGTCAGCCACGTCTGCCTCAACGACAACGTGGTCGAGGGGCTGCGGGCCAGGGACGTGCCCGCCTTCACCGTCCAGTACCACCCGGAGGCGGCGGCCGGCCCGCACGACGCGGACTACCTCTTCGACCGTTTCGCCGAACTGATCGAGGGCGGCGGCCTCGACCGGAACCACAGCGAAGGCGGGAAGTAATGCCGAAGCGGACCGATCTGAAGCACATCCTGGTGATCGGCTCCGGGCCGATCGTCATCGGTCAGGCCTGCGAGTTCGACTACTCCGGCACCCAGGCGTGCCGGGTGCTGCGCAGCGAGGGGATCCGGGTCAGCCTGGTCAACTCGAACCCGGCGACGATCATGACGGACCCGGAGTTCGCCGACGCCACGTACGTCGAGCCGATCACCCCCGAGTTCGTCGAGCTGGTCATCGCCCGGGAGCGTCCGGACGCGGTGCTGCCGACCCTGGGCGGCCAGACCGCGCTCAACACGGCGGTCGCCCTGCACGAGGCGGGCGTGCTGGAGAAGTACGGCGTGGAGCTGATCGGCGCGAACATCGACGCCATTCGCCGCGGCGAGGACCGGCAGCTGTTCAAGGACATCGTCGCCAAGGCGGGCGTCCGGATCGGCGTCGAGGACCCCGCCGCCCTGGTGCCCCGGTCCCGGGTCTGCCACTCGATGGACGAGGTGCGCGACACCGTCGCCGACCTGGGCCTGCCGGTGGTGATCCGGCCGTCTTTCACGATGGGCGGCCTCGGCTCCGGCATGGCCCACACCGACGAGGACCTGGAGCGCATCGCCGGCGCCGGCCTGGCCGCGAGCCCGGTGCACGAGGTGCTCATCGAGGAGAGCGTGCTCGGCTGGAAGGAGTACGAGCTCGAACTGATGCGCGACCGCCACGACAACGTGGTGGTCGTCTGCTCGATCGAGAACGTGGACCCGATGGGCGTGCACACCGGCGACAGCGTGACCGTGGCCCCGGCCATGACGCTGACCGACCGGGAGTACCAGCGCCTGCGGGACCTCGGCATCGCCGTGCTGCGCGAGGTGGGGGTGGACACCGGCGGCTGCAACATCCAGTTCGCGGTCAACCCGGCCGACGGCCGGATCGTCGTGATCGAGATGAACCCGCGGGTGTCCCGCTCGTCGGCGCTCGCGTCGAAGGCGACCGGTTTCCCGATCGCGAAGATCGCCGCGAAGCTCGCCATCGGCTACACCCTCGACGAGATCCCCAACGACATCACCCTCAAGACCCCGGCGGCGTTCGAGCCGACCCTGGACTACGTGGTGGTGAAGATTCCCCGGTTCGCCTTCGAGAAGTTCCCCGGCGCGGACCCGGAGCTCACCACCACGATGAAGTCCGTCGGCGAGGCGATGAGCCTGGGCCGGAACTTCACCGAGGCGCTCAACAAGGCGATGCGCTCGATGGAGACGAAGGCGGCCGGCTTCTGGACCCTGCCCGACCCGGACGGCGCCACGAAGGAGAACACCCTCGCCGCGCTGCGCATGCCGCACGACGGGCGGCTCTACACCGTCGAGCGGGCGCTGCGCCTGGGCGCGTCGATCGCCGAGGTGGCCGCCGCCTCCGGCGGCATGGACCCGTGGTTCCTGGACCAGATCGCCGGCCTCGTCGAGCTGCGGGCCGAGATCGTGGACGCGCCGGTGCTCGACGCGGACCTGCTGCGCCGCGCGAAGCGGGCCGGCCTGTCCGACCGCCAGCTCGCCGCGCTGCGCCCCGAGCTGGCCGCCGAGGACGGCGTGCGTACGCTGCGGCACCGCCTTGACGTCCGCCCGGTCTACAAGACGGTGGACACCTGCGCCGCCGAGTTCGAGGCGACCACCCCGTACCACTACTCGTCGTACGACTCGGAGACCGAGGTACGCGGTTCGGACCGGCCGAAGGTGCTGATCCTCGGCTCCGGGCCGAACCGGATCGGGCAGGGCATCGAGTTCGACTACTCCTGTGTGCACGCGGTGATGGCGCTGCGGGACGTCGGCTTCGAGACCGTCATGGTCAACTGCAACCCGGAGACCGTCTCCACCGACTACGACACCGCCGACCGGCTCTACTTCGAGCCGCTGACCTTCGAGGACGTCCTGGAGGTGTGGCACGCCGAGGACTCCTCCGGCAGGGCGGCCGGCGGCCCGGGCGTGGTCGGGGTGATCGTGCAGCTCGGCGGGCAGACCCCGCTGGGCCTGGCGCAGCGGCTCAAGGACGCCGGTGTGCCGGTGGTCGGCACCTCCCCGGAGTCGATCCACCTCGCCGAGGAGCGGGGCGCGTTCGGGTCGCTGCTGGCCCGGGCCGGCCTGCGCGCCCCGGCGCACGGCACCGCCACCTCGTACGACGAGGCCAAGGCGATCGCCGAGGAGATCGGTTACCCGGTGCTGGTCCGCCCGTCGTACGTGCTGGGCGGGCGCGGCATGGAGATCGTGTACGACGACCCCACGCTGCGCGACTACATCGGCCGGGCCACCGACATCTCCCCGGACCACCCGGTGCTGGTGGACCGCTTCCTCGACGACGCCATCGAGATCGACGTCGACGCGCTCTGCGACGCCGACGGCGAGGTCTACCTCGGCGGCGTGATGGAGCACATCGAGGAGGCCGGCATCCACTCCGGCGACTCGTCCTGCGCGCTGCCGCCGATCACCCTGGCCGGCTCGCACGTCGCCCAGGTCCGCCGCTACACCGAGGCGATCGCCCGGGGCATCGGCGTGCGGGGCCTGCTCAACGTGCAGTACGCCCTCAAGGACGACCAGCTCTGGGTCCTGGAGGCGAACCCGCGCGCCTCGCGGACCGTCCCGTTCGTCTCCAAGGCCACGGCGGTGCCGCTGGCGAAGGCGGCGGCCCGGATCGCGCTCGGCGCCACCATCGCCGAACTGCGTGCCGAGGGCCTGCTCCCAGCCGACGGGGACGGCGGCACCCTCCCGCCGGACGCGCCGATCGCGGTCAAGGAGGCGGTCCTGCCGTTCAAGCGCTTCCGCACGCCCACCGGCAAGGGGATCGACTCGCTGCTCGGCCCGGAGATGAAGTCCACCGGCGAGGTGATGGGCATCGACACCGCCTTCGGGCACGCCTTCGCCAAGTCGCAGTCCGCCGCGTACGGCTCCCTGCCGACCGGCGGCCGGATCTTCGTCTCGGTCGCCAACCGGGACAAGCGCGGCATGATCTTCCCGATCAAGCGCCTCGCCGACCTGGGCTTCGAGATCGTCGCCACGGCCGGCACCGCCGAGGTGCTGCGCCGGCACGGCATCGCCTGTGAGCAGATCCGCAAGCACTACGAGTCCGGCGAGGGCGAGGACGCGGTGTCGATGATCCTCGGCGGCGACGTCGCGCTCGTGGTCAACACCCCGCAGGGCTCCGGCGCCAGCGCCCGCTCCGACGGGTACGAGATCCGCAGCGCCGCGGTGACGGCGGACATCCCCTGCATCACCACGGTCCCCGGCGCCGCCGCCGCGGTGATGGGCATCGAAGCCCGTATCCGGGGCGACATGCAGGTCCGCCCGCTCCAGGACCTCCACGCGTCCCTGCGGGCCCGCCGGTGACCCCCGCCCGACCCACGTCGATCATGAAGTTGACGGGTGGGTTGATCTCCGATCCACCCGCCAACTTCATGATCAACACGGTGGGGGGCCGACGGTGATGTTCGAGCGGGGGGTGCGGCCGGTTCTGTTCCGGGTGGGGGGTGGGGACGCGGAGGCGGCGCACGAGTGGACGCTGCGGCGGCTCGCCGGCCTCGCCCGGGTGCCGGCCGCGCTGGCGGTCCTGCGGGCCCGGTACGCCGTGCGGGCGCCCCGGACCGTCTTCGGCGTGGAGTTCCCCAACCCGGTCGGGCTGGCCGCCGGGATGGACAAGGACGGCGCGGCGCTGCCGGCGTGGCCGGCGCTGGGCTTCGGGTTCGTCGAGGTCGGCACCGTCACCGCGCACCCGCAGCCGGGCAACCCCCGGCCGCGGCTGTTCCGCCTGCGCGACAGCGAGGCCGTGGTGAACCGGATGGGCTTCAACAACGCCGGCGCCGCGGCCCTCGCGGCCCGGCTGGCGGCGCTGCCCCGCCCGATCGGGGTGCCGCTGGGCATCTCGCTCGGCAAGTCCAAGGTCACCCCCCTCGACGAGGCGGTCGAGGACTACCGGGCGTCGTACCGCGCGCTGCGCGACCACGGTGACTACTTCGCGGTCAACGTCTCGTCCCCGAACACGCCGGGCCTGCGCTCGTTGCAGGACCGGGCGCACCTCGACGCGCTGCTGGGCGCCCTGGTGGGGGAGAAGCCGGTCCTGGTGAAGATCGCACCGGACCTCACCGAGCCGGCGGTCGCCGAGCTGCTGGAGGTCTGCCTGGCCCGGGGCGCGGCCGGGGTGATCGCCACCAACACCACCCTCGCCCGCGACGGCCTGGCCCCGGCCGACCGGGCGCGCGGCGCCGAGACCGGCGGCCTGTCCGGCCGTCCCCTCGCCGCCCGGGCCCGCGAGGTCGTTGCGTTCGTGCACCGGGAGACCGGCGGCCGGCTGCCGATCGTCGGTGTCGGCGGCATCCTCGACCCGGACGACGCCACCCGGATGTTCGACGCCGGCGCGTCCCTGGTCCAGCTGTACACCGGCTTCATCTACCGGGGACCGGCCCTGGTCCGTGCCGCCGCCCGTGCGGCGGCGTGAAGGTCCCGACCCGGTGAGGCGGCCGCGCCGGAGCGGACCCGCCGGGGTCACCCGGCCCGCCGGCGCGTTCCCGGGGCGGGCGGGCCCCGGCGCCGCGACCGGTCCGGGCAGGAAGGAACTCAGGTGACTCCCGAGCAGATCGCGCGGATCCAGGCCGTCGACGCGGCGCACGTGTGGCACCCGTACGCGGCGGTGCCACCGGCCAGCCCGCCGTACGTCGTGGAGAGCGCGCAGGGCGTACGGCTGCGGTTGGCCGACGGGCGGGAGCTGGTGGACGGCATGTCGTCCTGGTGGGCGGCGATCCACGGCTACCGGCACCCGGTGCTCGACGAGGCGGTGACCGACCAGCTCGGCCGGATGAGCCACGTGATGTTCGGCGGGCTGACCCACGAGCCGGCGGTCACGCTCGCCCGCACCCTCGTCGAGCTGGCCCCGGACGGCCTGGAGCACGTCTTCCTCGCCGACTCCGGCTCGGTGAGCGTCGAGGTGGCCGTGAAGATGTGCCTCCAGTACCAGCGGGCCACCGGCCGGCCGGAGCGCCGCCGGCTGGGCACCTGGCGGGGCGGGTACCACGGCGACACGTTCCACCCGATGAGCGTCTGCGACCCGGAGGGTGGCATGCACCACCTGTGGGGCGACGTGCTGCCCCGGCAGGTGTTCGCCCCGGTGCCACCGGGCGGCTTCGACACGCCGCCCGACCCGGCGTACGAGGCGGCGCTCGCGGACGCGGTCGAGCGGCACGCCCACGAGCTAGCCGCCGTCATCGTCGAGCCGGTCGTCCAAGGGGCCGGTGGGATGCGCTTCCACCACCCGCACTACCTGCGGGTGCTGCGGGAGGTCACCCGCGCCCACGGGGTGCTGCTGATCTTCGACGAGATCGCCACCGGCTTCGGCCGGACCGGTGCGATGTTCGCCGCGGAGCACGCCGGGGTGGCCCCTGACGTCCTCTGTGTGGGCAAGGCGCTCACCGGGGGGTACCTGACCCTGGCCGCCGCCCTCTGCACCCCGGAGATCGCCCGGGGCATCTCCCGGGCCGGTGTGCTCGCGCACGGTCCCACCTTCATGGGCAACCCGCTCGCCTGCGCGGTCGCCAACGCCTCCCTCGGCCTGCTGCGGGCCGGGGACTGGCCGGGCGAGGTGCAGCGGATCGAGGCGGGGCTGCGGGCCGGCCTGGAGCCGCTGCGTGGCGCGCCGGGCGTGGTGGACGTACGGGTGCTCGGCGCGATCGGCGTGGTGCAGCTCGACCACGATGTGGACCTCCCGGTGGCCAGCGCCGCGGCGGCCGGCGAGGGCGTCTGGCTGCGGCCGTTCCGGGACCTGGTCTACACCATGCCGCCGTACGTCACCGACGACGCCGACGTGGTCCGGATCGCCGCCGGGGTCGCGGCCGCGGTGAAGGCCGGCTGACCGGCCGGTTCCGGCCGGTGGGGGAGTACGCGGGCGGCGCGGGCCGCCCGCCGGGAAGCGCCCGCGGGGGCGGCGACGGACGCGGGCGGGCACGTGGCCGTCGGTGCAGTCGACGCGCCCGGGCGGGCGCGGTGGTGGCGGGGGCGGCGTGCTGCCGCCCCGAGACGACGACGATGCGCGCTGCGGGCGCGGAGAGGGAGAGCAGCGATGGAGACCTTCGGCGCCCGGTTGCACCGGGCCGTCAGCGAGCGGGGACCGCTGTGCGTGGGCATCGACCCCCACCCGGGTCTGCTCGCCCGGTGGGGGCTCGACGACGACGTGCGTGGCCTCGAACGGTTCGCCGGGACGGTGGTGGAGGCCCTCGGCGACCGGGTCGCGGTCGTCAAGCCCCAGTCCGCCTTCTTCGAGCGGTTCGGGGCCCGTGGCGTGGCAATCCTAGAGTCAACTATCCGACAGTTACGAAATTGTGGCTCGCTCGTTCTGCTCGACGTCAAGCGCGGTGACATCGGCTCGACGGTCGCCGCGTACGCGTCCGCGTACCTCGATCCATCGAGTCCGCTCTATGTCGACGCGGTGACGGCGAGCCCGTACCTCGGCGTCGGCTCACTCGCGCCGATGTTCGAGCTGGCCGCCGCCAACGGGGGTGGCGTGTTCGTGCTGGCGCTCACGTCCAACCCGGAGGGGGCGGCCGTCCAGCGGGCCCGCGCCGCCGACGGGCGGACCGTCGCGCAGACCGTAATCGACGAGATTTCCCAGCTCAACGCGGGTGCGCAGCCGTTGGGCAGCTTCGGCCTGGTGGTCGGGGCGACCATCGGCGAGACCGGCCACGACCTCTCCACGGTCAACGGTCCGCTGCTCGCGCCCGGCCTCGGCGCGCAGGGTGGGAGCGCGTCCGACCTGCGCGTCGTCTTCGGTTCCAGCCTGCCCGCGGTGCTGCCGTCGTACTCCCGCGAGGTGCTGAACGCGGGCCCCGACGTGACCGCCCTGCGGGCCGCCACGGACCGCGTCCTGGCCGACTGCCGGGCCGTCCTGGCTGGCCGCGACTGACTGACGGCTCGGTCACTTTCTGTTGATCATCGCGCGTCCACGTTGCCGAAAGCTCCGCTGACCGCTAGTTTTCCCCGCGCTGGGAACCAAGGACACCTTGGTTCACAGCGACACCACGTTTCACAGTGCGGCGGTGCGTCCCGCCCGTCGCGATAGGGACCTGAGGAGAACTGGTGCCGCTCCCGTCACTGACCCCCGAGCAGCGCGCAGCCGCGCTGGAGAAGGCCGCGGAGATCCGCAAGGCCCGCGCTGAGCTGAAGGAGCAGCTCAAGCAGGGCAAGACCACCCTCGGAGCCGTTCTCGAGCGGGCCGAGTCCGACGACGTCGTCGGCAAGCTGAAGGTGTCCGCCGTCCTGCAGGCGATGCCGGGCATCGGCAAGATCCGGGCGACCCAGATCATGGAGAAGCTCAAGATCGCCGACAGCCGGCGCCTGCGTGGCCTCGGCGAGCAGCAGCGCAAGGCCCTGCTTGGAGAGTTCGCCGCCAACTGAGGCCGGCAGCCGTGTAGAAACAAGCAGTGAGCACGGATGGCGAGACGCGCCCGGTGGCTCGGCTCACTGTCCTGACCGGGCCTTCGGGTTCCGGCCGGGACGGTGTCGCCGCGCTGGTCCGGGCGCGTTCTCCCGCCGTGTGGACGCCGGTGCCGGCGACCACCCGGCCCCGGCGTGACCACGAGGTGGACGGCGTCGACCGCGTCTTCCTCACCCCCGCCGAGTTCGACCGGCTCGTCACCGTCGGCGGCCTGCTGGAGTGGAGCCGCACCGGCCCGCACCGGCGGGGCACGCCCGGCGAGCCGCTGCGGTCGCGGCTCGCCGGCGGTGATCCCGTCCTGCTGCCGCTCGACCTGGCCGGCGCGCTGCTGGTCCGGGCGGCGGTGCCGGACGCCCGGCTGATCCTGCTGCATCCGCCCGGCACCCGGCCCGATCCGGTCACGGCGGGCCACTTCGAACACACCGTGGCGCACGACCTCACCGAGCGGGTCGTGGACAAGCTGGTAGGATTGTTCGGTTCTTCCTTCCTGGCTCCGGCGCGACCGCGCGTGCGCGGTTGACCGCCAGCACCGCGCGCGGTGTGACAGACGCAGAGGTCAACACGTGGGATCCATCGCCACCAACCCCGAAGGCATCACCAACCCGCCGATCGACGAGCTTCTCGAGAAGACCACGTCGAAGTACGCGCTGGTCATCTTCGCCGCCAAGCGTGCGCGGCAGGTCAACGCCTACTACAGCCAGCTCGGCGAGGGCCTGCTGGAGTACGTCGGCCCGCTGGTCGAGACCACCCCGCAGGAGAAGCCGCTCTCCATCGCCATGCGCGAGATCAACGCGGGCCTGCTCACCGCCGAGCCCACCGACCAGCCGTAACCCGCACCAGCCCGATGTCTCCCCGGATCGTCCTCGGGGTCGGCGGCGGGATCGCCGCGTACAAGGCGTGCGAGCTGCTGCGGCTCTTCACCGAATCGGGCCACCAGGTCCGCGTCGTCCCGACCGCGTCGGCGCTCCGCTTCGTCGGGGCGCCGACCTGGGCGGCGCTCTCCGGGCAGCCGGTCGCCGACGACGTCTGGTCGGACGTCCACGAGGTTCCCCACGTGCGGCTCGGCCAGCAGGCGGATCTGGTGGTCGTGACGCCGGCCACCGCCGACCTGCTCGCCAAGGCCGCCCACGGGCTCGCCGACGACCTGCTCACCAACACACTGCTCACCGCGCGCTGTCCGGTCGTCCTGGCCCCCGCGATGCACACCGAGATGTGGGAGCACCCGGCCACCGTCGCCAACGTCGCGACCCTGCGGGCCCGCGGCGTGCGGGTCATCGAACCGGCGGTCGGCCGACTCACCGGCGCCGACACCGGCAAGGGACGGCTGCCCGACCCGGCGGAGATCTTCGCCGTGGCTCGGCGCGCCCTCGCGCGCGGCGTCGCCGCCCCGGCGGACCTGGCCGGCCGGCACGTGGTGGTCACCGCGGGCGGCACCCGGGAGCCCCTCGACCCGGTCCGTTTCCTCGGCAACCGCTCCTCCGGCAAGCAGGGGTACGCGTTCGCCCGCACCGCCGTCGCGCGGGGAGCCCGGGTGACGCTCGTGTCGGCGAACGTCACGCTGCCCGACCCGGCCGGCGTCGACATGGTGCGGGTCGGCACGACGAGCGAGCTGCGCGAGGCGACGCTCAAGGCCGCCGTCGACGCCGACGCGGTGGTCATGGCGGCCGCTCCGGCCGATTTCCGCCCGGCGACGTACGCGACTGGCAAAATCAAGAAATCGGACGACGGCAGCGCGCCCACGATCGAGCTCGTCACGAACCCGGACATCGCCGCCGAGCTCGGCCAGCGCCGTCGCCCGGAGCAGGTGCTGGTGGTGTTCGCCGCGGAGACCGGCGACGCCGAGGCCAACGGCCGGGCGAAGCTCGCCCGCAAGCGGGCGGACCTCATCGTCATCAACGAGGTCGGCCCGGACAAGGTCTTCGGCGCCGAGACCAACGCGGCGACGGTCATCGGCGCGGACGGCTCGGTCAGCCGGATGCCCGAGCAGTCCAAGGAAGACCTCGCCGAAGGCGTCTGGGATCTGGTCGTCGCCCGGCTCGTCGGCCGTTCCTGACGGCTGGAACGGGCACGACCGAAGAGGCCGACTCCGGACGCGGGTGATTACACTGCCGCGGAACGACCTTTCCAAACTTAGGAGTGCCGTGACACGCCGCCTCTTCACTTCCGAATCGGTCACGGAAGGCCATCCCGACAAGATCGCCGACCAGATCAGTGACGGGATCCTCGATGCGTTGTTGGCGGAGGATCCGCGGAGTCGGGTCGCGGTGGAGACGTTGATCACGACTGGTCAGGTGCACATCGCGGGTGAGGTGACCACGAAGGCGTATGCCGACATCCCGACGATCGTGCGTCGCACGATCCTGGGTATCGGCTATGACTCGTCGAAGAAGGGTTTCGACGGTGCCTCGTGTGGGGTGAGTGTGTCGATCGGGGCGCAGTCGGCGGACATCGCGCAGGGTGTGGACAACGCGTTCGAGTTGCGTACGGGTGCGTCGGAGAGTGCGTTGGACGCGCAGGGTGCCGGTGACCAGGGGATGATGTTCGGCTTCGCGTGTTCGGAGACGCCGGAGTTGATGCCGTTGCCGATCGCGTTGGCGCATCGGTTGTCGCGGCGGTTGGCGCAGGTGCGTAAGGACGGCACGGTGCCGTATCTGCGGCCGGATGGTAAGACGCAGGTGACGATCGAGTACGAGGGTCTGCGTCCGGTGCGGTTGAACACTGTTGTGGTGTCCAGCCAGCATGCGGCGGACATCTCGTTGGAGTCGCTGCTCACCCCGGATGTTCGGGATCATGTGATCACGCCGGAGGTGGAGTCGCTGGGGTTGGATACCGAGGGGTACCGGTTGTTGGTGAATCCGACGGGCCGGTTCGAGATCGGTGGTCCGATGGGTGATGCCGGGCTGACCGGTCGGAAGATCATCGTGGATACGTACGGCGGGTACGCGCGGCACGGTGGTGGGGCGTTCTCGGGTAAGGATCCGTCGAAGGTGGACCGGTCGGCGGCGTATGCGATGCGGTGGGTGGCGAAGAACGTGGTCGCCGCGGGTCTGGCGGAGCGGTGTGAGGCGCAGGTGGCGTATGCGATCGGTAAGGCGCATCCGGTGAGTTTGTTCATCGAGACGTTCGGCACGGAGACGGTGCCGGTGGAGCGGATCGAGAAGGCGGTCACGGAGGTGTTCGATCTGCGGCCGGCGGCGATCATCCGGGATCTGGACCTGATGCGGCCGATCTACGCGCAGACCGCCGCGTACGGGCACTTCGGTCGGGAGTTGCCCGACTTCACGTGGGAGAGCACCGACCGCGCCGCCGACCTCAAGTCGGTAGCGGGAGCCTGAGCGGCACCACGCGCAGCGACCGGCGACCCGCCGAGGGGTCGCCGGTCGCTCGTGTCTGCGTCGACGTGCCGCTGGCCCACCTCGATCGCCCCTTCGACTACCTGGTGCCCGAGGCCCTCGACGCCGACGCCGCCCCCGGCACCCGGGTGAAGGTCCGCTTCGCCGGCCAACTCGTCGACGGCTGGCTGCTGGAGCGGGCCGACGCGTCCGAGCACCCCCGGCTCGCGTACCTCGACAAGGTCGTCTCCCCGGAACCGGCGCTCGCGCCGGAGATCGCACGGCTCGCCCGCGCGGTGGCCGACCGGTACGCCGGCAGCCTCGCCGACGTGCTCCGCCTCGCCGTCCCGCCCCGCCACGCCCGGGTGGAGAAGGAACCCCACCAGCCACCCGAGGCGGGCGAAGCGCCTCCCGTACCGGACGGCTGGCGCGACTACCCCGCCGGCCCGGCCCTGCTGCGGGCCCTCGCCGACGGCCGCCCCGCCCGCGCGGTCTGGTCCGCGCTCCCCGGCGAGGACTGGCCCGCCCGGTACGCGGAGGCCGTCGCCGCGACCGTCGCCGGTGGCCGAGGCGCCGTGGTGGTGGTCGCCGACGCGCGCGACCTCGACCGGCTCGACGCGGCCCTGACCGGCGCCCTCGGTCCCGGCCGGCACGTCCAGCTCACCGCCGCGCTCGGTCCGGCCCGGCGGTACCGGGCGTTCCTCGCCGCCCGCCGTGGCGACGTCCCGGTCGTGATCGGCACCCGGGCCGCCATGTTCGCCCCGGTGCACCGGCTCGGTCTGGTCGCCATCTGGGACGACGGCGACGACCTGCACGCCGAACCCCGGGCCCCCTACCCGCACGCCCGCGAGGTGCTGCTGACCCGCGCCCAGCTCGCCGACGTCGCCGCCGTGGTCGGCGGGTACGCCCGCACCGCCGAGGCCCAACTGCTCGTCGAGACCGGATGGGCCCGCGAGGTCGTGGCCGACCGGGCCACGGTCCGCGCCCGTACCCCGGCCATCGCCCCCACCGGCGACGACCCGCAACTGGCCCGCGACCCGGGCGCGGCCACCGCCCGGCTGCCCAGCCTTGCCTGGACCACCGCCCGCGACGCGCTGCGCGCCGACGCCCCGGTGCTGGTCCAGGTGCCCCGCCGCGGCTACCTGCCGTCGGTGGCCTGCGCCACCTGCCGCACTCCGGCCCGCTGCCCACACTGCGCCGGCCCCCTGGCCCTCCCGTCCGCCGAGGGGGCTCCCGCCTGCCGCTGGTGCGGGCGCGTCGCCGCCGCGTACGCCTGCCCGGAGTGCGGGGGACGGCGCCTGCGGGCCTCGGTCACCGGCGCCCGGCGGACCGCCGAGGAACTGGGCCGGGCGTTCCCGGGCGTGCCGGTACGGACCTCCGGGCGGGAGGAGGTCCTCGCGACCGTGCCCGGCGGTGCCGGCCTCGTCATCGCGACCCCGGGCGCCGAGCCGGTGGCCGACGGCGGCTACGGCGCCGTGCTGCTGCTCGACTCGTGGGCGCTGCTCACCCGCGCCGACCTGCGGGCGGGGGAGGAGGCGTTACGGCGGTGGCTCGGCGCCGCCGCACTGGCCCGTCCCGCGGCGGCCGGCGGCCGGGTGGTGGTCGTCGCCGACGGCGGGCTCGCCCCGGTCCAGGCGCTGCTGCGGTGGGACGCGGCCTGGTTCGCCGCCCGGGAACTGGCCGAGCGCCGCGACCTGGGCTTCCCCCCGGCGGTCCGGATGGCCAGCGTCACCGGCCCACCGGCCGCCGTCGCCGACCTGCTCGCCGAGGCCCGGCTGCCCGAGGACGCGGAGGTGCTGGGCCCCGTCCCCGCCGACGACGACCGGGAACGGATGCTGGTCCGGGTGCCCCGGGCCCGCGCCGCCGCCCTCGCCGGGGCGCTGCACGCCGCGGCCGGGGTGCGCGCCGCCCGCAAGGCCGCCGACCCGGTCCGGCTCCAGGTCGACCCCCTCGCCCTGTTCTGACCGGTCGCACGCCGCGCCACGGTCATCACCGTCCGTCACCGAAGCGGGTGTGGCGGACACGCTGTGTGGGAAGTGACCCGGGTACGGGTGATAGCATCGCCCGTCATCAGCCGGTGATCAGAGGTGGACCAGTCGTGACCGTTCGTCAGTCGATCGTCTTCAACGGTGACCTCGGCAGCGGCAAGAGCACCGTCTCCGTGGAGATCGCCAAGCGCCTCGGCATGCGCCGGGTCAGTGTCGGCGACCTCTACCGGCAGATGGCGCAGGAGCGGCAGATGACCGCCCTCCAGCTCAACCTGCACGCCGAGCTGGACCAGGCCGTCGACGGCTACGTCGACCAGCTCCAGCGGGACATCGCCGCCTCCGGCGAGAGCCTCGTCATGGACTCCCGGCTGGCCTGGCACTTCTTCACCGACGCGCTCAAGGTCCACATGATCACCGAGCCGGGCGAGGCGGCCCGCCGGGTGCTCCTGCGGCCCTCCGGCCCCGCCGAGAGCTACACCTCCCTGGAGGAGGCCAAGGCCAGGCTCAAGGAGCGCAGCGAGAGCGAGCGCGGCCGGTTCATCGTCCGGTACGGGGTGGACAAGGCCCGGCTGCGGAACTACGACCTGATCTGCGACACCACCCGGGCCACCGCCGAGGACGTGATCGAGCACATCGTCGACGCGTACGAGGGGCGGCTCTGCCCGGACGTGCTGCGGGACACCCCGCCGCTGCTGCTGCTCGACCCGGCCCGGGTCTACCCGACCGAGGACATCGCCGCCCTGCGCGACCTGTGGGACACCGAGTTCGTCGACGACGTCGCCGCGGCCGGCGACGAGGCCCTCGAACCGCTGCGGATCGGCTACACCGGCGAGTACTTCTTCGTCGTCGACGGGCACCGCCGGCTCAGCGCCGCGCTCCAGAACGGGTTCCGGATGGTGCCCGCGCGGCTGGTCGCCGAGGTGGACGAGCCCGTGGTCGGCGGGATGAGCGCGATCGACTACTTCACCGCCCAGGTGCGGCCCAGCCTGATCCACGACTGGGAGGCGGCCCACAAGATCGAGCTGCCGCTGCCGGAGCACGCCCTGCTGGGGCGCGGCGCCGTGCTGGCGGGCGAGCCCGGCGCCGGTTCCTGACCGCCGGGTCGGCCCGGCCCGCCTCGGCCGGGCTCCCGGCCCCGTGGCGTCGGCGCGACCCGCACCGGCGGCCCGTGCCTCGGCGGGGCTGACGGCGGGCCGCCGCGCGCGCATGATGGAGCCTCCGGCACCCCTCGACGCGGGAGGCGACCCATGGACGCATCCGAGGCGGTCGCACTGCTCATGTCGCCGCAGGGGCGGCTCGACCCGTACCCGACGTACGAGCGGCTGCGCGCGCACGGGCCGGTGGTGGAGGCCGCGCCCGCCTTCTTCGTGGTCACCGGGTACGCGGAAGCCGACGCGATCCTGCGCGACGCCCGGTTCGGCGTGCTCGACGACGACCTGCGGGACAACCTCTGGCCCGGATGGCGGCAGAGCGCGGCCGTCGCGTCGATCTCCCGCTCGATGCTGCGGACCAACCCGCCGGACCACACCCGGCTGCGCCGGCTCGCCGCCGGGGCCTTCACGCCACGCCGGGTCGCCGCCATGCGGGACGTCGTCGCGGCGCAGGCCGACCAGCTCGTCGACGCGATGGCCGAGCGGGGACGGGACGGCACGCCGGTCGACGTCATGGCCGACTTCGCGTACCCGCTGCCGGTGGGGGTTATCTGCGCGCTGCTCGGCGTACCCGCGCAGGACCGGCCGCTGTTCCGCCGCTGGGCGGCCGACCTGACCGGCATCCTGGAGCCGGAGATCACCCCGGAGGACCTGGCGGTGGCGGACCGGGGCGCCACCGAGCTGAGCGACTACTTCGCCGAGCTGGTCGCGGCGCGACGGCGGGCACCCGCCGACGACCTGACCACCGCCCTCGTGCAGGTGCACGACGCCGACGGTGACCGGCTCTCCGGCGACGAGCTGCTGGCGAACCTCGTGGTGCTGCTGGTCGCCGGCTTCGAGACCACCACCAACCTGCTCGGCAACGGCCTGGTCGTGCTGCTGGACCACCCCCGGGAGGCCACCGCGCTGCGCGCGCACCCCGACCTCGCGCCGGCGCACGTCGAGGAGCTGCTCCGGTACGACTCCCCGGTCCAGCTCACCACCCGCCGCAGCGACGCGCCGGCCCGGGTCGGGGGCACGGAGCTGCCGGCCGGCAGCTGGGCGCTGCTGCTGCTCGGTGCCGCCAACCGCGACCCCCGGCGCTTCCCGGAGCCGGCCCGGTTCGACCCGTGGCGCGCCCAGCCGCATCCGCTCTCCTTCGGGGCCGGCCCGCACTACTGCCTCGGCGCCGGGCTGGCCCGGCTGGAGGCGCAGGTCGCCTTCCCGCTGCTGCTGCGCCGGCTGCCCGGCCTGGCGCTGGCCGGCACGCCCCGCCGCCGGACCCGGTTGACGCTGCGTGGCTACGACACCCTCCCGGTCACCGTCGCCGCGGCGGTCGGCGATCGCGGTACGCCGGCCGGGGCCGGCCCGGCCACTCCGTAGACTGGTACGGCACGCCCGTCGCCGAGCCCACGAAGGAGCCACCCCGCGTGACCGTCCAGCCCATCCGTCTGTTCGGCGACCCGGTGCTGCGCACGCCGGCCGATCCGGTGGTCGACTTCGACGTCGAGCTGCGCAAGCTCGTCGCCGACCTGACCGACACGATGCGCGAGCAGAACGGTGCCGGCCTCGCGGCGCCGCAGCTCGGCGTGGGCCTGCGGGTGTTCACCTTCGACGTCGACGACGTGGTCGGCCACCTGGTCAACCCGGTGCTCGAATTCCCCGACGAAGAGGAGCAGGACGGCCCGGAGGGCTGCCTCTCCATTCCCGGGCTCTACTTCGACACCAAGCGTCGGCAGAACGTCATCGCCAAGGGCTTCAACGGCTACGGCGACCCGATGCAGATCGTCGGCGCCGGCCTGATGGCCCGGTGCGTGCAGCACGAGACCGACCACCTCGACGGTGTCCTCTTCGTCGACCGGCTCGACGCGGCCGGCCGTAAGGCGGCCATGAAGGCGATCCGCCAGGCCGAGTGGTACGACCCGGCCGCCCCGCCGACGGTCAAACTCAGCCCGCACGCCGCCAGCAGCCCCTTCGGCCTGGGGCGGTGACCGGCCGATGCGCCTGATCTTCGCCGGCACGCCGGCCGTCGCCGTCCCCGCTCTGGAGGCGGTCGCCGCCTCCCGCCACGAGCTCGTGGCCGTGGTCACCCGGCCGGACGCCCCCGCCGGGCGCGGTCGTGGGCTGTCCCGCTCCCCTGTGGGCGCCTGGGCCGACCAGCACGGCGTCGAGGTGCTCACCCCCGCCCGGCCGCGCGAGCCCGAGTTCCTCGACCGGCTGCGCGAGCTGGCGCCCGACTGCGTGCCCGTCGTGGCGTACGGGGCGCTGGTCCCGCCGGCCGCCCTGGAGATCCCCGGGCACGGCTGGATCAACCTGCACTTCTCGCTGCTGCCCGCGTGGCGGGGCGCGGCGCCGGTGCAGCACGCGGTGCTGCACGGCGACGAGCTGACCGGCGCCAGCGTGTTCCAGTTGGAGGAGGGGCTGGACACCGGGCCGGTGTTCGGCACCGTCACCGACGAGATCCGCGCCACCGACACCTCCGGGGACCTGCTGGAGCGGCTCGCCCACTCCGGCGCCGGCCTGCTGGTCGCCGTGCTCGACGCGATCGAGGACGGCACCGCTCGGGCCGAGCCGCAGCCGGCCGACGGGGTGTCCCTGGCGCCGAAGCTCACCGTCGAGGACGCGCGGGTCCGCTGGACCGACCCGGTGTTCGCGGTGGACCGCCGCATCCGCGCCGCCACCCCCGCCCCCGGCCCGTGGACCACCTTCCGCGACGAGCGGGTGAAGCTCGGCCCGGTGACGCCGGTCGCCGACGGTCCCGACCTGAAGCCGGGGGAACTGCTGGTGGAGAAGTCCCGGGTGCTGGCGGGCACCGCCACCACGCCGGTGCGCCTCGGCGAGGTCCGGGCCGCCGGCAAGAAGGCCATGCCGGCGAGCGACTGGGCGCGTGGCGCCCGGGTCGCCGCCGGGGAGGTCTTCGCGTGACCGACCGCGCCGACCGCTCCGACCGTCCCGACAACCCCCGCGGCGGCCGTTTCGACGCCGGCCCCGCGGGCGTCCCGGACGCCGCCCGTCTCGGTCGGGCCGACGAGCCCGGCTCCACCCGGTTCGGGCGGGCCACCGGTGGCCGGCCGGACCGCGCCGCGCCCCGGCGGGCCGGTGCGCCCCGCGACGACCGGCGGGCGGGCGCCGGCCGCCCGGAGCGCGGTGCCACCACCGGGGGCGCACGCCCCGGTCGCCGTCCGGGACCCGCCGACCGGCCCCGGTACGCCGCGTACGAGGCGATCGAGGCGGTCAACCGGGATGACGCGTACGCCAACCTGGCGCTCCCGGCGATCCTCCGCGACGCTGGGCTGGCCGGCCGTGACGCCGCCTTCGCCACCGAGCTGACCTACGGCACACTGCGCCACCTCGGCACCCTCGACGCGATCCTCACCGACGCCGCCGGGCGGGACGTGGCCCGGATCGACCCCCCGGTCCGCGACGCGCTGCGGCTCGGGGCGTACCAGCTGCTGCACACCCGCGTGCCCGCGCACGCCGCCGTCTCGTCGACCGTCGACCTGGTCCGGACCGTCGGGCCGGGCGCGACCGGGTTCGCCAACGCGGTGTTGCGCGAGGTCGCCGGTCGGGACGTCGACGCGTGGGTGGCGAAGCTCGCCCCGCCGATGGACACCGACCCGGTCGGCCACCTGGCGCTCGCGCACAGCCATCCGCAGTGGATCGTGCGGGCGTTCGCCGAGGCGCTCGGCGGCGACCTCGGTGAGACCACCCGCCTGCTCATCGAGGACAACGAACGCCCGCCGGTGCACCTGTGCGCCCGCCCCGGGCTCGCCGACCCGGTCGAGCTGGCCGACGAGGTCGGCGGCGCGCCCGGCGCGTTCTCCCCGTACGCGGTCTACCTGGGCGGCGGCGCGCCGGGCGACCTGCCGGCGCTCACCGAGGGCCGGGCGCACGTGCAGGACGAGGGCTCCCAGTTGGTGGCCGACGCCCTCGCCGTGGCCCCGCTCGACGGGCCGGACGGGCGGTGGCTCGACCTGTGTGCCGGCCCGGGCGGCAAGTCCGGCCTGCTCGGCGCCATCGCCGCCCAGCGGGGGGCGCGGCTCACCGCGGTGGAGGTGTCCGAGCACCGCGCCCGCCTCGTCGCGCAGGCCACCCGCGATCTGCCGGTGACCGTGCTGAACACCGACGGCCGCGCCGTCGGCGACCACCCGAAGCTCGCGGAGGAGCACTTCGACCGGGTGCTGGTCGACGCGCCGTGCACCGGCCTGGGGTCGCTGCGCCGGCGGCCCGAGTCGCGTTGGCGCCGGCAGCCGTCGGACCTGCCGGCGCTGACCCGGTTGCAGCGGGAACTGCTCGGGGCGGCGCTGCGGGCCGTGCGCCCCGGCGGTGTGGTCGCGTACGTCACCTGTTCGCCGCACACCGTCGAGACGCACGTGACGGTCACCGAGTCGGCCCGCCGGGCCGGGGTGCCGGTCGACTTCGTCGACGCCCGCCCGCTGCTGCCGGCGGGGATGCCCGGGCTCGGCGGTGGGCCGACGGTGCAGTTGTGGCCGCACCGGCACGGCACCGACGCGATGTTCCTCGCGGTGCTGCGCCGCGGCTGACGCGGCCGGCGCTCAGCCCATCGGCAGGCCTGAACGGCCGGCGCCCTTCATCGAGCGGGTGAGGTTGCGCTCGCTCACCCACAGGAAGCACTGCACGCCGCGGTTGCCGTCGCGCCACTCCGCCTCGAGCGGGTGGTACCAGATCGAACCGGTGCGGAAGCGGACCTCGCCGCGCGGCACCTTCGCGTACGCGGCGATCAGCGCCAGGCAGCCGTCGCGGACGCGGCGGTCGTTCTTGGTAAACGCCGCGTAGCTGGTGTCCGGCGCGACCCAGACGCCGACGAACTCGGCGTGGTGCGGGCGGGTGCACGACACGGGGGCCATCCGAATGATCCGGTCGTCCTTGACGGCCGGGTTGAAGCAGGTGTGCCGCAGCGGCGACGAGCCGGCCAGCGCCCCGCCGAGACGGGCCGTGCGGGTGACCACGCTCGGGTCGTCCATGCTCCGGATCTCCGCCGCGTCGCAGCGGAACCAGCGGGCCCCACCCGTCCAGGCGGCCGGTGACGGGAACACCACGGACAGGCCGACCCGGCCGCTGCGCCAGTCCGCGCCCAGCGCCCGCGTGGCCTCCCGGTCGCAGGTGGCGTGCGCGGTGCGCGTCCCGGCGGAGCCGGGCGACGGCGGCGTCGTCCCCGTCGCGCCGGCACCGGTCAGCGTGCCCACGTGCAGCGTCTCCACCCGGTGCGGCCGCTCGCACGGCACCGGGTCGTACGCCCCGAGGTAGCCGACCCGGGCCACGTGCGCGTGACACGTCCCCGCCTCGGGGACGAAGGCGGTCGGGGCGCTGATCGTGGCCCAGTCGTCGACCAGGTCACCGTCGGTGCCGGCCGGCGGCGCGACGCAGCCGGTGAGCGCCACGACCACCACGCCGAGCGCCATTCCCGCGAACCAGCGTCGCTTCACCCTCCGACCTCCCGTCGCCCGGTAGACGCGGCATCGTCGATGCCGGCCACGGAGCGGGAGCATACGTCAGATCGCCGGCAGCCCCTGCGGGCCCGCGCCGCGCATCGAGCGGGTCAGCTTCCGGTCGTCACTCCACAGGAAACAGCGCACGCCCCGGTCGCCCTCCTCCCACTCCCGCTGGGACGGCGGGTAGAAGATCGAGCCGGCCCGGTACGGCAGGTCGCTGTTGTTGGGCACGTCGGCGAAGGCGGCGATGAGCGCCATGCAGCGCTGGTGTGCCTGCTGCTCGTTGCGGGTGAACTCCGCCCAGCTCATGTCGCGTTCCACGTACACGCCGACGAACTCGGCCCGGTGCGGCTCGGTGCACAGCACCGGTGCCATGTAGTTGAGGTTCTCGCCGATCAGCTTGGGGTCGAAGCAGCGGTGGATCAGCGCGGAGTCGCCGAGCATCGCGCCGCGGAGGCTCCCGGTCCGGTTGACCGGCCGGGTGTTGTCGATGCTGTCGGTCTCGCTGAGGTCGCAGCGGAACCAGCGGGCGCCACCGGTCCACGCGGGAACGGACGGCAGGGCGATGTTCATGGTAAGGCGGGCGGAGTGCCAGTCACCGCCGAGCACCTCGCGGACCCGCTGGTCGCACTCGGCGCGGGCGGCGCGCAGGTCCGGCGAGCCCGGTTCGGGCCGGCGGGCGCCGTCGGCGACCGGGCCGGTGAACGTGCCCACGTGTACGGCCTCCGCCAGGTGGTTGCGGGCGCAGTCCACCGTCTCGTACGTGCTCGCCTGCACCACGGCGGTGATCCGGGGGAGGCAGACCCCGGCGGCCGGGACGAACAGCCGCGCCTCGGCCAGCGCGGGCCAGTCGTCGGTGAGGTCGCCGTCGGATCCGCCGGGCCGTACGCAGCCGCCGAGCAGGAGCGCGGCCGCGCCGGCCAGCGCCACCGCTCGGAGAGGAAGCCACCGTCGCATCATCCGCCCTTTCCGGGAGCTGACGGCCGGCCACCGCGGACCCGGCCGGCGCGCCAGGTGGTCGTGCGGCCCACGTCACCGTCCCTCATGGAGTTTTGCCGTGTTTCCGTCATCCAGCCAGTCACGAATGACCCTTCGTCCGGATTCACCCGTCCGGAACGGCCAATTCTGCACCACTGGTCACCGCTGGGTCACAGGGCGTCCCGGTTGGTGCCGTGCCGGCGGCGGCTGGTGGCCGCGTTCGTACACTGGCCCCGTGACCGTACCGCCGCCCATCGTCGCGCCGAGCATCCTGGCCGCCGATTTCGCCCGCCTCGCCGACGAGGTCCGTGCCGTCGAAGATGCCGCCGACTGGTTGCACGTGGACGTCATGGACAACCACTTCGTGCCGAACCTGACCATCGGGCTGCCGGTCGTGCAGAGCCTGCGGGCCGCCACGAAGCTCCCGTTCGACGTGCACCTGATGATCGAGGATCCGCGCCGGTGGGCCCCCGGGTACGCCGACGCCGGGGCGTACAACGTCACCTTCCACGCGGAGGCCTGTGACGACCCGGTGGCGCTGGCCAAGGACCTGCGGTCGGCCGGGGCGAAGGCGGGGCTGGCGATCGACCGGGACACTCCGGTCGAGCCGTACCTGGACCTGCTGCCCAGCTTCGACACGCTGCTGATCATGACGATCAAGGCGGGCTTCGGTGGGCAGCGGTTCATCCCGCACCTCCTCGACAAGGTGCGCACGGCGCGCCGGCACGTCGACGCCGGCCACCTGGAGGTGCGCATCGAGGTCGACGGCGGCATCGCCGCCGACACCATCGCCCAGGCCGCCGAGGCCGGTGCCGACGCCTTCGTCGCCGGCACCGCCGTCTACGGCGCGGACGACCCGGCCGAGGCCGTCCGGAAACTGCGGGCCATGGCGGAACGCGCGGCTTCCGGGGCCTGAGGTGGACCCGGCCGGCGACCGCCCGGACGTCATCCTCGTCGTCGACGACGACGAGGACATCGCGCGCTTCGTCGAGTTCAACCTCCGCCTGCACGGGTACGACGTGATCCACGCCAGCGACGGCCAGGAGGCCCTCGAGGTGATCGGGCGTCAGCGTCCCGACCTCGCCGTGGTGGACCTGATGATGCCGCGCGTCGACGGCCTGGAGCTGACCCGGCGGCTGCGCGCCGACCCGATGACCGCGGCGCTGCCGGTGATCATGCTGACCGCCAAGGGGCTCACCGTGGACAAGGTGCACGGCCTCAGCGCCGGCGCCGACGACTACCTGGTCAAGCCCTTCGACACCGCCGAACTGGTGGCCCGGGTCAGCTCCACCCTCCGTCGCAACAAGGAGTTCCGCGAGGTCTCGCCGCTGACCGGGCTGCCCGGCAACAGCCGGATCCGCCGGGAGATCGCCGACCGCGTCCGGGTCGGCTCGGACTACGCGGTCGGCTACATCGACATCGACCGGTTCAAGAGCGTCAACGACCGGTACGGCTTCGTCCGCGGCGACGACTTCATCTCCGCGCTGGCCCGCAGCCTGCACCGGGCCGTGGTGTCGGTGGGCCTCCCACCGGCCTTCCTCGGGCACGTCGGCGGTGACGACTTCGTCTTCGTCTGCACGCCGGAGCAGGTCCGGCCGCTCACCTCGCGGGTCTCGGCCGACTTCGAGAAGGCCGCCGACGCGCTGTACGACCCGTCGGACGCCGCCCGCGGCTACGTCGAGCTGAAGGACCGGCGCGGCAACCTGCGCCGCGCCGCCCTGGTCACGCTCTCGATCGGCGTCTCCGTCTCGGACGCCGACAAACGCATCACCAGCCCCCTGGAGGCGATGACGATCGCCTCGGAGATGAAGACGGTGGCGAAGAGCCAGCCCGGCTCGTACGTGGCGGTGGACCGGCGCCGCGGCGTGGCCGATCCGAGCGATCGTCATGTGAAGTAGCTCGCGAGGGTGGCGACAGTCGCCCCGGAGCGTGTAAGACTGCCGGTAGTACCCACCACGCGCTGGCGGGACTCGGTGTAATTCCGAACCGGCGGTGATCCACGGTGCGACCGTGGTAAGCCCGCGACCCGGGAGCGGTTCGTCCGCCCGGTGGACCTGGTGAGACTCCGGGGCCGACGGTTGGGTGCGGGCACGCCCGCGCTCAGACAGTCCGGATGGGAGACAGCGCGCGGGACGGACGGGCCGTGCCCGGCTGCCGACCTCGGCATGCCGTGACCGCCCCCCGGGTCGGCCCTGCCGTCCCCGGATTCCGCCGCCGCACGCCCGCGGCCCGATGCCGTCGCTCCCGTCGCCGCCCGCGCGCCGACCGGCGAGTGAGAGGGCAGGGCATGGCCGGCGTCTCCGTCGACGAGGCGATGCGTCGCGCGGTCGAACTCGCCGCGCGCGGTCTCGGCACCACCAGCCCCAACCCGGTCGTCGGCTGCGTGCTGCTCGACGCGGACGGCCAGGTCGTCGGTGAGGGCTTCCACGCGTACGCCGGCGGGCCGCACGCCGAGATCGTCGCGCTGGCCCAGGCGGGGGAGCGGGCCCGCGGTGGCACCGCCGTCGTCACCCTGGAGCCCTGCGACCACACCGGTCGCACCGGCCCCTGCAGCACCGCGCTGGTGCAGGCCGGGGTGTCCCGGGTGGTCATCGCCGTGCCCGACCCGAACCCGGTCGCGTCGGGCGGCGCCGCCACGTTGCGCGCCGCGGGGGTCCAGGTCGACACGGGGGTACGCGCCGCCGAGGCGGAGGCCGGCAACATCTCCTGGCTGACCTCGATGCGCCGGGGCTGGCCGTACGTCATCTGGAAGTACGCCGCGACGCTGGACGGCCGGTCGGCGGCCGCCGACGGCACCAGCATGTGGATCACCTCCGAGGCGGCGCGGATGGACGTGCACGCCCTCCGCGGGACGGTCGACGCCGTCATCGCCGGCGTGGGCACCGTGCTGGCCGACGACCCCCGCCTCACCGCCCGGAACCTGCGCGACGGCAGCCTGGCCATCCGCCAGCCGCTGCGGGTGGTGGTCGACTCGGCGGGGCGTACCCCGTCCGGGGCACGGGTCCGCGACGCCGCCGCCTCGACCTGGATCGCCACCGCAGCGGAGGTCGGCGCCGGCCCCGACGGCCGGGTGGACCTGCCGGCGCTGCTCGCCGTGCTGCACGGCCGCGGGGTGCGGGCGGCGCTGCTGGAGGGCGGGCCGCGCCTGGCCGGCGCGTTCCTCGCCGCCGGCCTGGTCGACAAGATCGTCGGGTACGTCGCGCCCCGGCTGCTCGGCGCCGGCCCGACCGCGTTGGTCGACGCGGGTGTGACCACGATCGCCGAGGCCATCGAATTGGAGCTCGTCGACGTTACGCAGGTCGGTCCCGATCTGCGGATCACCGCGCTGCCCCGGAAGAGGGAGGGCTGACATGTTCACCGGCATCGTCGAGGAGTTGGGCGAGGTCGTCCGGGTCACCGAGACCGCGGGCGACTCCGCGCTGGTCGCGATCCGTGGCCCCCTGGTCACCTCGGACGCCCGGCACGGCGACTCGATCGCGGTCAACGGCGTCTGCCTGACCGTGGTGGATGTCGCCGACGGGACGTTCACCGCCGACGTGATGGGGGAGACGCTGCGCCGCTCCGCGCTCGGCGCGCTGCGGCCGGGCGACCCGGTCAACCTGGAGCGGGCCGCCGCCCTCGGCAGCCGCCTGGGCGGGCACCTGGTGCAGGGGCACGTGGACGGCGTCGGCGAGGTCGTCTCCCGGGAGCCGGCCGACCAGTGGGAGACGGTACGGTTCCGCCTCCCCGCCGCCCTGGCCCGGTACGTGGTGGAGAAGGGCTCGATCACCGTCGACGGGGTGTCGCTGACCGTGGCGGGCGTCGGGACCGACTGGTTCTCGGTCGGCCTGATCCCGACCACGCTGAAGCTCACCACCCTCGGGACGCGCGGTGTCGGCGACCCGGTCAACCTCGAGGTCGACGTGCTGGCCAAGTACGTCGAGCGCCTGCTCGGCGCGCACCTGCCGGGCGAGGCGGGCCGGCCGGAGGGGGGCCTGCCCGGCGCCGTCGGCCTGCCCGGCAGCGGCGGCCTGCCCGGCGTCGCGGCCGCGGGCGGGGTGGCCTGATGGGCCCGCTCGGCTGGCTGCTCGACGCCCAGGTGAGCATCGCCGGCTCGCCCGTGCTGGTCCGCGAGATCGTCGGCAACGTCTTCGGCCTCGCGTCCGCCCTGCTCGGGCTGCGCCGGCTGGTGTGGGCGTGGCCGGTCGGCATGATCGGCAACGCGTTGCTGTTCACCGTCTTCCTCGGCGGGGCGTTCGCCACGCCGCAGGCGCACGACCTCTACGGCCAGGCCGGCCGGCAGGTGTTCTTCTTCGGCGTCAGCCTCTACGGCTGGTGGCGCTGGTCGCACAACCGCCGCCGGGGCGCCGACGGGGCGCCGGCCGTGGAGCCGCGCTGGGCCACCGGCCGGGAACGGCTCGGCCTGCTGCTCGCCGCCGTCGCCGGGACCGCGGCCGCGTACCCGGTGCTCGCCGCACTGGGCTCCTGGGGCCCGCTGCCGGACGCGTGGATCCTCACCGGCAGCCTGCTCGCCACCTACGGGATGGCCCGCGGCTACGTCGACTTCTGGCTCATCTGGATCGCCGTCGACGCGGTGGGCGTGCCGCTGCTGCTGCGCGGCGGCTACTACCCCTCGGCGGCCATGTACCTCGTCTACGGCGCGTTCTGCGTCTGGGGCCTCGCCGCGTGGTGGCGCACGTCGCGCGCCACCCGCCCCGCCCCGATCACGCCGACCTACTCGGAGGCAGTCGCATGAGCACCTTTGGCAGCATCGAGCAGGCCGTGGAGGACATCGCGGCCGGCCGGCCCGTCGTCGTGGTCGACGACGAGAACCGGGAGAACGAGGGCGACCTGATCTTCGCGGCCGAGCTGGCGACGCCGGAGCTGCTCGCGTTCATGGTCCGGTACACGTCGGGCTACATCTGCGTGCCGCTGACCGAGAGCGAGTGCGACCGGCTGGACCTGCCGCCCATGCACCACACCAACCAGGACAAGCGCGGCACCGCGTACGCGGTGACCGTGGACGCCCGGGAGGGCGTGAGCACCGGCATCTCGGCCGCCGACCGGGCGCACACGATCCGGCTGCTCGCCGACCCCACCACCGGCCCCGCCGACCTGGCCCGACCGGGCCACGTGGTGCCGTTGCGGGCCCGCGAGGGCGGCGTGCTGCGCCGGCCCGGGCACACCGAGGCCGCGGTCGACCTGACCCGGCTGGCCGGGCTGCGCCCGGCCGGCGTGCTCTGCGAGCTGGTGAACGACGACGGCACGATGATGCGGCTGCCGGACCTGGAGAAGTTCTGCGCCGAGCACTCGTTGACCCTGGTCACCATCGCGGACCTGGTCGCCTACCGGCGGCGGACGGAGAAGCAGGTCGAGCTGGTCGCCGACACCCGCATGCCGACGAGCCACGGCGTGTTCCGGGCCCTGGGCTACCGCAGCGACTACGACTCGGCCGAGCACGTCGCGCTGGTGATGGGTGACATCGGCGACGGCCGGGACGTGCTGGTCCGGGTGCACTCGGAGTGCCTCACCGGCGACGTGTTCGGCTCGGTCCGCTGCGACTGTGGCCCGCAGCTCAACGCCGCCCTGGACCGGGTCGCCCAGGAGGGGCGGGGCGTGGTGCTCTACGTCCGCGGGCACGAGGGGCGGGGCATCGGCCTGCTGCACAAGCTCCAGGCGTACCAGCTCCAGGACCTGGGCCGGGACACCGTCGACGCCAACCTGGACCTGGGCCTGCCGGCGGACGCCCGGGACTACGGCACCGGCGCGCAGATCCTCTACGACCTGGGCGTGCGCTCGATGCGGCTGCTCACCAACAACCCGGCCAAGCGCGCCGGCCTGGAGGGGTACGGCCTGACCATCACCGGGCGCGAGGGCCTGCCGGTGCGGCCGCACCCGGAGAACGTTCGCTACCTGCGGACCAAGCGGGACCGGATGGGTCACCTGCTGGACGAACTGGACGAGGTGACCGAGGCGCCGATGGGCCGCCCGGTTCCCGGCGACGAGATCGGAGCGTAGACATGGCGGGATTCGGGGAGCCGGGCATCGACACCGTCGACGCGACCGGTCTGACGGTGGGAGTGGTCGCGGCCCGCTGGCACGGTGACCTCACCGACCACATGCTCGACCGGGCGGTCGCCGCCGCCGAGGCCTGCGGGGCGCGCTCGGTGGTGGCCCGGGTGGCCGGCTCGGTGGAGCTGCCGGTGGTCGCCCAGGCCCTCGCCCGCCGCTGCGACGTGGTGGTCGCGCTCGGTGTCGTGGTGCGCGGCGCCACCGCCCACTTCGACTTCGTCTGCCGCTCGGTCACCGACGGGCTCACCCGGGTGGCGCTGGACGAGGGCAAGCCGGTCGCGCACGGCGTGCTGACCGTCGACACCATCGAGCAGGCCCGGGACCGGGCCGGCCTGCCCGGCTCGGCCGAGGACAAGGGCTGGGCGGCCACCGTCGCCGCGCTCGACGCCGCCCTCGCCATCCGCGGCGTGTCGGCGGCCTCCGCCCAGCGCGTCGGCTTCGGCGGCTGACCACGGGACGGACGCGCCGGACCCCTGCGGCGCCGCGGCGGCCCGGTGGTTGAGAGAATCGGCCGGTGAAGACGTTCGAGGAGTTGTTCGCCGAGCTGCAGGCCAAGGCCGCCGCCGGCACCCCGGGCTCGGGCACGGTCGCCGCCCTGGAGAAGGGGGTGCACTTCATCGGCAAGAAGGTCGTCGAGGAGGCGGCCGAGTCGTGGATGGCCGCCGAGCACGAGGGGCCCGAGCGGGCCGCCGAGGAGATCTCGCAGCTGCTCTACCAGGTGCAGGTGCTGATGCTCGCCACCGGCCTCGACCTGAAGGACGTCTACCGACATCTTTGACATCCGCCCGGCTCTAATGGGCCGGGTTTTCCCACCCTCGCGGGTGAGTGTTCCTGGTTCACCGCAGACTGCACGGAAGGTTGCCCTTCGTGTCTGACGTCCGCTCCGCAGGCGTTTTTCGTCTCGGCCAGCCCGGCCGCGACGGCGATGTTCTTGGCGGCGTTGACGTCCCTGTCGTGGAGGGTGCCGCAACTCGGACACGTCCAATGGCGTGTGCCGAGCGAGAGCGTGTCGAGCAGATGCCCGCAGGCCGAGCAGGTTTTCGAGGACGGAAACCAGCGGTCCACGACCGCGAGGTGCCGCCCATCCCGGTGCGCCTTGTAGGTCAGCAGTTCGCGGAACTTAACCCAGCCAGTGCAGGAGATTGCGCGGGCCAGCTTACGGTTGCGAACCATGCCGGCCACGTTGAGGTCTTCCACGGCGACAGCGCCGAAGCGCCGAACGAGGTCAGTGCTGGCCTTGTGGAGGAAGTCCTGCCGGGCGTCGCGGATGCGGGAGTGAACGCGGGCGACCCTGACCTTGGCTTTGTTCCGGTTGTTCGAGCCGCGTTGCTTACGAGCCATGATGCGCTGATACCGCTTCAATCGGCGTTCATGGCGCTTCCAGTTGCGGGGGTGCGGGATGCGCTCCCCGGTAGACAGGACCGCGAAGTCGGCCAACCCGAGATCCACTCCGACGATTTGTTCCGTTGGCTCGGGTGCCGTGGGTGGGTTGATGTTCACGGCGAAGGTGACGAACCAACGGCCGTCCGGGTCACGCGACACGGTCACCATCGTCGGGTCGACGGCTTTCACGTCCATGTCCGACCACGACCACACGAACCGCAGAGCACCCGGCATCTTTGCCAGCGTCAGGTTCCCGTCGCACATGCGGAGGGCCGACCGGGTGAACGACGCGGACTGCCGCCCCTGCCGAGACTTGAAACGCGGATAGCGGGCGCGCTTTTGAAAGAAGGCGGTGAAGGCACTGTGCTGATGCCGCAGTGTCTGCTGCAACGGCACCGACGACACGTCGTTGAGGAAAGCCAATTCGGGCAGGCGCTTCATCTGCGTCAGCGCCCGATCCGTCTCGGCGTACGAGGTGGACTTTCCCTCCGCGTGGTAGCGGCCGTGCCGGGCAGCGAGGGTGCGGTTCCAGACGACGCGTACGCACCCGAACGTGCGGTTCAGCACGCTGGCCTGCTCGGGTGTCGGGTACGCCCGGCACCGGTACGCCGTCCTCATACGTCAGCTTCTACCAGAGGAGGGAGGCTCATGGCTGGACCACAGTGTGCTGCCATTCCTACCCGTCCCGAACGACGGGGCATCCTGTCAGCCTTCCGGTGATTGCAACCGTCCCCTGATCAGACCCGATCGAAGGAGCACTCCGCAGTGCTGCGTGTCGCCGTACCCAACAAGGGCGCCCTCGCCGAGAAGGCCGCCCAGATGCTGCGCGAGGCGGGCTACCGCCAGCGCACCGACCCGAAGGACCTGGTCTGCCGGGACGAGCCCAACGACATCGAGTTCTTCTACCTGCGCCCGAAGGACATCGCCACCTACGTCGGCTCCGGTGACCTGGACGTCGGCATCACCGGCCGGGATCTGCTGATCGACTCCGGCGCGCCGGCCGAGGAGATCGTCGACCTGGCCTTCGGCCGGGCCACCTTCCGCTTCGCCGCCCGCCCCGAGGACGTCGACTCCGTGCAGGAGCTGGGCGGGCACCGGATCGCCACCGCGTACCCCGGCCTGGTCGAGCGGCACCTCGCCGACCTCGGTGTGAAGGCCGACGTGATCCGCCTCGACGGCGCGGTGGAGAACGCCATCCGTCTCGGTGTCGCCGACGTCGTCGCGGACGTGGTGGAGACCGGCGCCACGCTGCGGCAGGCCGGCCTGGTCGTGTTCGGCGAGCCGCTGCTGCGGTCCTCGGCCGTCCTGGTCCGCCGCGCCGCCGCGCCGACCCACCCGCAGTGCGAGCAGCTTCTGCGCCGCCTGCACGGGGTCCTCGTCGCCCGGCGCTACGTGATGCTCGCGTACGACGTGCCGGCCGGCCTGCTCGACCGGGCCAGTTCGCTGACGCCGGGCATCGAGTCGCCGACCGTCTCCCCATTGCACCGCGAGGGCTGGGTGGCCGTGCAGGCGATGGTGCTCCGCGACGACGTGCACCGGATCATGGACGAGCTGTACGAGTTGGGTGCTCGCGCGATCCTCGTCACGAACATCCACGCGTGCCGGCTGTGAGGCGGCCCTTCCGGGCGCCCGAAGCCTCGTCGGTATTACCGCCGGCCCCGGCGGCACCCCGCCTGGTGCCCGCGTGGGTCGCGCTGGTCGTGGTGACCCTCGGCGGGGTCGCCTCGGCGGCGCAGGGTGCGGTGAACGGCGAGCTGGGCGAGCGGGCCGGCGACGCCACCCTCGCCGCCGTGGTCAACAACCTCGGCGGATGTCTCCTGGTGGGGCTCGGGGTGCTGGCGCTCCGGTCGCTCCGCGCCGACCTGCGCGGGTTGCGCGGGGCGCGCCTGCCCTGGTGGGCGTACCTGGGTGGGCTCGGCGGCGCGGCGATCGTCGTGCTCGGCGCGTACGTGGTGCCGGTGCTCGGGGTGGCGGTGTTCACCATCGCCCAGGTCGCGGGCGGCAGCCTCGGCGGGCTGGCGGTGGACCGGGCCGGTCTCGCACCGGTGGGGCGGATCGCGTTCACCGGTCCCCGGCTGGCCGGGGCGCTGCTGGGGGTGGCGGCGGTGACGCTGGCCCAGCTCGGGCAGCCCGTCGGCGACCTGGCTCTGGGCGTGGTCCTGCTCGCCGTCGTCGGCGGCGTCGCGGTGGCGTTGCAGTCCGCGCTCAACGGCCGGGTCTCGGCCGCCAGTTCCGCCGCCGCCGGGGTGGCGGTGAACTTCGCCGTCAGCACCCCGGCCGTGCTGCTCGTCGCGGCGCTGGCCGGGGCCCTGACCGGTCCCGCCCCGTCCTGGCCGGACGCCTGGTTCCTCTACACCGGCGGTCTCCTCGGCGTCGGCATCGTCGCCAGCCTGGTGGTCGGCGTCCGGGTGGTGGGCGTCCTGCGGACCGGGCTGCTGCTGGTCGCGGGCCAGCTCGGCGGCGCGCTGGTGCTGGACGCGCTGCTGCCCGGCGGCCCCGGCGTCCGGCTGCCGGTGCTCGCCGGGGCGCTGCTCACCCTGGCCGCCGCTCTGCTCGCCGGCCGGGGCTCCGGGCAGGGCCGTGGATGGCGCACCGGACGGGGCGTCGGGCGGGGTTCCGGGCGGGGTGACACAGTGCCCGCCCCGTCCGTCGGGCCGGCGGGGTTGCCCACCCAGAGCATTCGGCCGGACCTGGGTGAACCGGTGGACCGGCCGTCCGGCCGCCGCTCCTGATCGCCCGAGCCCCGGCCAACCGCCCGGCGCCCTTTGCTCTGCTTCAACGGACGCACCAGTTCCGGCCCGAAACCTCCGCGTGGGGTGAAGCAGAGCAAAGGGCCTGCATCACCCGGTCGCCGCCACCGGCGGCTCGTCGGCTGGCCACCCAGGCCGGCCCACGCCCACCATCCGCCGGCCCGCCGTGGCGGATCAGCGGGCCGGGGCCGGTCGCGTGTGGCGGGCGCGGGCGGGCCCGAGGCGGGTGGCAGACTGGTGGGGTGAGCGAAACCGAGTCGATCCGCATCCGGCCCCGCCGCATCCGGCTGGTCTGCTGGGCCTCGGCGGCGGTGCTGGTGGTGGTGTTCACCCTCCTGGCCACGTCGCTGACCGGGCCGACCGGCAACGGCTACGGCACGTTCCAGCGGGGCGACCAGCTCGCCATGATCGGCCTCGGCGTGTTCGGCGCGTTCGGCTTCCTGCTCTTCACCCGCCCGATGGTCGAGGCTGACGCGCGGCGGGTGCGGGTGCGCAACGTGATCGGCTCGTACGAGCTGCCGTGGGAGGTCGTCCGCGGGGTCCGCTTCGACCGGGGCGCCCCGTGGGCCAGCCTGGAGCTGCACGACGACGACCTGGTGCCGATGGTGGCCCTCCAGGCCGCCGACAAGGAACTGGCCGTCGAGGGGGTCCGCGCGCTGCGCCGCCTGCACCAGGCCCACCAGACCCGCCTGGCCGAGGGCGCCTCCGGCCGCTGACCGGCCGGGCGGCACCCCGGCCGGCGCGCGTTCCCGGCCGGCCGCCATGCCCGGTTTGGGGTCACCCTGGGCGGGGGTGTAGTGTTGTCGAGTCGACCAGGCTGTCCGCGTTTGTGCGGGCGGCCGTGAAAGTGGGGCGCCTGCTCCCACCCGAGTCGCCGCGAGGCGGCCGGGTCCGGTCACCGGTTCCGGGCACGTCCCGGCGCCGGATGCGCGACCATGTGGTCGTGCCGACCGGTCGAGCGGGCCCTGGCAATGCGCCGGGGCCTTCTGCTTTCCGGGCCGGTTCCCACCCGGGAGCCGCGGGGTCGGCCACGCAGGAACACTCGACTCGAGGAGGCCCCATCAGCGTCGAACCACGCGTGAACGAGCAGATCCGGGCACGTGAGGTCCGACTGGTCGGCCCTGAGGGTGAGCAGGTGGGCATCGTCCCGCTGGAGCGCGCCCTTCAGCTGGCCGCGGACGTCGACCTGGACCTGGTCGAGGTTGCGCCGATGGCGCGCCCGCCGGTGTGCAAGCTCATGGACTTCGGCAAGTTCAAGTACGAGAGCGCACTCAAGGCGCGCGAAGCGCGGCGTAACCAGCAGCAGACCGTCATCAAGGAGATGAAGCTCCGGCCGAAGATCGACCCGCACGACTACGAGACCAAGAAGGGTCACGTGGTGCGGTTCCTCAAGGCCGGCGACAAGGTCAAGGTGACGATCATGTTCCGCGGTCGGGAGCAGAGCCGCCCGGAGCTGGGGTACCGGCTCCTGCGCCGGCTCGAGTCCGAGATCTCGGAGCTGGGGTACGTCGAGGCCGCGCCGAAGCAGGACGGCCGCAACATGATCATGGTGCTCGCACCGCACCGCGCCACCAAGGCGGCCGCCACGGCGGCCCGCGGCGGCGCGCTACCGCGGGGCGAGCGGGAATCCGGCGCCCCCGAGGCGGCGCCGCCGGTCGAGCCGGCCGGACCCGCCGGGACCACCGGCGAGTAACAGGGGAGAAGACGTTCCACATGCCGAAGATGAAGAGCCACACCGGGATGGGCAAGCGCGTCCGGCTGACCGGTAAGGGCAAGGTCGTGAAGCAGCAGGCGGGCCTGCGCCACAACCTGGAGAAGAAGCCCTCCACCCGGACCCGCCGCCTGACCGGCACCGTCGTCGCCGCCAAGGCCGACGTCAAGCGCATCAAGAAGCTGCTCGGCCGCTGACGCGCGCCACCTGAACCGAAGAAGGAGTTGAGATGGCACGCGTCAAGCGGGCTGTGAACGCCCAGAAGAAGCGCCGTACCCTGCTGGAGACCGCGAGCGGCTACCGCGGTCAGCGCTCCCGCCTGTACCGCAAGGCCAAGGAGCAGGTGCTGCACTCGATGCAGTACGCCTACCGGGACCGTCGTGACCGCAAGGGCGACTTCCGGCAGCTGTGGATCCAGCGGATCAACGCGGGTGCCCGCGCCAACGGGCTCACCTACAACCGCCTGATCCAGGGCCTCAAGCTGGCCGGCATCGAGGTCGACCGGAAGATCCTGGCCGACATGGCCGTCAACGACGCCGCCGCCTTCGCGGCGATCGTCGAGCTGGCCCGCGCCGCCGTCGCGGCCGAGGGCACCGGTGGCGCCGCGGCCCAGGCCGCCTGATCCACCCACGGCAGATCGAGGCGTCTCCCATGCAGTCACGACCGCACGGGAGGCGCCTCGACGCCGTCTCCGGGCCGTTCACGCCGCGTACCCCACGGGTTGTCGCCGCCCGCCGGCTCCAGCGCCGCCGGGACCGCGACGCGGCCGGCCGGTTCCTGGCGGAGGGGCCGCAGGCGGTCCGCGAGGCCCTCACCCGGCCCCGCACGGTCCTGGAACTCTTCGGTACGCCGGCCGCGCTCGACCGGTACGCGGACTTGGCCGCCCGCGCGGCCGCCGACGACGTACCCGTCTCCGAGGTCACCGACGAGGCCCTCGCCGCGCTCACCGAGACCGTCGCCCCGCAGGGCCTCGTCGCCGTGTGCCGGCACCTCGACGTACCGCTGGACACCGCCCTGACGCGCGGGCCGCGGCTGGTCGCGGTGCTCGCCGGCATCCGTGATCCGGGCAACGCCGGCACCGTGCTGCGCACCGCCGACGCGGCCGGCGCCCAGGTGGTCGTCTTCGCCGGCGAGGCGGTCGACCCGTACAACGGCAAGGCGGTGCGGGCCTCAGCCGGCAGCCTCTTCCACGTCGACGTGGTGCGCGCGCCCGACCCCCTCGCGGCGGTCGCCGCGCTGCGGGCCGCCGGGCTCGCCGTGCTGGCCACCACCGGGTACGGCGTGGACGACCTGGACGACCTCGCCGACGCCGGCCGGCTGGCCGCCCCCACCGCCTGGCTGTTCGGCTCCGAGGCGCACGGGCTGGCCGACGAGCTGACCGCCGCCGCCGACGCCCGCGTCCGGGTGCCGCTGCACGGGCGCGCCGAGAGCCTCAACCTGGCTGCGGCCGCGGCGGTGTGCCTGTACGCTTCAGCGAGAGCGCAGCGCCGGCCGTCGACCGGCTGCGCGGCCGAGACAGCAGGGGAGAGTGCCCGCCCATGAACGCGCCACGGCGTTCGTTTAGCCAGCCCGCCGGTGTCGGCGGGCGGCGGGCCTGACCTGCTCTCCGCACAACTCCCACCGGCGGGCTGCGGCGAAGCCGCGCGTCCGTAGACTCGCTTCGCCGCCTGACGAGGGCCGGCGCCGCCGTGAGGGAGTGCCCGTACGCCATGACCTACCGCAACGATCCGTACGACCCGAAGCAGGTCGCCCTGCTCGACCCGGCCGCCCTGGCCGAGGCCGTCGCCGCCGCCGAGAAGGCGTTCGCCGACGCCGCCGACCCGGACGCGTTGACCGCGCTGCGCCCCGCGCACCTGGGTGACCGGGCCCCGGTCTCGCTGGCGCGCCGCGAGATCGGCGCGCTGCCGCCGGCCGCCAAGTCCGACGCCGGCAAGCGGGTCAACGAGGCCCGCCGGGCGATCGAGTCCGCGTACGCCGCCCGTGCCGAGGTCCTCGAGCGCGAGCAGGCCGAGCGGATGCTGGTCGAGGAGCGGGTGGACGTCACCCTGCCGTACGACCGGCGCCAGAAGGGCGCGCGGCACCCGGTCAGCACGCTCATGGAGCAGATCAGCGACTTCTTCGTCGGGATGGGCTACGAGGTGGCCGAGGGGCCCGAGGTCGAGCTGGAGTGGACGAACTTCGACGCGCTGAACATCCCGCCGGACCACCCGGCGCGCGGCCTGATGGACACCTTCCACGTCGCACCGGAGAGTTCGGGGCTGGTGCTGCGTACCCACACCTCGCCGGTGCAGGCGCGGACGATGTTGACCCGCAAGCCGCCGATCTACGTGATCTGCCCCGGCCGGGTCTACCGCACCGACGAGCTGGACGCCACCCACGCGCCGGTCTTCCACCAGGTGGAGGGCCTGGTGGTCGACAAGGGCATCACGATGGCGCACCTGCGCGGCACCTTGGACCACTTCGCGCGGGCCATGTTCGGCCCGGACGCGAAGACCCGGTGGCGCCCGCACTACTTCCCGTTCACCGAGCCGTCGGCCGAGTTCGACGTGTGGTTCCCGGAGCACCGCAAGGGTCCGCAGTGGGTCGAGTGGGGTGGCTGCGGCATGGTGAACCCGCGCGTGCTGCGGGCCTGCGGCATCGACCCGGAGGTCTACTCCGGATTCGCCTTCGGGATGGGCATCGACCGGACGGTCATGTTCCGCCACGGTGTCGGCGACATGCGGGACATGGTCGAGGGCGACGTCCGGTTCACCCGGGCGTTCGGATACGGGGCGTAGTGCGGGCACGAGTTACGGAGACGGTGGTCTGAGTCATGCGAGTTTCTGTCAGCTGGCTGCGCGAGTACGTCGACCTGCCGGCCCACCTGGCCCCGGCCGACCTGGAGCAGGCCCTGGTGGACCTGGGCATCGAGGTCGAGTCCATCGTGGACCTGGGTGAGACGGTCACCGGGCCGCTGGTGGTCGGTGAGGTCCGGGAGATCGAGGAGCTGACCGGCTTCAAGAAGCCGATCCGGTTCTGCCGGGTCGACGTGGGCGACGCCAACGGCACCGGCGAGCTCCAGGAGATCGTCTGCGGGGCGCGGAACTTCACCGTCGGCGACCGGGTGGTGGTGATCCTCCCCGGCGGCGTGCTGCCCGGGAATTTCGCCATCGGGGCGCGCAGGACGTACGGGCGCAACTCCAACGGCATGATCTGCTCGGCGAAGGAGCTGGGGCTCGGTGACGACCACTCGGGCATCATCGTGCTGCCCGAGTCCAGCCCGGCCAAGCCCGGCGACGACGCCCGCCCGGTGGTGGGGCTCGACGACGTCGTGGTCGAGGTCGAGCTGACGCCGGACCGCGGGTACCAGATGTCGGTCCGCGGCATCGCCCGCGAGCTGGCGCACGCCGTCGGGGTGCCGTTCCGCGACCCGGGGCTGGTGCCGGCGCCGGGCGCGACCGAGCGGCCCGCGTACCCGGTCGAGGTGCGTGACACGGTCGGCTGCGACCGGTTCGCCGCCCGGATGGTGCGTGGCGTCGACCCGGCCGCGCCCTCGCCTGCCTGGATGGTGCAGCGGCTCACCACCGCCGGCGTCCGCAGCATCTCGCTGCCGGTCGACATCACCAACTACGTGATGCTCGAACTGGGCCAGCCGATGCACGCGTTCGACGCGGACCGGATCGCCGGCACGCTGGTGGTCCGCCGCGCCGAGCCGGGGGAGAAGCTGACCACCCTGGACGGGGTGACCCGTACGCTCGCCGCCGAGGACATGGTGATCTGCGACGACACCGGGCCGGTCTCGCTCGCCGCGGTGATGGGCGGGGAGACCAGCGAGGTGGTCGAGGGCACCACGAACGTGCTGTTCGAGGCCGCCCACTGGGATCCGGTGATGGTCGGGCGCACCGCCCGCCGGCACAAGCTGTTCAGCGAGGCCGCGAAGCGCTGGGAACGGGGCGTCGACCCGGCCCTGCCGCTGGTCGCCATCGAGCGGGCGGTCCGGCTGCTGGTCGAGCACGGCGGCGGCACGGTCGGCGACGAGATCCTCGACCTCGATCACGTCCGGCCGCGTACGCCGATCAGCATGCCGGCCGACCTGCCGTCGCGGCGGGTCGGGGTGGCGTACCCGCCGGCGCGGGTGGTCGACCTGCTGGAGCGGGTCGGCTGCACGGTCGCCGGCGGCGCGGACCGGCTCGCCGAGGATCCGGGCGAGGTCGGCGTGTCGGCCGGCGGCGCGGTCGCGCTGACGGTCACCCCGCCGACCTGGCGGCCGGACCTCACCGACCCGGCCGACCTGGTCGAGGAGGTGGTCCGCCTAGACGGGTACGACCGCGTGCCGTCCGTGCTGCCGGTCGCGCCGGCCGGCCGCGGCCTCACCTGGCAGCAGCGGCGCCGCCGGGCGATCGCCCGGGCGCTCGCCGACCAGGGGCACGTCGAGGTGCTGTCGCAGCCGTTCGTCGCCCCCGACCTGGCCGACCTGCTCGGGTTGCCGGCCGACGACCCGCGCCGGCGGGCGGTGCGCCTGGCCAACCCGCTGTCGGAGGAGGAGCCGCTGCTGCGCACCACGCTGCTCGGCCCGCTGCTCGGCGTGCTTCGGCGCAACCTGGGCCGGGGCCAGCGTGACCTCGCCCTGTACGAGGTCGGCGCGGTCTTCCACCCGCGCCCCGACGCGGGGACCCCGCCGCACATGGGGGTGGAGCACCGCCCGTCGGACGCCGAGTTCGCCGCCGCCGACGCGGTCCTGCCGGACCAGCCGCGGCACGTCGCCGTGGTGCTGGCCGGTGAGATCGAGCCGACCGGCTGGTGGGGTGCGGGCCGCCCGGCCGGCTGGGCGGACGCGGTCGAGGCGGCGCGGACGGTGCTGGCGGTGGCCGGCCTGCCCGACGACCGGGTCACCGTGCGGGCCGCCGAGCACGCGCCCTGGCACCCCGGGCGGTGCGCGCAGGTGCTGGTCGGCGACACCGTCGTCGGGCACGCCGGTGAGCTGCACCCGGCGGTCGTCGCCGCGCTGGAGCTGCCCCGGCGGACCGCCGCGATGGAGCTGAACCTGGACGCCGTGCCCGCCGCCCCGATGCTCCAGGCGCCGGCTGTCTCGTCGTTCCCGCCCGCACTGATCGACGTGGCCCTGGTCGTGGACGCCTCGGTGCCGGCGGCGCAGGTCCAGCAGGCGCTGGTGGAGGGCGCCGGTGAGCTGCTGGAGTCGGTGCGCCTGTTTGACGTGTACTCCTCCGAGCAGCTCGGGGCGGGGCGTCGGTCGCTGGCGTACAAGCTGACGTTCCGGGCGCCCGACCGCACCCTGACGGTGGAGGAGGCGGTGGCGGCCCGCGACGCGGCGGTCGCCCGCGCCGCCGAACGCCACGGCGCCACCCTCCGGGGCGCGTGAAAGGAAGGGGCCCCTGTTAACGCCTCCGGTAGAGGAAGGGACCCCTGTTAACACCTGTGCAGCACGGTGAGGTCCGTGTCGTGCCAGCGCGGCACGGGCCTCATCGCGTCACGGACGGGGTGATCCGCGACACGACCACATTCCCATGCAACTGATTGCATGACCATGCAGCCGATTGCTAGCCTTGTCTGCATAGTCATGCGGAGGTGAGTATGGGAATCCGAGTCGCGGTCGCCGGGGCGAGCGGCTACGCCGGGGGCGAGCTGCTGCGCCTGGTCGCCGGGCACCCGGAGTTCGACCTGGTCGCCGCCACCGCGCACAGCCAGGCCGGGCACCGGTTGGACGCCGTACACCCGCAGCTCACCGGGCTGGACCTGGTGCTCACCGCGACCGACCCGGCGGCCCTGGCCGACGCGGACCTGGTCTTCCTGGCCCTGCCGCACGGCGAGTCGGCGGCGCTCGCCGCCCAGCTCCCTCCCCACGTGCGGGTCGTCGACCTCGGCGCCGACCACCGGCTCGCCGACCCGTACGACTGGGCCAACTACTACGGCGGCACCCACGCCGGGCAGTGGACCTACGGCCTGCCCGAGCTCCCCGGCCAGCGGGAGCTGATCGCCGGCGCCACCCGGGTCGCGAACACCGGCTGCTACGCCGCCACGATCACCCTGGCGCTCGCCCCACTGATCGCCGCCGGCGCCGCCCAGCCCGCCGACGTGGTGGTGGTCGCCGCCTCCGGCACCTCGGGCGCCGGCCGGGCCGCCAAGCCCCACCTGCTCGCCAGCGAGGTGATGGGCGACCTGTCGCCCTACCGGGTCGGCGCGCACCAGCACGTCCCGGAGATCAAGCAGGCCACCGGCGCGACGACCCTGTCGTTCACGCCGGTGCTCGCGCCGATGCCCCGCGGCATCCTCGCGACGGTCACCGCCGTGCCCGCCCGGGGTGTCGACCCGCAGGCGGTGCTCGCGGAGGCGTACGCGGACGCGCCGTTCGTGCACGTGTTGCCCGAGGGACGGTGGCCGCACACCGCCGCCACCCTCGGCTCCAACTCCTGCCACCTCCAGGCCACCGTCGACGTCGACTCCCGCCGGATGATCGTGGTGAGCGCCCTGGACAACCTCGGCAAGGGCGCGGCCGGCCAGGCCGTGCAGAACGCCAACATCATGCTCGGCCTGCCGGAGACCACCGGCCTGTCCGTCTGGGGGACCGCGCCGTGAGCGAATACAGCGAGCGAAGCATCAGGCACGGCAGCGCGGCGCCTCGCGCCGCCGCCGAGCGGAGCGAGGTGGCGGCGTGAGTGTCACCACGCCCCGGGGGTTCCGGGCGGCCGGGGTGGCGGCCGGCCTGAAGGCCAGCGGCGCGGCCGACGTCGCCCTCGTCGTCAACGACGGCCCGGACGCCGGCGTGGCCGGCGTCTTCACCGCCAACCGGGTCAAGGCCGCGCCGGTGCTCTGGACCCAGCAGGTCGTCCACGGCGGCGTGGTCCGGGCGGTGGTGCTCAACTCCGGCGGCGCCAACGCCTGCACCGGCCCCGGCGGCTTCCAGGACACCCACGCCACCGCCGAGCACACCGCCGCCGCGCTCACCGGGGCCAGCCCCCGGCTGTTGCTCGGCGCCGGCGAGGTCGCGGTCTGCTCCACCGGCCTGATCGGCGAGCGGCTGCCCATGGGCAAGCTGCTCCCCGGCGTCCGCGACGCCGTCCGGGCGCTCGGCCGGGACGGCGGGCCGGCCGCCGCCCAGGCCATCATGACGACCGACACCCGGCCGAAGAACGCCGTCGCCCAGGGCAGCGGCTGGACCGTCGGCGGCATGGCCAAGGGCGCGGGGATGCTCGCGCCGGCGCTGGCCACGATGCTCTGCGTTCTCACCACCGACGCGGTGGCCGGACCGGAGACCCTGGACGCGGCGCTGCGGGCGGCCTGCCGGGTGACGTTCGACCGGATCGACTCCGACGGCTGCATGTCCACGAACGACACCGTGCTGCTGCTGGCCAGCGGCGCGAGCGGCATCGCGCCCACCGAGGCGGAGCTGACCGCCGCGGTCACCGCCGCGTGCCACGACCTCGCGCAGCAGCTGATCGCCGACGCCGAGGGCGCCACCAAGCAGATCGCGATCGAGGTGGTCGGCGCGGCCCGTGAGGACGACGCGGTCGAGGTCGCCCGCAGCGTGGCCCGCAACAACCTGGTCAAGACCGCGCTGTTCGGCAACGACCCGAACTGGGGACGGATCCTCGCCGCGGTGGGCACCACGGCCGCCGCGTTCGAGCCGGACGCGGTCGACGTGGCCGTCAACGGTGTGTGGGTGTGCCGAGGCGGGGCCGCCGCCGAGGACCGGTCGAAGGTGGACCTGACCGGGCGGGACGTGACCATCCGCATCGACCTGCACGCCGGTGACGCCGAGGCGACCGTCTGGACGAACGACCTGTCGCACGCATACGTGCACGAGAACTCGGCGTACTCGACATGAGCCTCACCACCGACCTCACCCGCGCCCAGGCCAAGGCCGCGACGCTGATCGAGGCGCTGCCCTGGCTGGCCCGCTTCTCCGGCTCGACCGTCGTGGTCAAGTACGGCGGCAACGCCATGGTCGACCCGGAGCTGCAGCAGGCGTTCGCCGCCGACATGGTGTTCCTGCGCTACGCGGGCCTCAAGCCGGTCGTGGTGCACGGCGGCGGCCCGCAGATCTCGGCCATGCTGGGCCGGCTGGGCATCGACAGCGAGTTCCGGGGCGGGCTGCGGGTGACCACGCCGGAGGCGATGGACGTGGTCCGCATGGTGCTCGTCGGCCAGGTGGGGCGGCAGCTCGTCGGGCTGGTCAACGCGCACGGCCCGTTCGCCGTCGGCCTCTCCGGCGAGGACGCCGGCCTGTTCACCGCCGTCCGGCGGCCCGCGTACGTCGACGGGCAGCCGGTCGACGTCGGCCAGGTCGGCGACGTGGAGTCGGTGGACGTCTCGGCGGTCACCGACCTGATCGCGGCCGGCCGGATCCCGGTGATCTCCACGGTGGCCCCGGACGCGGACGGGGTGCTGCACAACCTCAACGCCGACACGGCCGCCGCCGCGCTGGCGGTCGCCCTGGAGGCCCGCAAGCTCGTCGTCCTCACCGACGTGCCGGGCCTCTACGCCGACTGGCCGGACACGTCGAGCCTGATCAGCGAGATCAGCGACGACGAGCTGGCGAAGCTGCTGCCGTCGCTGGAGTCCGGCATGGTCCCGAAGATGGAGGCGTGCCTGCGGGCGGTGCGCGGGGGAGTGCCCGCCGCGCACGTGGTCGACGGCCGGGTCGCCCATTCCACGCTGCTGGAAGTGTTCACGTCGGAAGGCTTCGGAACGATGGTCGTGAGCGCGGAGCCCGCGGGTCCCGCGGTCGTGACCGAGGAAGGCGTGGTGCCGGCATGAGCACCCTTCTCGACCGCTGGCGGCAGTCCATGATGGACAGCTACGGCACGCCGCCGCTCGCGTTGGTCTCCGGCTCCGGCGCCGTCGTGGTCGACGACGCCGGCCGGGAGTACGTCGACCTGCTCGGCGGCATCGCCGTCAACGCGCTCGGACACGCCCACCCGGCGGTGGTGGCGGCCGTGTCCAAGCAGGTCGCCACCCTCGGGCACGTGTCCAACCTGTACGCCGCCGAACCCCCGGTGGCCCTCGCCGAACTGCTGCTGGCGCTCGCCGGGCGGCCCGGCCGGGTGTTCTTCACCAACTCCGGCGCGGAGGCGAATGAGGCGGCCTTCAAGCTGTCCCGGCTCACCGGGCGCACCCACGTGGTCGCCACCCGGGGCGGCTTCCACGGCCGGACCATGGGCGCGCTGGCGCTCACCGGGCAGCCGGCCAAGGCCGACCCGTTCCGGCCCCTCCCGGGCGACGTCACCCACGTCGAGTACGGCGACGCCGCCGCGCTGGCGGCGGTCGTCACCGAGGCGACCGCGATGGTGATCCTGGAGCCGATCCAGGGCGAGAACGGCGTCGTCGTCCCGCCCCCCGGCTACCTGGCCGAGGCCCGGCGGATCACCGCCGCCCACGGCGCCCTGCTGGTGCTCGACGAGGTGCAGACCGGCGTCGGCCGGACCGGGCACTGGTTCGCCCACCAGGCCGACGGCGTCGAGCCGGACGTGGTCACCCTCGCCAAGGGCCTCGGCGGCGGGCTGCCCATCGGCGCCTGCCTGGCCTTCGGCCCGGCCGCCGAACTGCTCGGTCCCGGCTCGCACGGCACGACGTTCGGCGGCAACCCGGTCAGCTGCGCGGCCGCCCTCGCGGTCGTCGCCACCATCGCCAACGAGGGGCTGCTCGACCACGTCAAGCGGATCGGGGAGCGGCTGCGCCGCGGGATCGAGGCGCTCGGCCACTCCCTGGTCATCGAGGTCCGGGGCGCCGGCCTGCTGCTCGGGATCGCGCTCACCGGGCCGGTCGCCGGCACCGTGGCCAGCGCGCTGCGGGACGCCGGTTTCCTGGTCAACGCCGTGCAACCGGACGTGGTCCGGCTCGCCCCGCCGTTGATCCTCGGCGCCGCCCAGGTCGACGCGTTCCTCGCCGCCCTGCCGGCCGCCCTCGACTCCGCCGCGCTCGCCGACGCCGCGCTCGCCACCGCACCGTCGGTCAGCGAGGCCCGCGAGGCCGCCGCACCCGCCGGCCCGGCCGGCTTCGCCGACAGCGCGCCGGCCGTCCTCGGCGGCACCGGCCCGACCTGCCCGGAGGAGACCACATGATCCGGCACTTCCTGCGGGACGACGACCTCTCGCCCACCGAGCAGTCGGCCGTGCTCGGCCTCGCCGCGCGGATGAAGGCCGACCGGTTCGCGTACAAGCCGCTCGCCGGGCCGCGGTCGGTGGCGGTGCTGTTCGACAAGCAGAGCCTGCGCACCCGGATCTCCTTCGACGCCGGCATCGCCGAGCTGGGTGGGCACCCGCTCGTCGTGGACACGCAGGTCACCCACTTCGGTCGCGGGGAGACCCTCGCCGACGCCGGCCGGGTGCTGTCCCGCTACGTGGCGGCGATCGTGCTGCGCACCCACGGCGACGACCGCATCGCCGAGGTCGCCGCCCACGCCACCGTGCCGGTGGTCAACGCGCTCACCGACACCTACCACCCGTGCCAGTTGCTGGCCGACCTGCTCACCGTCCGGGAGCGCCTCGGCGGCACCGCCGGGCGGACCCTCGCCTACGTCGGGGACGCGGGCAACAACATGGCCCACTCGTACCTGCTGGCCGGAGCCATCGCCGGCATGCACGTACGGGTGGCCGGGCCGGCCGGCTTCCAGCCCGACCCGGACGTGCTGGCTCGCGCCGAGAAGATCGCCGCCGGCACCGGCGGGTCGGTCCGCGCCGGAACCGACCCGGTCGGGGCCGCCCGCGGCGCCGACGTGATCGCCACCGACACCTGGACCTCCATGGGCCAGGAGGAGGACGGCCTGGACCGGATCACGCCCTTCCTGCCGTACCAGGTCAACGCCGCGCTCCTCGCGCACGCCGCGCCGCACGCGATCGTGCTGCACTGCCTGCCCGCGCACCGCGGCGAGGAGATCACCGACGAGGTGCTCGACGGCCCGCAGAGCGCGGTCTTCGACCAGGCGGAGAATCGGCTGCACGCCCAGAAGGCGCTGCTGACGTTCCTCCTCGGGGCCGCACCCGCCCCGGACGTGGTGGCGCTGGACGCCACCACCAGGGAGACACCATGACCGCCCCGCTGACCCGGGCCGCCCGCCACGGCCGCATCGTCGAGCTGATCCGCGACAAGGCGATCCACTCGCAGACCGAGCTGGCCGAACTGCTCGCCGGCGAGGGCGTCCAGGTCACCCAGGCCACCCTCTCGCGGGACCTGAAGGAGCTGGGCGCGGTGACCGTCCGCGGCGGCGACGGGCGCGGCGTCTACCTGATCCCCGAGGACGGCCACCGCCCGCTCCGCGAGGCGGAGGCCGCACCGGCCCGCCTGGTGCGGCTGCTGCGCGAGCTGCTCAACGGGGTCGACTCCAGCGGCAACATCGCCGTGCTGCGCACCCCGCCGGGCGCAGCCCACTACCTGGCCAGCGCGTTGGACCGAGCGGGCCTGCCCGAGGTCGTCGGCACGATCGCCGGCGACGACACCATCCTCGTCGTGGCCCGCGAGGCCGACGGCGGAGCCGCGTTCGGCGACAAGCTCGCCGGCTGGGCCCGCCGCGAAGACAACGTTGAAGGGAGCACATCATGACCGAGCGGGTCGTCCTGGCGTACTCCGGAGGGCTGGACACCTCCGTCGCCATTCCCTACCTGGCCGAGCAGACCGGCGCCGAGGTGATCGCGGTGGCGGTCGACGTCGGGCAGGGCGGCGAGGATCTCGACGCGATCCGGCAGCGCGCCCTGGACTGCGGCGCGGTGGAGGCCGAGGTGGTCGACGCGCGCGACGAGTTCGCCGCCGACTACTGCCTGCCGGCCATCCGCGCCAACGCCCTCTACATGGACCGCTACCCGCTGGTCTCCGCGCTGAGCCGCCCGCTGATCGTCAAGCACCTCGTCGCCGCGGCCCGCAAGCACGGCGGCACCATCGTGTCGCACGGCTGCACCGGCAAGGGCAACGACCAGGTCCGCTTCGAGGTCGGTCTGGGCGCGCTCGCCCCCGATCTGAAGATCGTCGCGCCGGCCCGGGACTTCGCCTGGACCCGGGACAAGGCCATCGCCTTCGCCGAGGAGAAGGGCCTGCCGATCGACGTGACGGCGAAGTCGCCGTACTCGATCGACCAGAACCTGTGGGGCCGCGCCGTCGAGACGGGCTTCCTGGAGGACATCTGGAACGGCCCCATCGAGGACCTGTACTCGTACACGTCCGACCCGGCGCAGGAGCGGGACGCCGACGAGGTCGTCATCACCTTCGACGGCGGCAACCCGGTCGCCATCGACGGCGAGACCGTCACCCCGTACCAGGCGGTCCTGGAGCTGAACCGGCGCGCCGGCGCCCAGGGCGTCGGCCGGCTCGACATGGTCGAGGACCGGCTCGTCGGCATCAAGAGCCGCGAGGTGTACGAGGCGCCGGGCGCGATCGCGCTGATCACCGCCCACCAGGAACTGGAGGCGGTCACCGTCGAGCGGGACCTGGCCCGGTTCAAGCGCGGCGTCGACCAGCGCTGGGGCGAGCTGGTCTACGACGGCCTGTGGTTCTCCCCGTTGAAGTACGCGCTGGACGCGTTCATCGACGACGCCCAGCAGCAGGTGTCCGGCGAGGTGCGGCTCACCCTGCACGGTGGACGGGCCACCGTCACCGGCCGGCGGTCCGAGGCCAGCCTCTACGACTTCGGCCTGGCCACCTACGACACCGGCGACACCTTCGACCAGTCGCTCGCCAAGGGTTTCGTGCAGCTGTGGGGTCTGCCCAGCAAGATGGCCGCCGCCCGGGACGCCCGGTTGGGTGGCTCCTGATCGTGGGTGCGAGCGCGAGGAGTGAACGAGCGGAGCGAGTGAGCCCCGCAGTCGGGAGCGGAAGATGAGCGCTGCCACAATGGGCGGGGTGGACGACAAGAGCCTGACCGAGAACACCGCCGCCACCAACCGGACGAGCCTGTGGGGTGGCCGGTTCGCCGGCGGCCCCGCCGAGGCCCTCGCGCGGCTGTCGGTGAGCGTGCAGTTCGACTGGCGCCTCGCCCCGTACGACATCGCGGGTTCCCGGGCGCACGCCCGGGTCCTGGCCGGTGCCGGCCTGCTCGACCCGGAGGAGCTGGGGAGGATCCTGGCGGCGCTGGACGACCTGGAGGCGGCCTGCGCCTCCGGCCAGTTCCGCCCCACCATCGACGACGAGGACGTGCACACCGCGCTGGAACGCGGCCTGCTGGAGCGGCTCGGCAGCCTCGGCGGCAAGCTGCGCGCCGGCCGGTCCCGCAACGACCAGGTCGCCACCGACCTGCGGCTGTACCTGCGGGACCACGCCCGCGGCGTGGCGGCCCGCCTGGTCGAACTCGCCGAGGCGCTGGTCGAGCAGGCCGAGCGGCACGTGGACACCGCCGCGCCCGGCATGACGCACCTCCAGCACGCCCAGCCGGTCACGTTCGGGCACTGGCTGCTCGCCCACGTGCAGCCGCTGCTGCGCGACCTGGAACGCCTGCGCGACTGGGATCACCGCACGGCGATCAGCCCGCTCGGCGCCGGCGCGCTGGCCGGTTCCGGCCTGCCGCTGGACCCGGTGGCGGTCGCCAAGGAGCTGGGCTTCCGCACGTCCTTCGCCAACTCCATGGACGCGGTCGCCGACCGGGACTTCGTCGCCGAGTTCCTCTTCGCCACCGCGCTGATCGGCGTGCACCTGTCCCGCCTCGGCGAGGAGGTGGTGCTGTGGACGTCGCAGGAGTTCGGCTGGGTGGAGCTGGACGACGCCTTCGCCACCGGCTCGTCGATCATGCCGCAGAAGAAGAACGCGGACATCGCCGAGCTGGCCCGGGGGAAGTCCGGCCGGCTGGTCGGCGGGCTGATGAGCGTGCTCACCATGCTCAAGGGCCTGCCGATGACGTACGACCGGGACATGCAGGAGGACAAGGAGCCGGCCTTCGACGCGGTCGACACCCTGGAGCTGCTGCTGCCGGCGCTCGCGGGCATGGTCTCGACGATGACGGTACGCGTCGACCGGCTGGTCGCCGCCGCGCCGGTGGGCTTCTCCCTCGCCACCGAGGTGGCCGACTGGCTGGTCCGCCGGGGCGTGCCGTTCCGGGACGCGCACGAGATCACCGGCAAGCTGGTCGCGCTGTGCGTGGCGCGCGACTGCGCGCTCGACGAGGTCTCCGACGACGACCTCGCGGCGGTCAGCGAGCACCTCGACCCGTCGGTGCGGGACGTCCTCTCGGTGCGTTCCGCCCTGGCGGCCCGGACCACGCCCGGGTCCACCGGCCCCGGTCCGGTCGCCGACCAGCTCGCCGCCGCCGCGGACAAGCTGGCCGGCTGGAAGGAGTGGGCCGCCGAGCGGGTCGTCCCCCGCTGAGCGACCGCCGCACGCTCGTCGCGCGCACGATGTCGCGCAACTTCGGGGAAGCTGTTGCCTCCCGGCCTGGTGAAGCAGCAGGTTCCCCGAAGTTGCCGCCCGACCCGTCCCGAGCTCACCCCGTCGGGCGTTCCCGCTTCGGCAGCTTCGCCACCACCGCGTCGTACGACGCGTCGACGGCGACGGTCAGCTCCTCGTCCTCGATCTCGCCGTCCAGGCGTAGGGTGTTCCACCCGGACCGGCCGATGTACGGCGACGGCTTCGCGTCCGCCGGGTACCGGTGGATCCACTCGTCGGCGACGTCCCGGTTGGGGCCGCACTTCACCCCGATTCTCGGCTCCGCCTCGGCCGAGCCGAGGAAGGCGAAGATCCGGCTACCGACCTTGACCACCTCGTCGCCCTCCCAGGGCTGGTCCAGCCACGCGCCCGGCTTGCCCAGGCAGTACGCCCGCATCTCCTCGCGCTCCACCATGCCTCCCGCCGTCGGCTCTCCTGCCGGTAGTCGTACCCCATCGGGCGGACAGTCCGCAGGTCCGTTCCGTGGCATCGTGATGCCCGTGGTCCTTTGCCACCCGACCAGGACCTGGGGAACGGGTGATGCTCAGCGGGGCGTCGAACCGTGGACGGGCCGGCTGAGCATCACCTGATCATGGTTGCGGGCTCGCGGTGGTACGAGCGCCGTCACCCAGCGCCAGACGCGGTTGACCAGGGCGGCGTACGCGATGCCGAGCGCGATCGATGCGGCGAGGGCGACCAGCGGCAGGTCCCGCAGGTGCGGGTAGACCTGCCAGTGGGTCAGGTAGATGTAGAGCGAGCTGGCAGCGAGGATGCCGGCCACCTTGTTGACCACGGCCAGGCTCGGCACGGTCGGCTTCCAGGTCAGCAGCGCGAAGCCGGCCACGATCAGCGCCTCCCGCCACGGCTGCCCGAAGAAGCCCGGCACGGTGGCCGCGACGGCGGCGGTCACCAGCAGCCGCTGCCGGACGCCGTCGGCCCGGGCGGCCGCCCAGCCGAGCGTGAACAGCCAGCCGGCGACCAGCGCCGACGGCAGGTCGTGGCGGGCGTCGAGGCCGAACACGTCGTACCGGCTGAGGAGCGCGAGCGCGGTCAGCCCCAGCGGGAAGGCGAAGGGATACCGCCGTTCCCAGCGGTCCACCCGGCGCAGCCCGAGCAGCGCGGCCAGGCCCACCAGCAGGTAGACCACCGCCTCGACGAACCAGAAGTGCCAGCCGTCCGGCACGTCGGGCCGGAGGATGCTGTTGACCAGCAGCAGGGTGCTCAGCTCGTACTGGTCGTTGAGCAGCATGACCGCGCCGATCCAGGCGGTCGTCGGCAGCACGATGCGCAGCAGGCTCGCGCCGATCTGCCGCAGCCGGTCGCGCCGGCCGGCGTCGGTGAGCTGGAACCGGGCGAAGTTGAAGCCGGCCACGGCGAGCAGCAGGTGCGCTCCACCGGTGATCGTGAACAGCGGGATGTGCGAGCCGACGATCAGCACGATCGCCGCCGCCCGCAGCGCCACGCTGGTCTCCAGGGAGCGCCGGCGGCGCGGCTCGGGGGAGGCGCACCCCGGATCCCGGTCACGGCCGCGCAGCTCCGCGATCGGCAGGGTGTGCCAGTTCGCCGGCAGGTGCCCCAGCTCCTGCTCCAGCCGCACCGACATCTCGACGTACGACAGGGAGTCGCCGCCGAGGTCGACGAAGCTCAGGTCCGGGGTGACGTCGGTCCGGTCGAGCACCTGCGCGTACAGCTGGCAGAGGTCACCGGCGGCGGCCGGTTCGGCCGCCGGGGCCTCGACCCCGGCGGCGGCCAGCCCGCGCAGCGCCGCCAGGTCCGGCTTGCCCGAGGCGAGCCGGGGCAGCTCGGCGAGCACGAGAATCCGCACCGCCCGGGGCGGCAGCCTCACCTCGTCGGCGACCAGGCGGCGGAGCCGGCGAGGGTCGCCCGCGCCGGCCACTGCCACGATCAGCTCGTCGTCCCCGCCCACGCAGGTCGCGGTGATCCCGTGCGCGGCCAGCAGCGCGTCGATCTGCTGCGGGTCGATCCGCAGCCCCAGGATCTTGGCGAACCGGCTGCGCCGGCCGACGATCTCCCACAGGCCCTCCGGCGTCCGCCGGGCCAGGTCACCGGTGTGCAGCTCGTCGACGGTGCGGCCGAGCGCCAGGTCGGCGGGGGAGTGCGCGTACCCGAGCATGACGTTCGGGCCGGAGTACACCAGCTCGCCGGCGTCCGGGTCGGGATGGTCGGCGACCGGGGCGAGCCGGAACGCGCCGCCGGGCACCGGCACGCCGATCGCCGCCGGGTGGTCGAGGGCCAGATCCGGCGGGAGGTACGCCATCCGGGCGGTCGCCTCGGTCTGGCCGTACATGACGAAGAGGTCCCAGCCGGCGCGGCGGCCCAGCTCGGCGTACCGGCGCACCCGGTCCGGGGCGAGCCGGCCGCCGGCCTGGGTGACGTAGCGCAGGTGCGGCAGGTCCATCGCGGCGAAGCCGACCCGGTCCAGCAGGTCGAAGGTGTACGGCACCCCGGCGAACGTGGTTGCCCGGGTGTCCCGGAACAGCTCCCAGAAGCAGGTGTCGGCGACCGACAGGTCGGTCAGCACCAGTGCGGCGCCCCGGACCAGGTGGCTGTTGACCACCGACAGGCCGTAGCAGTAGTGCAGGGGCAGGGTGGTGGCCGCCCGGTCGGTGTCCCGGATGCCCAGGTAGCCGGCGATCGACTCCGCGTTGGCCTGGAGGTTCGCCTGCGACAGCCGGACCAGCTTCGGTGAGCCGGTCGAGCCGGAGGTGCTGAGCAGCAGCGCCAGCTCCGGGTGCAGGTCGTGCGCCGACGCCGCCCGGCGGTGCTCGACCCGCCAGCCGCCGTCGGCCGGGCCGACCACCACGTCCGGGTCGTACGCGTCGACCAGGCCGCTGAGCGCCGCGTCGTGCCCGCCGGGCACCAGCAGCACGGGGTGGCCGGCGTGCAGGGCGGCCAGGTACGCGACCAGCGAGTCGACCGTGTTCGCGCCGACCACCAGCACCAGCCGTCGGCCGGCGCCCAGCCGCCGGGCCGTGACGGCGACCCGCTCGGCGAGGTCGGCGTAGGAGATCTGCCCGTCCCGGGTGACGATCGCGGGACGGCCGCCGTGGGCGGCCAGGTCGCGAACGAACGGCACCGCCCCGACGGCCGGGACCAGGGAGGACAGGGGTGTCACGGGCACCAACTCTAAGGTAAGGCTGGCCTTGCTTCCTAGTGTCGGGCGACCGCCGTCACGGCCGGATAGGGTCGCAGCCGTGGTGACCCGACCCGACCGACGCCCCGCTGCCCTCGCGGAGCTTGCCGACCTGCTCGCCGGGCCGGTGGTGCCGGCCGCCCGCGGCCTGCTCGGCGCCCGACTGTCCGCCGGCGGGGTCACCGTCCGCATCACCGAGGTGGAGGCGTACGCCGGCACGGCCGGTGATCCCGCCTCGCACGCCCACCGGGGCCGCACGCCCCGCAATGCGGTGATGTTCGGGCCGGCCGGGCACGCCTACGTCTACTTCACCTACGGCATGCACTGGTGCATGAACGTGGTGACCGGGCCGGACGGGGAGGCCTCGGCGGTGCTGCTGCGGGCCGGCGAGGTGGTCGACGGCCTCGACGTCGCCCGGGCGCGGCGCCCCGCCGTACGCCGGGCCGTGGATCTCGCGCGCGGGCCGGCCCGGCTCTGCGCGGCGCTGGGGATCGACCGGTCGGTGTACGGCGCTCACCTGCTCGGCGACGGCCCGGTCCGGCTGCTGCCGCCGGCCGAACCGGTGCCGGAGGAGGCCGTCACGGCCGGGCCGCGGGTCGGGGTGACCGGCGCGCACGACGTGCCGTGGCGGTTCTGGATCACCGGCGACCCGACCGTCAGCACCTACCGCCGACACGTCCCCCGCCGGCGCGGCCAGCCGGTCGACACCGAGTTATCGGCGTGACCGAGTCGACCCCATGACCGCCCTGGGCCGAACACGTCTCGGGCTGGATGAGGGATCGGAAGACTGGCCGGCAATTTCCGCTGATCCCGGGCCGGGCACCCGTGCGATAGCGTGTGGCCCCATGGGATCGGTGGACCTGGTCTTGGCCGTCGTGGCCGCTGCGGCCAACCTGGCCGTGGCCGCCGTGCTGCTCGCCAGGAGCGGTGGCGGCACGGCGGTGCCTCGGATCTTCGGCCGCCCGCAGCCCTTCCCGCGCCTGCGGGCCGCGATGCACGCCTGTCTGGGGCTGGGGATGGGCGTCGGCTGGCTCGTCAAGGACATCTTTCCGCCTCACTCCATGGGCGACGTGGTGCTGTTCAACGTGATAAGGATCCTGCTGGTGGCTGGCCTCGTCACCGCCCTGCTGGCTGCCTTCCTGCACGGGCGATCCAGCCGTGACGAGGCTGCCCGCTAGTGCGGTGGCCGCCTCGCGGCGTCGAGATCAAGCAGGTGCCCGGACCAGCCACTACCGCCGCCGAGGGCAGACTGAATACCAGCCGCGTCTACATGGCCAACCCGGGCTGTCGTACAAGCCGCCGTTCTGTTGTCACCGCTCGTGCGGGTTTGCTGATGACACGGCGCCACGATAGAAGTCGATGACTGCCTCACGGAGCCCGGGAGTGACTGCGAGCGTCACGACGGACGCGATGTCGTGGTCGCGGCCATCCGGGTCGACGACGGCGGCTTGCCTTCGGCGAGCCACGCAAGGTCGAGCGCTGCGCTGCCGGTCATCCGCACTCGCTGCACCTCGGCTGCGAGCTTGGCGGTCAGGGCGAGACGGACGTTGTTGCGGGACTCCGCGCCCGGGCCCACCGCGTAGTCCCCGATGGCGACCATGGCCTCGCGCAGTCTGGTCGTCGTGCTGGTCCTGATCCTCCGCCCGTTCGCACGGGCGCCGCCGTCCCTGGTCGCGGTGTACCTCGTCGCCAGCAAGGGAACGTCGATGACCCCGAGCACCGCCTCATCGCCCCGCACGAGGGCGAGCGACACGGCACAGCGGCAGACCACGTACGAAGTTCGCCGTGCCATCGATCGGATCGAGCACCCAACGCATCTCCGCTGAGCCCGTCTGCCCTTCCTCCTCGCCGAGGAATCCGATCCCCGGCGTCTCTTCCTGAAGGAAGGCGCGTACGTCACGCTCGATCACGTCAGCGCGATCGACTTCGGCGAGACCACGCTCAGCGAGGAGGACCGGCAGTTTCTGCGTACCCGTGTCTGGTGTGACGCCTGGATCGACGGTGCCGGCCGCTGCCGGCGACGCGACGGCCACGACGGACCGTGCCGGTCACGCTAGGCCGCACCACGATCGTGCCGCCCTGTCTGGTCTGCGTGCGTATCGGCCCGTCCGGGTCGCGGAGGACGGCGGCCGGGCGGGTGAGTCGTCGGAGGATCGCCCACCGGCCCTTCCGTGTGCCCCGTTTGCCCGGTGCGGCACCGGGAACGCGACCGTGCGCCAGCCGGTGCGCCGCCGCCCCAGCGGCCTTCCCATCCTCGGCGACGGGCCCTCGGAAGGAGAAACCCGGTGGACAGTACGGAGTTCCTCAACGCGGTGGCGGAGCGGGCCGGACTGCCGCTCCCCGAGGCGGCGACGGTCACCCGCGCGACCCTCACGACGTTGACGGCGCGGGTCAGCGGCGAACAGGCCCGCGGCCTGGCCGCGCAGCTCCCCGAGGAGTTCCAGGGGTACTTGCGCAAGGAGGTGGACTTCGCCGAGCCGCTCGATCTGGTGCAGTTCCTCACCGAGATCCAGGCCCGCACGGGACTGGACGGCGATCGCGCCGCCGTCACTGCCCGCGCCGTGCTGACCACCCTGTGCGAGGCGGTCAGCGCCGGCGAGCGCGACGCTCTGGTCGCGGAACTGCCGAAGGACTTCCGGCGGCTGCTCCGGCCGGCGGCTCGCGTCCAAGGGTGATCCGCCGGCCCGGCGACGCCGGGAGGCCACCCTCAGCCGAGTCGGGCGGCGGCCCGTTCGGCGAGGTCGCGCACGCGGGCCGGGTCCGACGGGTACGCCCGGACCGTGGTCACGACGTCCCCGACGCGGACGACGGCGATGTGGTCGATCTGTGGCTCTGTGCTGTCCGCCGGAGTCTGTTCCTGCTTGAGGAGCAGCGACTCGTCGCCGGCGATGCCCGTGTCGACGACGGTGACTCGGATGGCCGGCCCGTCCGGGGCGGCCTCCCCGCACCGGTCGACGGCGGCGCGGACGTCGTCCAGGTTCTCGTCTCCCCAGCCGGTCTCGTACCGCTCCACGATCTGGAAGGCGCTGGTGGCGGCGTCGCCGTCGCCCGACCGGTAGGCGACCGTCTCGACGGAGTCCTGGTGCGGCAGTGAGGGGAACTGGTTCGACCGGTACGCCGCGCAGATGCCGTCCCAGAACCCCCAGAACCACATGTCCGGGTTCTGGATCTGCTCCGCCTCGAACGGACGCCAGGTGCCCGGACCGAGGTCGTCGGGCTTAAGTGGCTCGGCAGCGTCCCCGGTGGGCCCCGGCCGGGACGGCGACGGCGTCGGGGTGGGCGGCGTCGGGGCCGGCACGGTGGCGGTCGGGGTCGGGTCGCCCGGGGGCGCGACGCCGTCGGGCCGGGACGGCCACGCGGTCGCGCCGAGGCCGGCGGCCGCGGTGGTGACGGCCAGGACACCGGCCCCCGCCGCGAGCGCCGTGCGCCGGGTGCGCTGCCGGCCGCGCCGGCGCACCTGCTCGGCGGCGGCGAAGTCGGCCGGGGGCCGGGCGCCGCGCATCCCGGCGAAGAGCGTATCGAGCTGATCAGACACGGCTCTCCTCCTCAAGGTCGATGCCGAGCAGCCCGGCGAGCGCGCGGCGACCGCGCGCGAGCCGGGCCTTCACGGTGCCCTCGGGTGCCCCCGTCTCCCGGGCGACGGCCGAGACCGGCAGGTCGCAGAGGTGGTGCAGCACGATGGCGGTGCGTTGCTCGACCGGGAGCCGGGCGAGCGCGGTGACGAGCGCGACACTGTCCGGGTTGGGTCCCGGCAGGTCGTCGGGGGGGCCGGCCCGCCGGTGGGCGAAGACGGCGTTGCGGGCCCGCCGCCACCGGCTCACCGCGATCCGCCGGGCCACGGTGCGCATCCATGCCTCGGGGGCGTCGTACTCCCGCACCGTCGACCAGCGTTGCCAGGCCCGGGCGTACGCCTCGTGCAGCACGTCCTGGGCCTCGGCGGCGTTTCCGGTCAGGGCGTAGAGGAACTCGAAGAGCCGCTGCCGGGTCGCGCGGTAGAACGCGTCGAACGAGCTCTGCGGGTCCTCCGCCGCGGTGGCGGCGGTGTCAACCTCCGGCATCGGATCCCTCCCCTCGGCCCGTCGCCCCGGCCTGCGGGCGGCCGGCGTGACACCCCCACTGACGCCCGGCCGGTAGCGGCGGTTGCATCGGTGCGAACAAGAGTCCCGGCGGGGTTCCCCGAATCGAAATTGACATCTAACATATCAGTTGTGGATCTCAAGCCGGTGGGCCGGACGCTCCTGCGCGACCAGGCGTACGTCGCCATCAAGACGGCGATCGTCGCCGGGACGCTCGCGCCCGGCCAGGTCGTCCGCGACCGCGACCTCGCCGAACGGCTGGGTTTCTCCCGGGCGCCGGTCCGCGACGCGCTCGCGCGGCTCGCCGACGAAGGGCTGGTCGAATCCAAGCCGCAGAGCCACACCCGGGTGACGCCGCTCATCCTCCGCGACGTCCGCGACGCCCTGGTGGTCGTGCGGACCATGCACGAGCTGGCGGCCCGGTCGGCCGTTCCCCGGCTGAGCGGCGACGACCTCGCCACCATGCGCGCGGCCAACGCCGAGTTCGCCGGCGCCGTGCGGAGGGGCGACGTGGAGCGCGCGCTGCGCGCCGACGACACCCTGCACGACGTGCTGGTGGCCGCCTGCGGCAACCGGGCGGTCGCCGCGACGATCGACCGTTACACCCCGCTCATCCGACGGCTCGAACGGCAACGGTTCACGACCCTGCCCGGGGAGGGGTCGGTACGCCGGCACGAGGAGCTGATCCGGGCGTGCGCGTCCGGCGCCCCCGAAGCCGCCGCCGACATCACCGCCACCATCTGGTCCAGCCTCGACGAGATCCTTCAGGCCGATCTCGCGGACGAAGCCGTCCGGGCACCCCACGAGCCTCCCCAGGAGATGCCATGACCCCCGCACTCGACTCCTTCGCCCGGTACCCTCTGCTCTTCGGCGCCTCCCCGGTGCACCCGCTGGAGCGGCTCACCGCGCACCTCGGCGGCGCGTCGGTGTGGGCGAAGCGGGAGGACTGCAACTCCGGCATCGCGTTCGGCGGCAACAAGACCCGCAAGCTGGAGTACCTGGTCGCCGACGCGCTCGCGCAGGGCTGCGACACGCTGGTGTCGATCGGCGGCGTGCAGTCCAACCACACCCGGCAGGTCGCGGCGGTGGCGGCCCGGGTCGGCCTGCGCTGCGTCCTCGTGCAGGAGAGCTGGGTGGACTGGCCGGACGCCGGCTACGACAAGGTCGGCAACATTCTGCTGTCCCGGCTGGCCGGCGCGGACGTCCGCCTGGTCCGGGCGGGCTTCGGCATCGGCGTCAAGGAGAGCTGGCAGCGGGCGCTCCGCGAGATCGAGGAGGCCGGCGGCAAGCCGTACGCGATCCCGGCCGGCGGCTCCGACCACCGGCTCGGCGGCCTCGGCTTCGCCCGGTGGGCGTACGAGGTGGCCGAGCAGGAACGCGAGCTGGGCGTCTTCTTCGACACGATCGTCGTCTGCTCGGTGACCGGGAGCACCCAGGCCGGCATGGTCGCCGGATTCGCCGCCCTGCAGGCCGCGGGCGGCCGGCCCCGCCGGGTCGTCGGCGTGGACGGCTCCGCCAAGCCGAAGGAGACCTGGGACCAGGTGGCCCGGATCGCCCGCGACACGGCCGCCCTCATCGGGCTCGACCGTCCCCTCGCGGACGACGAGATCGTCCTCGACGAGCGCTACCACGGCGGCACGTACGGCATCCCGGACGAGCGCACCCTGGACGCCATGCGCACGGCCGCGCGGACGGAGGGGATGATCACCGACCCGGTCTACGAGGGGAAGTCGATGGCCGGTCTCGTCGACCTGGTCAGTACCGGTGAGATCGGTCGGGACTCGACCGTGCTCTACGCCCACCTCGGCGGCCAGCCCGCGCTCAACGGCTACAGCGCGCTGTTCTCCTGAGACCGTCGCCAGGCCGGGTGCTTCGCTCACCCCAGCGAGGTGGCGATCTCGATCGCCGCCAGCTTGGTGAGGTCGCCCTCGAGGCGGTAGCTCACCCCGTCGGTCTCCCAGATGAGGGTCGAGGCGGCGAGCCGGGCGGTCTCCACGCGCGGCGTGCCCGTGCGATCCACGTACACCAGTTCGTGCGGCCCGCCGACCCAGACGGCGCTGCCGTCACCGACCTGGACCCAGTCCACCCCTGGTCCGCCGGCCTGCTTCTGAAAGACCGGGTCGAGACGACCGTCGAACGCGTCGATCCGCAGCGTGCCGTCGCGATAGAGCAGGGTCGCGACCCGGTACGTCCCCGTGTCGTCTCGATCGGCCACCAGCACCTGCTCGGGCGGGCCCAGCTTCGCCGGCAGGCGGATCGGGAAGCGGACCTTGTCCTGTGCCTCGGTCAGGGCGGCGGGCCGCTGCGACGGCAACGGCACGGACGTCGTGGTGGGAAGCGCCCGTCCGGGAGACGTGGCGATGGCGACCCCGGCGAACCTCAGCAGCTCCGCCACGGCGTCGGCGAGGGCGGCCCGCCCCGGGGGCAGCGCCATGGCGAGCAGGGCGGCGAGCGCGGCGGCCAGACAGTAGCGCCACCGGCGCCGGCGGGCCGCCGGCGCGGCGAGCCGCGCGCGTACCCGGGCGGCCACCTCGGGCGGGTCAGGTGTCTCCAGCCAGCCGGAGAGTTCGCGCAGCTCCTTCTCGAGGTCATCCATTGCGGACCTCGGCGAGGTCGAGCAGGCTGCGAAGTTTCTTCAGGGCCCGCGACATCCGCGACTTCACCGTGCCCCGGGGCCAGCCCAGCACCGCCCCGGTCTCCTCCTCGTTGAGATCGAGGAAGAACCGGCAGACGATGACCTCGCGGTCCTTCACCGGCAGCCGGCGTAACGCCTGGACCAGCGTGGCGCGGCGTTCCGCGGCCAGGACGGTGTCGACGGCGACGTCCCCGGTGACCTCCGGTGCCGGGTTGCTCGTCGCGGCGCGGAGGGCGAGCCCGTCCCGGCGGATGCGCGACCGGTGCAGGTTGCGGGTCTCGTTGGCGACGATGGCCACCAGCCAGGAGCGGAAGGAGGACTCGCCCCGGTAGCGGGAGAGGCTGCGGAACGCCTTCACGAACGCCTCCTGGATGGTGTCCTCGGCATCCGCGCCCGCGCCGAGGAGCACCGCGGTCCGGTACGCGGACGCGGTGTGCCGGGCGACCAGGAGTTCGTACGCCTCCAGGTCACCTGCCCGGGCGCGGGTGACGAGATCCTCGTCGTCCAGTGGGAACCTCCGGTGGGGACGACCTCATGACACCGCCCGGCGCGATCGGGTTCCACCTGGCCGACCGGAACCTCGGCGCCGCCGCCGGTGTCACCCGGGCATGATGGCAAAGACGACGATCTCGCGGCGTACCGTCCTGACCCTGCTCGCGGCCACCGGCACCGCCACGGTGGTCGGTTGCGAGCGAACCCGCCGGCAGGCCCCGGCGGCGAACGTCCCGATTCCGGATGCGCTGGTCGTCGACATCGCGGACGGGCTCGGGCTGCTGCGCGGTGACGAGCGGCAAAGGTTCCCGGGCTCGCTTCCCGCCGCCGACGGGTCGGTCATCCACGCGACCGCACCCGACGGCGGTGACACCGCCTTCTGGCGGGTCGACACCGCCACGGGCCGGACCTCCGCGCGGATCACGCTGCCCGGACGCTGGCTGCCGCAGGCGGTCTCGGCCAGCGGTACGACGGTCGCGCTGACGTCGGACGCCGTGAACGTGACCGACGGGCGCCCGGAGGGGCGGAACGCCACCCCACTGATGATTGTCGACGGGAACGGGGTCCCTCGGCGTCTGGAACTGCCCGGCAACTACGTCCCGGAGACCTTCACCGAGGATCTCACCGGGCTGTTCGTCCTGGAGTGGCTTCCGCCGACGTCGCCGGACCGCTACCGGGTCCGCGTCGTCGACCTCGCCACCACGCAGCCGGGTCCGCTCTTCACGCGAGACAAGGGGCCGGTCCCGGTCGGCGCGGAGGAGGAGATGCGGGGTGAGGGACGCCAAGCGGTGATGGCGCCGGACCGGTCGACCCTCTACACGCTCTACACCCATCAGCCCGGCCACCGGCACACCCGGGACCTGGTCAGCGGTCGGCCCGGCCACGTGCACGCGTTCGTCCACACGTTGCACCTCACCGGGCGGTGGGCGTTCTGCGTCGACCTGCCGAACCCGTTCGGTGCGGCGCCCGGGAGCGGTCACGCCATCGCGATCACCCCGGACGGAGGCCGGCTCGTCGTCGTCGACGCCACGTCCGGTACGGCGGCGGAGATCTCGACCCAGGACCTGACCGTACGGCGAACGGTCCGGCTGCCCAGCGGCATCGGGACGGCTCACGCCGCCGCCGACCGTGCCCGCCTCTTCGTCGGCGTGGGTACGACGGTGCGGACCATGGGCCTGGCCGACCTCGGGCCGACCGGTGAATGGCAGGTTCGCGAGCCGGTCACCGGTCTCGTGCCGAGCCCGGACGGCCGGCGGCTGTACGTGGGCCAGACCGATTCCGTCAGCTGGCACGATCCGGCCACCGGTGCCGAGTTGGGCCGAGTGCCGGTGCCCGGCCTGGTGACGCTGCGCGGCCTGGTCGCCGGCGCCTGACACCAGAAGCCCGAGGGCGGGGCGACGTGGAACCTGATCCGGGAGCTCAACACGTACTGGTGAGCGCAGGGGGCCTGACAGGGCGAACGGCACCGGCACGTCGAGCCTGTAGACCATCGCCGTACGGACGCGGTCGCGCCGGCACGCCGCCCGCAGATCGGCACCCGGACGCCCGTTCTCGCCCACGCCGGCGCTGACCTTTCGCAGCCCTTGAAACGATCCGGGAGATCGGGGACCGCGACGGCCTCGCGGCCCGCCCGTGCTACTGATGCTCAACGAGCCGGGGACGAGCCTCCATTCGGACGTGCTGCGGCCGCTCGCCGGTCTGATCCTCGCCGGGGCGGCCCGTACCCAGGTCGTGGTCGTCACCCATCCCGGGGCGCTGTGGCGGCAGATTGCCAGTGCTGACCTCTTGACCTCCCACACACTCGGGCGTAAACAAAGAGGAAGCCACATCGAAACGGCGGTGAAACCAAGCGATGTACGCCGAGGAACGGCAACAGGAGATCCTCCGCAGGGCCCGGGCCCAGGGGCGCGTCGACGTGATGGTCCTGGCCGAGGAACTGGCGGTGACCAGCGAGACCATCCGGCGGGACCTGACCGCGTTGGAGCGCGCGGGGGTGCTGCGCCGCGTGCACGGGGGTGCGATCCCGGTCGAGCGGCTGGGTTTCGAGCCGGCACTCGCCGCCCGGGACGCGGTGCTGACCGCGGAGAAGGAACGCATCGCCAAGGCGGCCCTCGCCGAGGTCCCAGACGAGGGAGCCGTCATCATCGACGCGGGCACGACCACCGGGCGGCTGGCCCAGGCGCTGAACACGGAGCGCGAGCTGACGGTGATCGTCAACGCCCCGCCGCTGGCGACTTTGCTGGCCGCCCGGCCCAATCTCAACGTGATCATGCTCGGCGGCCGGGTTCGGGGCCGGACGATGGCGACGGTGGACGACTGGGCCCTGCAGGCGCTGTCCCAGATGTACGTCGACGTGGCGTTCATGGCGACCAACGGCTGCTCGGTCGAGCGCGGGCTGACCACGCCGGATCCCGCCGAGGCCGCCGTCAAGCGGGCGATGATCGCCGCGGCCCGGCGTACCGTGCTGCTGGCCGACCACACGAAGTTCGGCAACGACTACCTCGCACGGTTCGGCCGGCTCGCCGACGTCGACGTGGTCATCACCGACACCGGGTTGAGCACCGCCGCCGCCGGTGCGCTGCGGCACGCCGGCCCGGAGGTGATCCGGGCATGATCCTCACCGTCACCCTCAACCCGAGCCTGGACCGGGCCGTCGCCGTCGAATCGCTCGTGCGCGGAGCGGTGCTGCGGGCGGCACCCGCGCACCTCGACCCCGGCGGCAAGGGAGTCAACGTCGCGCGGGCGCTGCTCGCCAACGACGTGCCGTCGCGGGCCGTCATCCCGTGCGGCGGCCCGGAGGGGGAGCAACTGGTCCGGCTGCTGGCAGCGGAGGGCGTACCCATGGTCGCCGTACCGGTCGCCGGGCGGACCAGGTCCAACATCACCCTCGCCGAGCCGGACGGCACGATCACGAAGATCAACGAACCGGGCCCGGCGCTCTCCGGCGCCGAGCTGGAGGCGGTGACCGAGCTGGTGCTGTCCGCCGCCGGCTCGGCCGACTGGGTCGTGGTGTGCGGCAGCAACCCGCCGTCCCTGGCGGTCGACGAGTTCGGCAAGCTGTGCCGCCGGCTGCTCGACGCGGGAGTCCGGCTGGCGGTCGACACCAGCGGCCCGGCGCTGGTCGCCGCGGCGGCCGCGGGAGCATGGCTGCTCAAGCCCAACCGGGAGGAGCTCGCCCAGGCTACCGGGCGGGCGGTCGACTCGACGGAGGACGTCGTCACCGCCGCCCAGCACCTACGCGAGTTGGGCGCCCGGGCCGTGGTGGCCAGCCTGGGTGCGGACGGTGCCGTCCTGGTCGACGGCGACGGCGTCGTCACCGGAACCGCACCCGTCGCCGAGCGCCGCAGCAACGTCGGCGCCGGGGACGCCCTGCTCGCCGGCTTCCTGGCCGGTGGCGCCACCGGCGGGGAGGCGCTCGCCGAGGGACTCGCCTGGGGCGCGGCGGCGGTCAGCCTGCCGGGCAGCCGGATGCCCGGGCCCGGCGACCTGCGCCGCGACCACGTCCACATCCACCATCGGCCGGACCTGGTCCGGCACCTGCTCACAAGGGACTGACTGGCCCGACTCACCCCCACCACCCGCACCGGCCCGGCGGCCGGCAGTCGAACAGGAGGCCACCCATGGCCACGGATTACACCCCCGCCGTCACGGGGACCGGCATCAAGGCCCGGATCCAGCGGGTCGGCGGTCACCTGGCCGGCATGGTCATGCCCAACATCGGTGCGTTCATCGCCTGGGGTCTGATCACCGCGCTGTTCATCCCCACCGGCTGGATCCCCAACGAAACCCTCGCCGAGCTCGTCGGGCCGATGATCACGGTCCTGCTTCCGGTGCTGATCGGCTACACCGGGGGCCGGCTGGTGCACGGCCAGCGCGGAGCGGTCGTCGGCGCCGTCGCCACGATGGGCATCGTGGTCGGCAGTGAGGTGCCGATGTTCCTCGGCGCCATGCTGATCGGCCCGCTGACCGCATACCTGCTGAAGCTCTTCGACGAGGCCGTCGAGGACCGCGTCCGGGCCGGCTTCGAGATGCTGGTCAACAACTTCTCCGCCGGCATCATCGGCGGTGGCATGGCGCTGGTCGGCGTCTGGGTCATCGGTCCGGTCGTCCGGTGGTTCACCGACCTCGCCGGTGACGGTGTCGACTGGCTGGTCTCCAACAACCTGCTCCCCGTCGCCTCGGTCCTGGTCGAGCCGGCGAAGGTACTCTTCCTCAACAACGCGATCAACCACGGCGTGCTCGGCCCGTTGGGCGTCGCGCAGGCGGCGGAGACCGGCAAGTCGATTCTCTTCATGATCGAGTCCAACCCCGGTCCCGGGCTCGGGCTGCTGCTGGCCTTCCTGTTCTTCGGGCCCCGCACGCTGCGCCCCACCGTGCCGGCCGCGATCATCATCCAGTTCCTCGGTGGCATCCACGAGATCTACTTCCCGTACGTGCTGATGAAGCCGCGGCTCATCCTCGCCATGATCGCCGGAGGCGCGGCCGGCGTCGGCACCTTCATGATCACCGGCGCCGGTCTGGTCGCCACCCCCTCGCCGGGCAGCATCTTCGCCTACGCGGCCGTCACGCCGCGGGGTGGCTGGTTCGGCGTCTTCCTCGGTGTCCTCATCGCTGCGGCGGTCTCGTTCGTCGTGGCGTCCGCGCTGCTCGGCTTCGGCCGGCTCAAGGACGACCAGCCGGACGACCAGGCGGGCGGCGACGAGGCGGAACCCACGCCGGCGACCGCCCACGGGGCGCCCCTGCCGCGGCAGACCGCCGGAACCAGTACCCCCACCGCAGCTTCGGAGGCCTGAGCGACATGACCACCATCCAGGGAAGCGACATCCGGAAGATCGTCGTCGCCTGCGACGCCGGCATGGGCAGCAGCGTGATGCTCGCCAGCCAGCTCCGGAAGCAGCTCGGCAAGCACTCGGTGGCGGTGGAGCACACCCCGGTCGAGCACATCCCCGCCGACGCCGACGTGGTCGTCGTCCACACCGGACTCGCCGCCCGCGCCCGGGCCGTCGCCCCCGAGAAGGTCGTCGTGCCGTTCCAGGTGTTCGTCGGCGATCCAGCGGTGGCAAAGGTCGTCGCCGCGGTGAAGAACGGCGGTGCGGTCGATGGCTGAGGTGACGACCGGACGGCTCGCCGCGCTGCTCGACCGACGGGCGATCCGGCTCCGCGAGACCGCCGCCGACCGGGAGGACGCGATCCGGCGCAGCGGCGCGGTGCTGGTCGAGACCGGTGCCGTCGATCCCGCGTACGTCGAGACGATGCTGGCGCGGGAACGCGCGGTGTCGACGTACGTGGGCGAGGGAGTGGCCATTCCGCACGGCACCCTCGCCGGCAAGGACGCCGTACGCCGGGACGCGCTCGCGGTGCTCCGCTTCCCGGCCGGCGTGGACTGGGGTGGCGAGCAGGTCGTGCTCTGCGTGGCGATCGCCGCCCGCGGCGACGGTCACGTGGCCCTGCTCGCCCAGCTGGCCGAGATCCTGCTGAACCCCGAGCGAGCCCGCGCGCTGCGGGAGGCGACCGACGCCGACGGGGTTCTCCGGCTGCTCAAGCCCGTCGATGAGGAGACTGACCGATGAAGGTTGTCCGCTTCCACGCTCCCGGTGACGTGCGGGTCGAGGACGCAGCCGAACCGACGCCGGGACCGGGCGAGGTCAGGATCCGGGTACGGAACTGCTCCACCTGCGGTACCGACGTGAAGATCTGGCGGTTCGGTCACCACCACATCGACCCGCCCCGGGTGATGGGTCACGAGATCGCCGGCGAGATCGTCGACATCGGAGCCGACGTGACCGACTGGCGGCCCGGCGACCGGGTCCAGGTCATCGCGGCGATCCCGTGCGGGCGGTGCGACCAGTGCCGCCGCGGCCGGATGACGGTCTGCCCCAACCAGGAGTCGATCGGCTACCACTACGAGGGCGGCTTCGCCCAGTACATGGTCGTGCCGGCCAAGGTGCTCTCCGTCGACGGCCTCAACCGCATCCCGGACGGGGTCAGCTTCGCCGAGGCGTCGGTGGCGGAGCCGTTGGCGTGCGTCCTCAACGGCCAGGAACTCGCCCGGGTCGGGGCGGGCGACGACGTCGTGGTCATCGGCTCCGGCCCGATCGGCTGCCTGCACGTACGGCTCGCCCGGGCGCGCGGTGCCGCCCGGGTCACCCTGGTCGACCTCAACCGGGACCGGCTGGACCTGGCGGCGGCGCTCGTCGCGCCGGACGCCACGGTCTGCGCGGCGGAGAACGACCCGGTCGACGCGGTCCTCAAGGCGACCGACGGCGCCGGAGCCGACGTCGTCATCACCGCGGCCGCCTCCGGCGCCGCACAGGAGCAGGCGCTGCAGATGGTCGGCCGCCAGGGCCGGATCAGCTTCTTCGGCGGCCTGCCCAAGGACCGGCCGGTCATCGCCGTCGACGCCAACCTGGTGCACTACCGCGAGCTCACCATCGTCGGCGCCAACGGCTCCAGCCCCGCTCACAACAAGGCCGCACTGCAGCTCATCGCCAGTGGTGCGGTGCCGGTCGCGGACCTGATCACCGACCGGCTGCCGCTGGAGCGGGCCCTCGACGCGTTCGACATCGTCTCCCGGGGCGCCGGCATCAAAGTCACCGTCGAGCCCTGACCGGCTCGGATCCGTGGATCCACCACCTGAGGAGTCGTCATGCCCGAACGTACCGTCGCCGTCGGGTCGACCAGCGGGCTGCACGCCCGCCCCGCCGCCCTCTTCGTCGAGGCCGCCACCGCCCAGCCCGTCGCGGTCAGCGTCCGGCTGCCGGGCGGCCGGCCGGTCCCCGCCCGCAGCATGCTCTCCGTCCTGTCCCTCGGGGCCACCCACGGCACCGAGGTGATCCTGTCGGCCGAGGGCGACGGGGCGGAGGCCGCACTGGAGGCCCTCGCCGACCTGCTGCGGCGCAACCTGGACGAGGAGCCGGCCGATGCCTGAGCGGCTGACCGGCATCGGGGTCAGTCCCGGCCTGGCCGCCGGTCCGCTGCTGCGGGTGGCTCCCGCGCCCCGGCTGCCGGAACCGGCCGCCGTCGCCGACGTCGAGGCGGAACTGACCCGCGCCGCCGCGGCCCTCTCCGCGGTCGGCACCGAACTGCGCCGCCGCGCGGACTCGGCGGGGCGGCGGGAGGCGGCCGCGATCCTCCGGGCCCAGGCGATGATCGCCGAGGACCCGCTCCTCCGCGACACGATCGCCGAGGCCGTCCGGGCCGGTCGGGACGCCCCGCACGCGATCGCCGACGCCTTCGCCGAACATCGTCGGGCGTTCCAGGCCGCCGGCGGTCACCTCGCCGAACGGGTCACCGACCTCGACGACATCCGGGACCGCGCCGTCGCCGCGAGCCTCGGGCGGCCGATGCCGGGCGTCCCGACCCCGGGATATCCGTACGTGCTGGCCGCGCGTGACCTCGCCCCGGCCGACACCGCCGACCTGGATCCCGAGCTGGTGCTCGCCCTGGTGACCGAGCTGGGCGGCCCGACCAGCCACACCGCGATCCTGGCCCGGTCCCTCGGTCTGCCCGCCGTGGTGTCCTGCGCCGGGACGCTGGCCGTTCCCGACGGAACGGTGGTCCGGGTGGACGGCGCTTCCGGCGAGGTGCTCACCGACGCCGACGAGGCCGTCGTCGCCGCCACCCGGGCGGCGGCGGCGCGGAGCCGGCGGGCCGGCCGGAGCCGGGGACCGGGCCGCACCGCGGACGGGCACGAGGTGAGGCTTTTGCTCAACGTCGGCTCCGCGGCCGAGCTGCGCGGGGAGGAGGCGGCCGGGGCGGAGGGGGTGGGCCTCTTCCGTACCGAGCTGCTGTTCCTGGGCCGGAACACGGCGCCCGGCATCGAGGAGCAGAGCCGGGCGTACGCGGAGGTCTTCGCGGCGGTGGACAGCCGCCCGGTGGTGATCCGGACGCTGGACGCGGGCGCCGACAAGCCGCTGCCCTTCCTCGACCAGGCCGGCGAGCCCAACCCGGCACTCGGCGTGCGGGGTCTGCGGATCGCCCGACGCCGGCCCGAGGTGCTCCGGACCCAGCTGCACGCGATCGAGTTGGCGGCCCGGCGGACCGGCGCCGAGGTCCGGGCGATGGCGCCGATGGTGGCGACCGCCGCGGAGGCCGGCGAGTTCGCCTCGATAGCGCGCGGCGCCGGCCTGGACACCGTGGGCGTGATGGTGGAGGTGCCGGCGGCGGCGCTGCGCGCCCGGCGGCTGCTCGACGAGATCGACTTCCTCAGCGTGGGCACCAACGACCTGAGCCAGTACGCCTTCGCCGCCGACCGGCAGTGCGGCGACCTCGCCGGCCTGCTCGATCCGTGGCAGCCGGCACTGCTGGAGCTGATCGCCGGCTGCGCGACCGCCGGCCGGACGGCCGGCAAGCCGGTCGGTGTCTGTGGGGAGGCGGCCGCCGATCCGCTGCTCGCGGTGGTGCTCACCGGTCTCGGCGTGAGCAGCTTGTCGATGTCCCCGCGGGCGCTGGCACCGGTGCGGGCGGCGCTGGCCGCGCACTCCCTCGCCGACTGCGAACGGCTGGCCGCGCTCGCGCTCGCCGCCGGCGACGCGGAGCAGGCGCGGGCCGCCGTCCGGCGCGCGGCCCGGCCGGCGCCGGACTGACCGGGCGGGTCACCCGCGTTCGTGCTGGCAGGTCGAGTGCGGAAGAACAGGACCAGCTCGGGCGCGTCGGCGGTTGGGGATCGTGCCAGGCGTCCCCGTCCCCGCGGTCCGCGACACCGCCGCACCGGACGGCGGCGCGGACCGTCCGGCCGGCCGTCGGGTTCTGTCGGTGGGTGTGGCCATAATCACGGGACGCGTATCGCCGAGGGGACGGAGACGGTCGATGGCCACACTGCTCGCGATCGGGACGGCCAAGGGCCTCTTCCTGGCCACCAGCACCGACGGCCGGCGCACCTGGGAGGTCACCGGGCCGCGTCACCCGATGACCGGGGTGTACGCGGTCGCGATCGACACCCGCCGCGCCTCACCGCGGCTGCTCGCCGGCACGACCAGCTCACACTTCGGTCCGACGGTCGCGACCAGCGACGATCTCGGCGCCACCTGGCGCGAGCCGGAGCACGCGCCGGTGGCCTTCCCGGCCGACACCGGGGTCAGCCTGGGCCGGGTCTGGCAGCTCACCCCGGCCGGCGCCGACCAGCCCGACGTGGTGTGGGCGGGCACCGAGCCGTCGGCGCTGTTCCGGTCCGACGACGGTGGGGTGACCTTCGAGCTGGTGCGGGGCCTGTGGGACCACCCGCACCGGGAGCAGTGGGGCGCCGGCTTCGGCGGCCAGGCGGTGCACACCGTGCTGCCGCATCCGGCTGACACCGACCGGGTCACCGTCGCCATGTCCACCGGCGGCGTCTACCACTCGACCGACGCCGGCACGAGCTGGTCGCCCGGCAACACGGGCATCCGGGCCTACTTCCTGCCCGACGAGTGGCCCGAGTTCGGTCAGTGCGTGCACAAGGTCACCCGGGACGCGGGCGATCCCGCCCGCCTCTACGCGCAGAACCACCACGGCGTCTACCGCTCGGACGACGACGGGCGCAGCTGGTCGTCGATCGCCGAGGGCCTGCCCAGTGACTTCGGCTTCCCGATCGTCACCCTGCCGGGCCGGCCCGGCAGCGTCTTCACCTTCCCACTCGCCGCCGACAGCGAGCGCTTCCCGGCCGGCCGCCGGTGTCGCGTCTGGCGGTCCGGCGACGCGGGCGCCACCTGGGAGCCGCTGAGCGCCGGCCTGCCGGAGGGCCCGTTCTTCCCCGCCGTGCTGCGGGACGCCATGTGCGCCGACGACGCCGAGTCCGGTGGCGTCTACTTCGGCACCCGCTCCGGCGAGGTCTACGCGAGCCGCGACGCCGGCGACTCGTGGTCCCTGGTGGCCGCGCACCTGCCCGACGTGCTCTGCGTCCGCGCGGCGGAGGTGTGACGTGGTGACGGTGCTGCTGCCCGGGCCGCTGCGCGGCGAGGCCGGCGGAGCGAGCCGGCTGACGGTCGCGACCTCGGGCACCCTGCGGGCCGTCCTGGACGAGGTGGCCGACGGCTGGCCCCGGCTGGGCCGGCGGATCCGTGACGAGCGCGGCGAGCTGCGCCGCTACGTCAACGTCTACGTCGACGGGGAGGACTGCCGGCACCTCGGCGGCCTGGACACGCCGGTGCGTGACGCCGCCGAGGTGCAGGTTCTCCCGTCGGTGGCGGGCGGCTGACGGCAGCGCCCCGACCGGTCGACGGCGTGATCCGGGCCACCCGGCCGGCCGATGCGACCGGAATAGTTGACTCGTCAAATATGTTGTGGGGGTCGTCCGGGGCCACCGCGGTCCCGGCGGTCACTCAGGGAGCGGGTCATGCACTTCGGAGTCTTCACGGTCGGTGACGTCACGGTCGATCCGACCACCGGTCGGGAGCCGACGGAGCGCGAGCGGATCAAGGCCATGGTCACGATCGCGCTGAAGGCCGAGGAGGTGGGCCTGGACGTCTTCGCCACCGGCGAGCACCACAACCCGCCGTTCGTGCCGTCGTCGCCGACCACCATGCTGGGCTTCATCGCCGCCCGGACGTCTCGGCTGCTGCTGTCCACCGCCACCACGCTGATCACCACCAACGACCCGGTGAAGATCGCCGAGGACTACGCGATGCTCCAGCACCTGGCCGACGGCCGGGTGGACCTGATGCTCGGGCGCGGCAACACCGGCCCGGTGTACCCGTGGTTCGGGCAGGACATCCGCAACGGCATCCCGCTGACCATCGAGAACTACGACCTGCTGCGCCGGCTGTGGCGCGAGGACGTGGTCGACTGGTCCGGGAAGTTCCGCACGCCGCTGCAGTCGTTCACCTCGACGCCCCGGCCGCTGGACGGCGTACCGCCGTTCGTCTGGCACGGCTCGATCCGCAGCCCGCAGATCGCCGAGCAGGCCGCGTACTACGGTGACGGCTTCTTCGCCAACCACATCTTCTGGCCGAAGGAGCACACGCAGCGGATGGTCGGCCTGTACCGGCAGCGCTTCGAGCACTACGGTCACGGCTCCGCCGACCAGGCCATCGTCGGGCTGGGTGGGCAGGTGTTCATGCGGCGCAACTCGCAGGACGCGGTCCGTGAGTTCCGCCCGTACTTCGACAACGCGCCGGTCTACGGGCACGGGCCGTCCCTGGAGGAGTTCACCGAGCAGACCCCGTTGACCGTCGGCAGCCCGCAGCAGGTCATCGACCGGACGCTGACCTTCCGGGAGTACGTCGGTGACTACCAGCGGCAACTGTTCCTCATCGACCACGCCGGGCTGCCGCTGAAGACTGTCCTGGAGCAGCTCGACATCCTCGGCGAGGAGGTCGTCCCGGTGCTCCGCAAGGAGTTCGAGTCGCTGCGGCCGGCGCACGTGCCCGAGGCGCCCGTCCACGCCGCGCTCGTGGCCGCCGCCGGCGGCGGCGCCGACAGCACCGTCCACGCCGTCGACGACGTGACGGGGCGTGCCCCCGAGGGGACGCGATGACACAGCGCACCCTCGCCGTCGTCTCGGCCGGCCTTCGCCAGCCGTCGTCGACCCGGCTGCTCGCCGACCAGCTCGCCGCCGCCACCCGCGACGAGCTGGTCCGGCGGGGCGACACCGTCGACGTACGCCCCGTCGAGCTGCGCGAGCACGCCCACGACATCGTCAACCACCTGCTCACCGGCTTCCCGTCGCCGGCGCTGCGGGAGGTGCTGGACACGGTGACCGGCGCCGATGGGCTGATCACCGTGACGCCCATCTTCAACGCGTCGTACAACGGGCTGTTCAAGTCGTTCTTCGACCTGGTCGACTCCGACGCCCTCGCCGACCGGCCGGTCCTGGCCGGCGCCACCGGCGGCACGGCGCGGCACTCGCTCGCCCTGGAGCACGCGCTGCGGCCGATGTTCGCGTACCTGCACGCGGTCGTCGTGCCCACGGCCGTCTTCGCGGCTCCCGAGGACTGGTCCGGTGGGACCGCCGACGGCGCCCTGCGGCGCCGCATCGAGCGGGCCGCCGCCGAACTGGCCGACCAGATGCACCGGCGGGTGCCGTCCACCGGCCCCGCCGACCCGTTCGCGCTCACCGGGGACTTCGAGGACCTCCTCGGCGGCCTGCGGCGCGGCGCCTGAGCCCCGTCCCGGCCCGGCTGTCCCGTCGGGCCGGGACGGCTCAGCGGGCCTGGCCGTAGGGGTGCGCCACCAGCACCGGGCAGTGTGCGTGCTGCACCAGGGACTGGCTGACCGAACCGAGCAGCATCCCGGCGAAGCCACCCCGTCCGCGGGTCCCCACGACCACCAGCGCGGCGCCGCTGCTCGCCTCGATCAGCGCCGGTTCGGGCTTGTCGGCCAGCAGCAGCCGAACGGTGACGGTCAGGCCCGGGTGGCTGCCACGAGCGGCCGCCGCCGCCGTCTCGACCAGGTCCCCGGTCTGCGCCGGGCCTTCCTCGTCGGGGCGGTCCACGTGCGCGACCACCAGCTCGGCCCCCCGCCGGGCGGCCTCCTCGGCCGCGTACCCGACGGCCAGTTCGGCTGCCTCCGACCCGTCCACGCCGACCAGCACCGGACCGTCGACCGTGATCGGCTCCTCGGCGGGACGGACCACCAGCACCGGGCAGTGGGCGTGGGCGGCGACCTGCGTACCGACCGAGCCGAGCAGCAGTCCGGCGAAACCGCCGTGGCCCCGGCTGCCCACCACGACCAGCTCCGCCCGGCGCGACTCCTCCACCAGCGTCGCGCCCGGCCCACCCGCGACCTGGCGGACCGCCACCTCCAGGCCCGGCCACCGGCCCGCGAGGTCGGCCGCCGTCTGCTCCAGCATCTTCCCGGCCTCCTCGTTGGGAGCGGGAACGCCCAGCTCGTATGGGTTGAGCGGGATGCCGTAGCCGAGCGGATGCAGGTAGCCGTGCACCAGGTGCAGCGGACACGACCGCAGCAGGGCGGCGCGGGCGGCGTGCTCCGCCGCCACGAGGCTCGACGGCGATCCGTCCACTCCCACCACGACGGGTCGGTTCATTGCGGCCCTCCCGGACTCGATCAGGTCATTGTCGGCGCGCGGCCCCCGACCGGTAGGTGTTTCCCGGCGGGTCCTCGTCCCTTTCCCGGCAGGTGATCGTCCCGAACCCGGTCCCGGAACGACCGCCGCGCCGGAACGACCGCCGCGCCGGAACGACCGCCGCGCCGGAACGACCGCCGCGCCGGAACGACCGCCGCGCCGGAACGACCGCCGCGCCGGCCGCGAGGCGGCCGGCGCGGCGGCACCGAGCGGTCGTCAGGAGCTGCGGGGGTGCCGCACGACGACCAGCGGGCAGTGCGCGTGGTGCAGCACGGCGTGGCTGACCGAGCCGAGCAGCAGGCCGCCGAGGGCGCCGTGCCCGTGCGCGCCGACCACCACCAACTGGGCCCCCTTCGACTCGTCCACGAGGACCCGGCCGGGAGAGCCGCGCACCAGGCGGTGCCGCACCGGAACCTGCGGGTACCGCTCGGCGAACCCGGCGAGCGACTCGGCGAGGAGCCGCTCCTCCTCCGCGCCGAACGCGTCGAGGTCGTAGACGAGGGGCAGGATGTCACCGGGGCCGACCGGGGTCGGGTAGAGCCAGGCGTGCACCGCGACCAGCGGGGCGTCCCGGCGGGCCGCCTCCTCGAACGCGAAGCCGATCGCCTCGGTGGACAGCTCGGAGCCGTCGACGCCCACCACGACCGGGCCGTCGGCGCGCGGCTCACCGCGTACCACCAGCACCGGGCACTGGGCGCGGGCGGACACCTGCACGGTGACCGATCCGAGCAGCAGGCCGGCGAAGCCGCCGAGGCCCCGGTGGCCGAGCACCACCAGTGCGGCCTCCCGCGCCTCGTCCAGCAGCACCGGAGTCGGCGCGCCGTCGACGACCACGCCCGCGACGCGCAGCTCCGGGAAGACCTTGCGGGCCTCGTCGACGGCCTCGGCGACGTACCGCTCCGCCTGGTTACGCAGTCCGGCGGTGACCGGAGCGCCGGGAACCGGGGTCAGCGGGGCGCCGGTCAGCGGCCAGATGAAGGCGTGCACGACCCGCAGCGGACGCTGCCGGTACTCCGCCTCCCGGGCCGCGACGCGGACCGCGTCCAGCGCGGCGGCGGAGCCGTCCACACCCACCACGACGGGGGCACCGGTGTTGATCGTCATGACGTTCTCCTTCCCTTCACCCTCAGCCTGCCGCGCCCACGGCGCGGCCGTCAGAGGCGGTCGTCCCGAGGCCCGGGTCCTTGGTCCCGTCCCGGCGGGTCAGGCGTAGGACCAGCCCGGGCAGGACGCTCACGGCGGCGCAGGCCAGCAGCTCCACGGCGTCCAGCGGTGCGGTCCCGAGCAGCTCCCGCAGCGGCGGCAGCAGCACCCCGGCGACCTGGAGCGACGCCGAGACCGCCACGGCGAGCGGCAGCGCCCGGTTGCCGCGCCTCGCACCGGCCGGGCGGGGTGCGCGGACCGCGAGCGCCACACCGAGCTGTGCCAGGCCGAGGACCACGAACACCACCGACTGCCACGGCCGCTCGGCCCACGCGGCGGCCACCCCGGCGCCGAGCACGACGGTCCCGATCAGCGCGCCGGTGAGCAGCACGTCGCGCCCGAGGCCGGCGCCGAGCACCGACTCCGAGGGTGAGCGGGGCGCCCGCCGCAACGTGCCCGGCTCGGCCGGCTCCGCGCCCAGCGCCACCCCGGGTACGCCGTGGGTGAGCAGGTTGACCCAGAGGATCTGCGCCGGCAGCAGCGGTACGGCCAGCCCGAACAGCGGCCCGAGCAGCATCACCGCGATCTCGGCGACGCCGCCGGAGAGGGCGTACCGCAGGAACCGGCGGATGTTGTCGTAGATCCGGCGGCCCTCGCCGATGGCGGCGGCCACCGTGGACAGGTCGTCGTCGACGAGCACCAGATCGGCGGCCTGCCGGGCCACTTCGGTGCCGCCGCCCATCGCCACGCCGATGTCGGCGCGGCGCAGCGCCGGGGCGTCGTTCACGCCGTCCCCGGTCATCGCCACCACGTGCCCGCGGGCCTGCAGCCCGGCGATGATGTCCAGCTTCTGGTCGGGCTGTGTCCGCGCGTACACCCGGGTGTCGGGGTGCGCGTCGGCCAGGCCGCCGTCGTCGCCGCGGGCGAGCGGGTCGCCGTCCCGCCAGAGCCCGAGCTGGCCGCCGATCGCGGCGGCGGTGGCCGGGTGGTCGCCGGTGACGAGGAGGAGGCGCACCCCGGCGGCGCCGAAGTCGCCGGCGATGTCGGCCGCCCCGGCGCGCAGCGGGTCGCCGACCGCGACCAGCCCGGCCGGGAGCAGCCCGGTCGGCCGGGCCGGGTCGGCCGGCGGCGCGTCGACGATGGCGGAGGCGACCGCGAGCACCCGCAGCCCCTCGGCGGCGAGCCGGTGTGCGGCGGCGGTCAGGTCGGCGATGTCCGCGTCGGTGGCGTCGACGAGCGGCCGGGCGAGCACGTTCTCCGGCGCGCCCTTGCAGACCACCAGGTGCCGGCCGTCGCACGAGCGGTGCACCGTGGTCATCCGCCGCAGATCCTGGTCGAACGGAGCCTCGGCGACCCGTGGCCAGGCGGCCCTGGTGCGCTCCGGGTCGAGGCCGCAGCGGGCGGCGAACGCCACCAGCGCGGCTTCGAGCGGGTCACCGACCGCCGCCCACTCCGGCCGCTCGTCGGTGGGCGGGGCCAGGGTGGCGTCGTTGCACAGCAGTCCCGCCCGCGCCAGCCGGCGCAGCTCGTCCGGCACCGGCACCGGCTCGCCCCGGCGGTGCACGGCACCGTGCGGCGCGTACCCCGTCCCGGTGATCCCGTAGCCGGCGCCGTCGGCGGTGACGGCGTGCTGCACGGCCATCCGTCCCTCGGTGAGGGTGCCGGTCTTGTCGGACGCGATGACGGTGACCGAGCCGAGCGTCTCCACCGCGTGCAGCCGGCGGGGGATCGCCCGGGCGCCGGCCATCCGGCGGGCGCCGAGCGCGAGAGCGAGCGTCACCACGGCGGGCAACGACTCCGGCACCGCCGCCACCACCAGGCTCACCGCGGTGACCGCCATGTCGACCACGGGCCGGCCGCCCAGGACGCCGACGATGAAGACCAGCCCGGACAGGACCACGGCGGCCAGGCCCAGGACCCGGCCGAGGGCGGCCAGCCGCCGCTGTAGCGGGGTGGCGGCCGGCCGGGTCGCGGTGACCAGGGCGGTGATCCGGCCCAGGGCGCTGGCGGCGCCGGTGCGCACCACCGTCCCGGTGGCGCGGCCGGTGGTGACCACCGTTCCCGCGCTCGCCTCCGCACCCGTCACCCGGCTGACCGGCACCGACTCGCCGGTGAGCGCCGACTCGTCCACGCCGAGCCGGGCGGCGTCGGTGAGCAGCAGGTCGGCGGGGACCACGTCCCCGGCCTCGACCCGGACCAGGTCGCCGACGACCACCTCGGCGGCGGGCAGGACCAGGTCCCGGCCGTCCCGGACCACCCGGGCGGTCGGCGCCGCGAGCTGGTCCAGGGCGGCGATGGCGCGGTCGGCGCGGACCTCCTGGATCACGCCGATCGCGGTGTTGACCAGCACGACCAGCAGGATCACGGCGGTGTCCGGGTAGTCGCGCAGCACCGTCGTGACCACGGCGGCCGCCAGCAGCAGCGCGACGAGAGGGTCGGTGAGCTGGCGCAGCACCCGGGTGGCGAGGTGCCGGCGGTGCGGCGCGGCCGCCGCGTTCGGGCCGTCCGCCCGCAGCCGCGCGGCGGCCTCCGCCGAGGTCAGGCCGCCCGTCGACGGCGGCGCCGTGGCGAGTTCCGTCATCGTGCGTACGCCCCCGGCCACCGCGGCCCTCCGAGTCTTGCCGTGGCGCGCCCCGCCGGCGCACCGTCCCACGTCCAGCGTGGGACGCGTCCGGACGGCCGGGCAGGGGCGATCTCCCGCACGATCCGGGACCAACGGCCCTGCCGCGCCGGTTCCCGACGGGGTGACATGGACGTGGCGGATCCGTACCCGGGTCGGGAGGGCGGCGACCATGACCACACTCGACGTGCTCCGCGCACACCCGTTCGTCGCCGAGCTGCCCGAGGCGTCGCTGTCGCGGCTCGCCGCGTACGCGCGCCCGGTGGTGTGGCACCCCGGCCAGCGGCTGTTCCAGCCGGGACGTCCGGCGGAGCGTTTCTGGCTGGTACGGGGCGGTGAGGTGGTGCTGGACGTCACGGTGCCCGGCCGCGGTGCCGTCGTGATCGAGTCGATCGGTCCGGGCGGCGTGCTGGGCTGGTCCTGGCTCTTCCCGCCGTACCGCTGGCAGTTCGGCGCGGTGGCCGTCCAGCGCAGTACGGCGGTGGAGTTCACCGCCGCGGCCGTCCGCCGGCTCATCGAGACCGACGACGCCCTGGGCAAGGAGCTGACCACGCGCTTCATGGCCATCGTGGTGGACCGCCTCCAGGCGGCCCGGGGGCGGCTGCTCGACGTGTACGGCTACCCGACCGCGCTCCCGCCGACGGGCTGACCGGCGCGGCGGCGGCGCCCCCAACGGTCTCCGTCGGCCCGCTACCCGTCGCGCGAGCGCACCACCACCTCGTCGACCTCCAGCCGGCCGATGCGCAGCTCCCGGATCACCGCCCGCCGGATCGCGAGCCGCCCGACCGCCAGCGCGCCCACCGCGACCGCGCCCACGGCCAGGGCACCCACCGCGAGGGCCCCGAGAGACGCCGCCCCGGCCGCGCCGGCGCCGCCGGCAGCCGCCCCGAGCGCACGCGTGGGTCGTACGTTCATCGCCATGCCGCCATTGTCGCGGCGCCGCGGCCCGCGGGTGCCGCAACCGCCCGGTGGGCAGCCCGCGGCCCGGCCGCCGGTGTGCAGGGGCGGCCGGGCCGGACAGCGGGGTTCAGGGCTGGATCACCAGGCGGGCGGCGACCCGGCCGGCGAGCACGTCCTCGATCGCCTCGTTGATCTCGTCGAGCTTGCGGGTCTCCAGGACGACCCGGGTACGGCCGGCGGCGTGCAGCCGGAACACCTCGGCGAGGTCGGCGCGGGTGCCGACGATCGAGCCGAGCACCCGGATGCCCTTCAGGACGGTCTCGAACACCGGCAGGGTGATCGAGTTGTCCTTCGGCAGCGACACCAGCACGAGCCGGCCGCCTCGGCGCAGGCAGCGGTGTGCCTGCTCGATCACGGTCGGGCTGGCGGCCAGCACGACGGCCACATCCACGCCGCCGAGGGCGGTGATCGCCTCGACCGGGTCGACCGCGGCCGCGTTCACCGTGTGCGTCGCGCCGAGGTCGGTGGCCAGGGCCAGCTTCTCGGCGGTCACGTCCACGGCGACCGTCTCGCCGCCGTGCAGCTGCGCGTACTGCTGCGCGAGGTGTCCGAGCCCGCCGATGCCGAAGATCGCCACCCGGTCGCCGGGTCGCACGTCGGCGACCTTCACCGCCTTGTACGTGGTGACCCCGGCGCAGGTCAGCGGCGCGGCCTCGACCGGGTTCACGCCGTCGGGCACGCGCACCGCGTACCGGGCGGACGCGACGGCGTACTCGGCGTGCGCGCCGTCGACGGAGTAGCCGGTGTTGCGCTGGGACTCGCACAGCGTCTCCCAGCCGCTGACGCAGTAGTCGCAGGTGCCGCAGGCCCAGCCGAGCCAGGGCAGGGCGACCCGGTCGCCCACGGCGTGTTCGGTGACGCCGGGGCCGACCCGCTCGACGATGCCGACGCCCTCGTGCCCCGGAACGAACGGCGGGTTCGGCTTGACCGGCCAGTCACCCCGGGCGGCGTGGATGTCGGTGTGGCAGAGCCCGCTCGCCTCGATCCGGACCAGCACCTGGCCGGGGCCGGGTTCCGGGACCGGCACGTCGAGGATCTCCAGTGGACGGTCGAACGCGGTGACGACGGTGGCACGCATCGGGACCTCCCTTCATCGCTTCCTCTCGGTTCCTGTCACCAGCCTCGTCCTCCCGGCCCGAACCGGGGAGAGGCGCAGGACCGGCCGGACCGGGACCTCCGGCCCCCGTCGACGAGACGGGGCCGCCCCGGCGGGGCGCGGACGGCAGGGGGACGACGTCCGCGCCCCGACCGGGGACGGCGGGCCGCGCGGGACACGCGGCCGTGGCGGGCGCCGGGCCGGGGGACGGCGGCGCCCGCGGGTCGGTCAGCGCTGGACGACCAGGCGGCGGGCCCGCAGCAGGCGTGCCCACCAGGGACGCGGCGTCCGTGCCGGCGGCAGCGGCAGACCCTTGAGGCTGACCCAGCCGCCCGGTCCCATGGTCACCGTGCCGATCGCCGGCGGCCGGCGCCGGGCGGCCACCGCCGCACCGGCCGCGAGCAGGCCGAGCGCGACGACACCGGCCGTCGCGGCGAGCAGCCGGTCCGGGTCGAGCACCGGCCGGTAGCGCACCCGGCCGTCGGAGAGGACGAACGCCCCGACCGGCCGGCCGTCGCGGTTGACCGGCACCAGCGCCGCCGCCGGCTCGCCCGGCAGGTCCAGCACCGGACCGACGGGTACGCCGGCCGCCGGGCGCTCCGCCGCAGCGGCTGCCGGCCGGGGGACCGGCGGGGTGGACGGCGCGGGTCCGGTGGGGTTGAGGATCGCGGTCATGGCAGCCACCCCTCTCAACGGGAGTCGGACGCGCCGCCGGCCGGGTCGACGGCGGCCCGGCCGGCGGCCAGCCGGGCGATCGGCACCCGGTACGGCGAGCACGAGACGTAGTCCAGGCCGGCGTCGGCGAAGAAGGCGATCGACGCCGGGTCGCCGCCGTGCTCCCCGCACAGCCCGACGGTGAGGTCCGGGCGGGCCGCCCGACCCTCGGCCACGGCCAGCCGGACCAGCCGGCCCACTCCGGCCGCGTCGACCGTCTCGAACGGGGAGACGCCGAGGATGCCGCGCTCCAGGTACGTGCCGACGAACGTGGCCTCCACGTCGTCGCGGGAGAACGCCCAGGTCGTCTGGGTCAGGTCGTTGGTGCCGAAGGAGAAGAAGTGCGCCTCGTGGGCGAGGTCCCCGGCGGTCAGCGCGGCGCGGGGCGTCTCGACCATCGTGCCGACCGGGATCGGTGGGACGCCCGGTACGCCGGCGAGGACCTCCTCGATCTCGGCGCGGACGGCGGTCAGCTCCCGCACGTCGGTGACGAGCGGGACCATGATCTCCGGCCGGGGGTCCCCGCCGGCGCTGACCCGCTGCGCCGCCGCCTCGGCGAGGGCCCGGACCTGCACGGCGAACAGGCCGGGAACGGCCAGGCCGAGCCGAACCCCGCGCAGCCCCAGCATGGGGTTCGCCTCGTGCATCCGCCGGACGGCCGCCAGCAGGACGCCGTCCCGTCCCGGGTCCTCGCCCAGCGCCTCGGCGCGGGCCACCCGGGCGGTCAGCTCGTGCAGGGGTGGCAGGAACTCGTGCAGCGGCGGGTCGAGCAGCCGGACCGTCACCGGAAGCCCGTCCATCGCGGCCAGGATCTCGACGAAGTCCGCCCGCTGCACGGGCAGCAGCGCGGCCAGGGCGGTGGCCCGGGTCGCCGGGTCGTCGGCGAGGATCACGCGCTCCACCAACTCCCGGCGCTCGCCGAGGAACATGTGCTCGGTCCGGCACAGCCCGATCCCGGCCGCCCCGTACGCGCGGGCCCGCCGGGCGTCGACGGCCGTGTCGGCGTTGGCGCGCACCCCCAGCCGGCGGACCGCGTCGGCGTGCCGGAGCAGCCGGTCCACGGCGGCGACCAGGCGGTCGGACTCCGGGACCAGCTCACCGGCGAGGTAGCGGGCGACAGGGGACGGCGCGACCGGCACCTCGCCGGGGTACACCGCGCCGGTGCTGCCGTCGACGGAGACCACGTCACCGGCCCGGAGCACCCGGTCGCCGACCACGACCTCGCCGCGCTCCGCGTCGATCCGCAGCTCCTCGGCGCCGCAGACGCAGGTCCGTCCCATGCCGCGGGCCACCACGGCGGCGTGCGACGTCTTGCCACCGCGCGCGGTGAGCACACCCGAGGCGGCGATCATGCCGGGCAGGTCGTCCGGGTTGGTCTCCTGCCGGACCAGGATCACCGGTCCGGTCGCCGCGACGGCAGCCGCCGAGTCGAAGACGATCGCGCCGACCGCCGCGCCGGGCGACGCGCCGACCCCGGTGGTGAGCGGCGGCGGCGCCACCGCGAGGTCGAACGCCGGGAACATCAGCTGGGCCAGCTGGCCGCCGTCGACCCGGTGCAGCGCCTCGTCGGCAGTGATCAGGCCCTCGTCGACGAGCTGCGCGGCGATCGTGAACGCCGCGCCGGGCGTGCGCTTGCCGACCCGGGTCTGCAACATCCACAACCGGCCGCGCTCGATGGTGAACTCCACGTCGCACAGGTCCCGGTAGTGCCGTTCCAGGACACCCATGATCCGCATCAGCTCGCCGAAGCTCGCCGGGTCGGTCCGTTCCAGCTCGGCCAGCGGCACCGTGTTCCGGACGCCGGCCACCACGTCCTCGCCCTGCGCGTCGGGCAGGTAGTCGCCGTACACGCCCGGCTCCCCGGTGGCCGGGTCGCGGGTGAACGCCACCCCGGTGCCGGAGTCCGCGCCCAGGTTGCCGAAGACCATCGCCATCACGGTGACCGCGGTGCCGAGGTCGTCCGGGATGTGCTCGCGTCGGCGGTAGAGCACCGCGCGCTCGGCGTTCCACGACTCGAAGACCGCGCGGACGGCCAGGTAGAGCTGCTCGTGCGGGGCCTGGGGGAAGTCGTGCCCGACCTGCCCGGCGTACACCTTCTTGTACGTGTCGACCAGCGCGCGCAGCGTCGCCGCGTCCGGCCCGGCCGGCCCGGCGGCGGCGCGGACCGCGGCCAGCTCCCGTTCGAACTCCTCGGCCGGTACGCCGTGCACGGTCCGCCCGAACATCTGGATCAAGCGGCGGTAGGAGTCCCATGCGAAGCGCTCGTCACCGGTCCGCGCGGCCAGGCCGGCCACCGTGGCGTCGTTGAGGCCGATGTCGAGGATCGTCTCCATCATCCCCGGCATCGAGTACCGCCCACCGGAGCGGACCGCGAGCAGCAACGGGTCGTGCGGGTCGCCGAGCCGCCGGTCCAGCCGGGCCTCGATCTCCCGCAGGTGCGCGTTGACCTCGTCGAACAGGCCGACCGGCGGCCGGCCCTCGGCCAGGTACGCCCGGCACGCCTCCGTGGTCACGGTGAAGCCGGGCGGCACCGGCAGCCCGAGCCGCGTCATCTCGGCCAGGTTCGCGCCCTTGCCGCCGAGCAGGTCCGCCCTGCTCCGGTCGCCCTCGATGAAGTCGTAGACGTATCTCGTCATCGCTGCCGGCCTCCTCCGTCGCCCGCGGGACGTCGTCCCCCTTCGTTGGTAGCCCCGAGCGCCGTGGCCCCGGCAGGGCCGGACGGGACCCCGTGCGGGCCAGAGGTCCCGATCCGCGGCGGGCCCGGCCCGCCGCCGCTCGTCCGTAATGTCGGCCCCACGCCCTATCCTCGGCGTCTGTGACCGCCCAACTGCGACTGCGCCCGGTGCTCGACGACGATCTGCCGCTCTTCTTCACCCACCAGTTGGACGCCGAGGCCAACTGGATGGCGGCGTTCGGCCCGGCGGACCCGGCAGACCGCGCCGCGTTCGACGCCCACTGGCGCCGGGTCCGCGCGGACCCGGCCGTGATGTCGCGCACGGTGGTCGTCGACGGCGAGGTGGTCGGCCACGTGAACGTTTTCCCGGCCGACGGGCGCACCGAGGTCAGCTACTGGATCGACCCCCGCCGGTGGGGCCGGGGGTACGCCACCGGGGCGCTCGCCGCCCTGTTGGGTGAGGTGTCCCGCCGGCCGGTGCACGCCCGCGCCGCCAAGGACAACCGGGCGTCGCTCGCGGTGCTCCGCAAGTGCGGGTTCGTCGTCACCGGCGAGGACCGCGGCTACGCCCACGGACGCGGCGCCGAGGTCGAGGAGTGGATCCTGGAGCTGTCGGGCCAGGCCCCCGACCCGGCCTGACCAGGGCAGGCACTACCCTCGCGGGGTGAACTGGCTGGAACTGATCGGCTGGACCGGCTCCGCGGTGCTGGTCTGGTCGCTGCTGCAGACGCGCATCCTCCGGCTGCGCGCCCTGAACCTGATCGGCTGCCTCATCCTCATCGGCTACAACGCCGCGGTGCAGGTGTGGCCGATGGTCGGGTTGAACGTGGTGCTGGCGGCGATCAACGTCTGGTACCTGCGCACCATGCTCGCCACCCGGCACGACGAGGCGACCTACGAGGTGGTCGAGGTGGGCGTCGACGACCAGTTCCTGGCCCACACCCTCCGCGTGCACGCGGCCGACATCGCCCGGTTCAACCCCGGCTTCACCTGGCCGCCGGAGGGGGAGCGGTCGGCGTTCGTGGTGATGAAGGCCGACGAGGTCGTCGGGGTGGTGCTGTCGCACGCCGAGCCCGGCGGGGTGGCGCAGATCGACCTCGACTACGTCACCCGCCGGTTCCGCGACTTCACCCCGGGCGAGTTCGTGTACCGGCGCAGCCGGCTGTTCACCGACCGCGGGTTCCGCCGGGTGGTCAGCCCGCCCGGCATGGTCGCGCCCTATTACCACCGGCTCGGGTTCCGCCCCCAGGGCGACGCGTACGTGCTGGATCTGCCCGCCTCGGCGTGACACCTCCCCGCCGAGGGTTCGGTGGCTCCTCCGCGGGGCACAGATGCGCGTACGCCGGCGCCGCCCCGCCCGGCGGTGCCGGCGACGGACGCCGGCGCGGTCCGCAGGAGGAGTACCCGGCGTGCAGAGCTACGGGAGCCAACTGGCCCTGGTGGGTGTCCTGGTCGTCCTGAACGCGCTCTTCGCGGGCAGCGAGATGGCGCTGGTGTCGCTGCGGGACAGCCAGATCCAGCGCCTCGAACGCACCAGCCGGGCCGGGCGTACGCTGGCCCGCCTCGCCCGCGACCCGAACCGTTTCCTCGCCACCATCCAGATCGGCATCACCCTGGCCGGGTTCCTGGCCTCGGCGGCCGCCGCGGTGTCCCTGGCCCGGCCCCTGGTGCCGCTGCTGGCGCCGCTGGGCGGCGCCGCCGAGACGGTCGCGATCGTGCTGGTCACCCTGGCGCTGACGTTCGTCACGCTGGTCTTCGGCGAGTTGGCGCCGAAGCGGATCGCCATGCAGGCCGCCGAGCGGTGGGCGCTGCTGGTGGCCCGCCCGCTGGACGTGCTCGCCGGTCTCACCCGGCCGGCGGTCTGGGCGCTCGGCGCGACCAGCGACCTGGTGGTCCGCCTGGTGGGGCTCGACCCGAAGCACGAGCCGGACGAGATCGGCCCGGACGAGCTACGTGACATCGTCGCCAGCAACCACGGCTTCACCAAGGAACAGCGCATGATCATCGCCGGGGCGGTGGAGATCGCCGACCGGCAGCTCAAGGCGGTGCTCGTACCCCGGTTGCAGGTCTTCACGCTCGACAGCGGCACCACCGCGGAGGCCGCCCGGCTGGTGCTCGCCGCCACCGGCCACTCCCGGGCGCCGGTGGTCCGGCACGGCGGGCTCGACGACGCGGTCGGCGTGATCCACCTGCGTGACCTGGTCGGCATGCCGGACGCCCGGCCGGTCGACGAGATCGCCCGCCCGCCGATGCTGCTGCCCGACTCGCTGCCGGTGGTCGAGGCGCTGCGCCAGTTCAAGGCGGAGCGGCAGCACATCGCCCTGGTGGTGGACGAGCGCGGCGCGGTCGACGGGATCGTCACCCTCGAGGACATCCTCGAGGAGATCGTCGGCGAGATCTACGACGAGACCGACCGGGACGTCCGCTCGGTACGCACCGACCCGGACGGGTCGATGCTGCTGCCCGGCACGTTCCCCGTGCACGACCTACCCGATGTCGGCGTCGACCTGCCCGGCCGGCCCAGCGGCGACTACACCACGGTCGCCGGGCTGGTCCTCGCCGGCCTCGGCCACATCCCGACCGTGGCCGGGGAGAGCGTCACGGTCGACGGGTGGGAGCTGGAGGTGACCCGCGTCGACCACCGCGCCATCGACCAGGTGCGGGTACGCCGGGCCGCGCCCGCCCGCGACGACGAGGCCACCCCGGCCCTCGACCCGTCCCGCTCCTGACCGGTCACCGCCCGACCTCCACCGTCCCGGCGGTCGCGTGGCCTCCGGCGGGCGGGCTGTGCGCGTACCGGGTCGGGCCGGCGCGGTGCGGGGCGGCCGGGACGGGCCGGCGGTGGCGGCGGTCAGGCGGGCGTGAGGTTCTGGAGGCGGACCTGGCCGCGCGCGATCAGCCGGTCGTCGCCGTCGGTGACCTCCACCTGCCACAGCTGCTGGCTGCGACCCCGGTGCACGGGCGTCCCGACGGCGGTCAGCTCCCCGTCGCGGACCGCGCGGAGGAAGTCGGTCTGGTTCGACACGCCGACCACCTGGCCCCGGTCACCCAGCCACAGAGCGCCGCCGACGCTGGCCGCGGTCTCCACGACCGAGCAGTACACGCCGCCGTGCTGGATGCCGAACGGCTGGTGCAGCTCGGGGCGGACCTGCCACCGGATGACCACCCGGTCGGCACTCGCCTCATCGAACTTCAGACCGAGCAGCGCCACGAAACCACCCGTCAGGTCCGGCTCGTCCACGAAGACCCCTCCTCAATGAGCAGGCGGCCAGCGTAGCGGGCACCGGACCGGCAAACCCGGTACGGGCGGAGGCCGGTCATGGGGGAGAATCGGTGACCGTGACCGACACCAGCCTCCCGCCGTCCGGGCGGGACTCTCTCTTCGACGACCTGCGGTGGCGCGGCCTGATCCAGGACTCCACCGGCCTGGACGAGCTGCGCGCGCTGCTCGACGGCCCGGGAGCGGCCTTCTATGTGGGCTTCGACCCCACCGCGCCGAGCCTGCACGTCGGCCACCTCATGCAGGTCACCACCGCCCGGCGGCTCCAGCTCGCCGGCCACCGGCCGCTGCTGCTGGTGGGCGGTGCGACCGGCCAGATCGGCGACCCGAAGGAGAGCGCGGAGCGCACGCTCAACCCGCCGGAGGTCGTGGCCGGCTGGGTCGCCCGGATCCGCGAGCAGCTCGCGCCGTTCGTGTCGTACCAGGGCGCCAACGCGGCGCAGCTGGTCAACAACCTGGACTGGACCGCCGAGATGTCGGTGGTCGAGTTCCTGCGCGACGTCGGCAAGCACTTCCCGGTCAACAAGATGCTGGCCCGCGAGGTGGTCAGGGCCCGGCTGGAGAGCGGGATCAGCTTCACCGAGTTCAGCTACCAGCTGCTGCAGGCCAACGACTTCTTCGAGCTGCACCGCCGGCACGGCTGCCAGCTCCAGTACGGCGGCTCCGACCAGTGGGGCAACATCACCGCCGGCGTCGACTACATCCGCCGCCGGGGTGCCGGCCCGGTCGAGGCCTTCACCACGCCTCTGGTGACCAGGTCGGACGGGACGAAGTTCGGCAAGACCGAGGGTGGCGCCATCTGGCTGGACCCGGAGATGACCAGCCCGTATGCCTTCTACCAGTTCTGGGTCAACGTCGACGACCGGGACGTGAGCCGGTACCTGCGATTCTTCAGCTTCCGTCCACGGGCGGACCTGGAGGCGCTGGAGAAGGAGACGGCGGAACGGCCGGCGGCCCGGGCCGCCCAGCGGGCCCTGGCCGAGGAGCTCACCACCCTCGTGCACGGCGAGCGGGAGATGGCCCAGGTCGTCGCGGCCAGCCAGGCTCTCTTCGGGCGGGGCTCGTTGGAGGAGCTGTCCCCGGTCACCCTGCGGGCGGCGCTCACCGAGGCCGGGCTGGTCCACCTCGACGAGCTGCCCGATGTGGCCAGCCTGCTCAGGGAGTCGGGCCTGGTGCCGAGCAACAAGGAGGCGCGGCGGGTCATCGCCGAGGGGGGCGCCTACATCAACAACAACCGGGTGACGTCGGCCGACGCGGTGGTCACCCCGGAGGACCTGTTGCACGGCCGGTACCTGGTGCTGCGCCGCGGCAAGCGCTCGTTCGCGGGCGTCGAGCTGCGGAAATAGGCGTACGTCGAGAGTGTGACCGGGGACGCGTCCGGCGGATTTGACGATCACTCCGCCGGACGCGTACCTTTCTCTCTGCCAGCGCGGAACGGGCGAAAAAGGGCGAAAGTCCTGAACGGCCGGAGCGCGGGAATGACCTCAGGGGCGTGCGGTTGCTATCCGTGCGAACCTGGACCGGGCGGTGCCCCGGATCTGCCGGGAGGCGGATTTGGTGAGGCGGAACCGACCGGGTAAGGTTAACGGCCGGCAGGGAGCCGGGCGCGCTCGCGGGAAACCGCAGCGGCCGGTCTGCTGGAACCATGAAGCGAACGACGAGAGTCGGTCGCGATGTGGTGCCCCGGAAAATGGTGTGAAGCACGACAAAGCGCCACAGAGCGGTTTGACACGGCGGAAACCACCGGGTAACGTAGTAAAAGTGCCCGGCGCGAGAGCGGTGGGTGGGAGTGAAGCCCCGGATGGGGCCCACGGTGTGGGTTTCTGATGGTGTGTGGTTGTTCTTTGAGAACTCAACAGGGTGCTTGATAAGCCAGTGCCAAATTGTTTTATACCCCGGACTGGTCGAGGCTGTGGTTTCGGCTGGTTGGGATTCCTTTGGCAACACTTTGTTGTCGGGACAGTTTTTCAACAGGTTTTTGTTGGAGAGTTTGATCCTGGCTCAGGACGAACGCTGGCGGCGTGCTTAACACATGCAAGTCGAGCGGAAAGGCCCTTCGGGGTACTCGAGCGGCGAACGGGTGAGTAACACGTGAGCAACCTGCCCTAGGCTTTGGGATAACCCCGGGAAACCGGGGCTAATACCGGATAGGACTTCCTGCCGCATGGTGGGGGGTGGAAAGTTTTTCGGCCTGGGATGGGCTCGCGGCCTATCAGCTTGTTGGTGGGGTGATGGCCTACCAAGGCGACGACGGGTAGCCGGCCTGAGAGGGCGACCGGCCACACTGGGACTGAGACACGGCCCAGACTCCTACGGGAGGCAGCAGTGGGGAATATTGCACAATGGGCGGAAGCCTGATGCAGCGACGCCGCGTGAGGGATGACGGCCTTCGGGTTGTAAACCTCTTTCAGCAGGGACGAAGCGGAAGTGACGGTACCTGCAGAAGAAGCGCCGGCCAACTACGTGCCAGCAGCCGCGGTAAGACGTAGGGCGCGAGCGTTGTCCGGATTTATTGGGCGTAAAGAGCTCGTAGGCGGCTTGTCGCGTCGACTGTGAAAACCCGCGGCTCAACTGCGGGCCTGCAGTCGATACGGGCAGGCTAGAGTTCGGTAGGGGAGACTGGAATTCCTGGTGTAGCGGTGAAATGCGCAGATATCAGGAGGAACACCGGTGGCGAAGGCGGGTCTCTGGGCCGATACTGACGCTGAGGAGCGAAAGCGTGGGGAGCGAACAGGATTAGATACCCTGGTAGTCCACGCTGTAAACGTTGGGCGCTAGGTGTGGGGGGCCTCTCCGGTTCCCTGTGCCGCAGCTAACGCATTAAGCGCCCCGCCTGGGGAGTACGGCCGCAAGGCTAAAACTCAAAGGAATTGACGGGGGCCCGCACAAGCGGCGGAGCATGCGGATTAATTCGATGCAACGCGAAGAACCTTACCTGGGTTTGACATGGCCGCAAAACCGGCAGAGATGTCGGGTCCTTCGGGGGCGGTCACAGGTGGTGCATGGCTGTCGTCAGCTCGTGTCGTGAGATGTTGGGTTAAGTCCCGCAACGAGCGCAACCCTCGTTCGATGTTGCCAGCGCGTTATGGCGGGGACTCATCGAAGACTGCCGGGGTCAACTCGGAGGAAGGTGGGGATGACGTCAAGTCATCATGCCCCTTATGTCCAGGGCTTCACGCATGCTACAATGGCCGGTACAATGGGCTGCGATACCGTGAGGTGGAGCGAATCCCAAAAAGCCGGTCTCAGTTCGGATCGGGGTCTGCAACTCGACCCCGTGAAGTCGGAGTCGCTAGTAATCGCAGATCAGCAACGCTGCGGTGAATACGTTCCCGGGCCTTGTACACACCGCCCGTCACGTCACGAAAGTCGGCAACACCCGAAGCCGGTGGCCCAACCCGTCAGGGAGGGAGCCGTCGAAGGTGGGGCTGGCGATTGGGACGAAGTCGTAACAAGGTAGCCGTACCGGAAGGTGCGGCTGGATCACCTCCTTTCTAAGGAGCACCATCCACCGAAGGGTGGTATGGAGCCCGCGGCCCGCGGATGTCGGGTCGGGGTGCTCGATTGGCGGAGACACTGGCGAGTTTTTCCCTGGCAACGGCCGGGTTCTTCCTAGTACGGCCACTTCGGTGGTGTGGAACGGGGTCCTGGTGCGGCTGGGGGAGGATGATGGGCACCCTGTTGGGTCCTGAAGGAACAACCGGTGGTTGTCCTTTCGGAAACCATGACCTGGAGTTGAGTTCCAGGGTTGGTTGCCAGGCACGGCCTGGCCTCGCATACCGGATGCTGCCCCCGTGGGGGTGGGGTTGCTGGTGTGGGGTGTTTCGGGTTGTGGGTTGGTCGTTTGTTGAGAATTGCACAGTGGACGCGAGCATCTTTGTGGTCAAGTTGTCAAGGGCGAACGGTGGATGCCTTGGCACCAGGAGCCGATGAAGGACGTGGGAGGCCGCGATAGGCCTGGGGGAGCTGTCAACCGAGCTGTGATCCCAGGGTGTCCGAATGGGGGAACCCGGCATCAGTCATGTGGTGTCACCCGCACCTGAACTCATAGGGTGTGTGGAGGGAACGCGGGGAAGTGAAACATCTCAGTACCCGTAGGAAGAGAAAACAACAGTGATTCCGTGAGTAGTGGCGAGCGAAAGCGGATTGAGGCTAAACCGGCTGCGTGTGATACCTGTCAGGGGTTGCGTGGTCGGGGTTGTGGGACCCTGCTACACGAGCTGACACTCGTGTGAGGAGTTACAAAGCCAGTTGTTAGTCGAATGGTCTGGAAAGGCCGACCGTAGACGGTGATAGTCCGGTAGGTGAAAGCAGCTGGTCTTCTGTGGGTGTTCCCGAGTAGCGGCGGACTCCTGAAATCTGCCGTGAATCTGCCAGGACCACCTGGTAAGCCTAAATACTTCCTGGTGACCGATAGCGGACGAGTACCGTGAGGGAATGGTGAAAAGTACCCCGGGAGGGGAGTGAAATAGTACCTGAAACCGTTCGCCTACAATCCGTCGGAGCCTTGCGGGGTGACGGCGTGCCTTTTGAAGAATGAGCCTGCGAGTTAGTGGCATGTGGCGAGGTTAACCCGTGTGGGGGAGCCGTAGCGAAAGCGAGTCTGAATAGGGCGATTCAGTCGCGTGTCCTAGACCCGAAGCGGAGTGATCTAGCCATGGGCAGGCTGAAGCGCGGGTAAGACCGCGTGGAGGGCCGAACCCACCAACGTTGAAAAGTTGGGGGATGACCTGTGGTTAGGGGTGAAAGGCCAATCAAACTCCGTGATAGCTGGTTCTCCCCGAAATGCATTTAGGTGCAGCGTCGCGTGTTTCTTGCCGGAGGTAGAGCACTGGATGGTCTAGGGGGCCCACAAGCTTACCGAAATCAGCCAAACTCCGAATGCCGGTAAGTGAGAGCGCGGCAGTGAGACTGCGGGGGATAAGCTTCGTAGTCGAGAGGGAAACAGCCCAGATCACCAGCTAAGGCCCCTAAGCG